>NZ_JBCHVF010000005.1:0-186536 GCF_050474465.1 Sinomonas sp. B1-1 | reverse complement strand
CCATGACGGGGAAGTTGAACGGGGTGATCCCGGCCACGACCCCGACGGGCTGGCGGTAGGAGAACACGTCGATGCCGGTGGAGGCCTGGTCGGAGTAGGCGCCCTTGAGCAGCTGCGGGATCCCGCACGCGAACTCGACCACCTCCAGGCCGCGCCCGATCTCGCCCTTCGCATCCGAGATGACCTTGCCGTGCTCGGCCGTGACCAGCTGTGCGAGGTCGTCCACGTGCGCGGCGACGAGCTCGCGGAACCGGAACAGCACCGCGGTGCGCTTGGCCAGGGAGGTCTCCCCCCACGCCTCGGCGGCCTTGCGCGCGTTCGCCACCGCGGCCTCCAGGTCAGCCCGGTCGGCCAGGCGCAGCTCCCCGGTCTGCTCCCCCGTGGCCGGATTGAACACCGGCTGCGTCCGCTCCCCGACACCGTTGGACTCCTCACCATTGAGGAAATGCGGAATGGTCTTGATGCTCATGTGCTTCGTACTCCTGTTTTCGCTGGAATGCCTGGGATGTGGGGGTCAGTTGTAGATCTTGAGGTAGAGCTCTTCGATCTCTGCTGACGTCGGGACCACAGGGTTGTTGCCGGGGGAGCCGGAGGCGAGGGCCTGCTCGGCCATGACCGGAACCGCCCGCTCCCAGTCGGCACGGCTGATGCCGCGGGACTCGGGGGTCGGGACGGCGAGGTCGCGGGCGAGGGCCTTGAGCTCGTCGACGAGCGCCTGGGCGGCCGCGGCGTCGTCGTCCTCCGCGTCCGCAACGCCGAGGGCGCGTGCGCAGTCGGCATAGCGTGCCTGCGCGCCGCGGACGGAGAACTCGGTGACCGCCGGGAACAGCATCGCGTTGGCCAGCCCGTGGGCCACGTGGAAGTGGCCTCCGATGGGTCGGCTCATCCCGTGCACGAGCGCCACGCTCGAATTGGAGAACGCGATGCCCGCCTGGGTCGCCGCGAGCATCATCGCCTCGCGAGCCGCCCGGTCCGAGCCGTCCGCGTAGACCGCGCGGAGGTTCTTCCCGATGGTGCTCATGGCCGCGAGGGCGAACCCGTCCGAGAACGGGTTGGCCCGGCGGCTCACGTAGGCCTCGATCGCGTGGGTGAGGGCGTCCACGCCGGTGTCCGCGCTGAGCCGGGCGGGCATGGAGAGGGTCAGCTCGTAGTCCACCACAGCGCCGACCGGCAGGAACGAGGGGCCAGTGCAGAGCATCTTCTCGTCGGTCTCAGAGTCGCTGATGATGGTGAACTGCGTGGCCTCGGAGCCGGTGCCCGCCGTGGTGGGGACCGCGACCACCGGCAGGGCGGGGCCGGTGTTGACCCGCGGCGCCTTGTAGTCCCGCATCGGCCCGGAGTTCTGGGACAGGAAGCCGAGCGCCTTGGCCGTGTCGATCGAGCTGCCGCCGCCGAAGCCGACCAGAAGGTCCGCACGGTGCTCCTCCACGGCGGCGAGGCCGGCCTGCAGGGAGTCCGTGGTGGGATCAGGGATGCACTCGGCGTACAGGCCGGTTTCCAGACCGGCATCGCGGAGGGAGGCCAGAGCGGCGTCGACCGTTCCCGACTCTTTCATGAAGGCGTCCGTCACCACGAGGGGCCGCTGCGCCCCGAGGTCCCGCACGGTTGTGCCCAGCTCCCGGACCGCTCCGGCGCCCACATTCATCAGTCGGGGCAGGGAAATCTGAAAGGTCATCGCGTGCCTCCCGCTCGTCGTCGAGGCCCGGCACACCTGGTGCCCGGCACGTCTTCCAGTCTCTGTGCGGCTGACGCCACGGACAAGCGGCAATTCAGTACTGCCCTGTGCACGATTGCACAGCACTCGTAGAGTGAGGCTGTGATCCAAGCAGACGACCTGCGCTTCTTCCTCGAGGTCGCCCGCACACGGCGGCTCGTCGCGGCCGCCAGAGGGCTGGGCGTCGAGCACACGACAGTGGGCCGGAGGGTGACCCAGCTGGAAAGGGCGGCCGGGACGCGGCTCTTCGACCGCACGCCTCAGGGGTGGGAGCTCACCGAGGCCGGGCGGGGGCTGCTGGTGCATGCGGAGGCGGTCGAATCGTCGCTGCTCGCCGCAGCCGAGGAGCTGGGCTCCGCCCGTGGGCGCCTGTCGGGAACGCTGCGCATCGCAGCACCTGACGGCTTCGGCGCCTTCGTGCTCTCGCCGGGGGTCGGAGGGTTGCGGTCGGACCATCCCGAGCTCACTGTCGAGATCGTGACGGAGACGCGCCTGAACCTGCTGGCCACGCGCGAGTTCGACATCGGCATCTCGCTCGAAGAGCCGACGACGCGGGGGGTGCGTTCGCGGCGGCTGGCGACGTACGGGCTGAGCTTCTACGCGAGCCGCGAGTACCTCTCACGCCAGGAACGGCCCCTCGACCTCGCCGAGGTGAGCCGTCATCCGCTCATCGGCTACGTCGACGCCCTGCTCGACATCCCGGCCCTCCGGTTCCTCGACAGCGCGCTGCCCGGCGTCCGTCCGGCAATCCAGACCAACAACGTCACCGGCCAGTGGATGGCGGCCGTCGCGGGCCTGGGGATCGCCGTCCTCCCGGACTTCGTGGCCGCGGGAGACGATCGACTGGTACGGATCGTCGAACAGACGAAGATCGAGCGCACGTACTGGATCGCGGTCCCCACAGAGCACCAGCGGCTGGCCAGGACGCGGGCGGGGGAGTCCGCCCTGCTCGAGCTCGTGCGGAACCACGAGCACCTCCGCGCGGTGTAGTCGGCGGGGCAGATGCGGGGGTGCTCAGTCCTTGATCTGGTTCTGAAGCGCCAGCCACGCCTGGAAGCCGCCGACGAGATCGGTCGCTCTGGTCAGCCCGAGCCGCTGCAGCGTGTGGGCGGCGAGGCTTGAACTGTAGCCCTCGTTGCAGACGATCACGATCCGGCGACTGTGGTCGTCGGCGATGGGCAGCCGGGAGGGGCTGGACGGGTCGAGACGCCATTCGAGGACGTTGCGGTCAATGACAATTGCCCCCGGAAATTCGCCGTCGCGCTCGCGCTGATCGGCCGGCCGCGTATCGACGACCAAGGCACCCGCGGACATCTCTCGGTTCAAGTCCTCCGGTAGAACCCGCTCGAGTCCCAGACGGCTCTGGATGAGCAACTGGTCGATGGTCAGGGCCGGCTGGTCGTCCACCCCGGCCCTGCCTGCAGAGGAATGGCGCTGCTGTTCCAGGACTTCCTCGCTTCGTCCGGCTAGCACCCCGCTGACAAGGAGCCAGGATCGTGGGAATGGGTGGTCCACACGGTAATTCGGCGGAAGAACGCGGGTCAATGGTGACCCGCGCCATCCTCAGTCTGCAGGAGGGAAGACCTTCCCCGGATTGAGGATGCCCTGCGGGTCGAAGACCTGCTTGATCCGCCGCTGGAGGTCGTACTGCTCCTCACCCAGTTCGTCCTGGAGCCAGCGGCGCTTCAGCAGGCCGATGCCGTGCTCGCCCGTGAGGGTCCCGCCGAGCTCCAGCGCGGTGGAGAAGATCTCCCCGGCGGCCTGCCAGACGTGCTCCGGCACCTCGTCTCCGGTGAAGACGAACGTCGGGTGCAGATTGCCGTCCCCGGCATGGCAGGTCGTCGGGATGGCGACGCCGTAGGTCTCCTCGATGCGCCGGATGGCTGCGAACGCCTCGGCCATACGGTCGCGGGGGACGGCGATGTCCTCCACGAGCATGGTCCCTTGTGCCTCGAGCGCCGGGAACGCGCTGCGGCGGAAGTCCAGGAGGCGCCGTGACTCTTCGGGATCCGTGGTGGTCTCGACGGTGCCGCCGGCGTCGTGGGCAATTGCCGCGAGCTGCGCCGCCGCGGCGAGGGCAGCCGGGCCGTCGCACTGGGCGAGGAGGTAGGCGCCGGCGCCGGGAGCCGGGCTGTGGCCGGTGTGGCTGCTCACGATGTCCAGGGTGCGCCCGTCCATGAGCTCCATGATGGCGGCCACGTGTCCGCGTCTGGTGGCCTCGGTGACGGCGGCGACGGCGTCGTCGACCGTGGCGAAGAACGCCCCGAGTGTCGCAACCTCGCCGCTGACGAGCGGCTGCAGCTTGAGGGTGCACTCGACGATGATCCCGAGGGTGCCCTCGGAACCGATCATGAGCGCGCAGAGGTCGTAGCCGGTGACGCCCTTGACCGTGCGGTGGCCCATGGACATGAGGGTGCCGTCCGCGAGGACGACCTTGAGCGCGAGCACCGCCTCCCGCGTGACGCCGTACTTCGCGCACAGGAGCCCGCCCGCGTTCATGGCGATGTTGCCTCCGACCGTGGAGATGTCCTTGCTGGCTGGGTCCGGCGGCCACCACAGGCCGTGCTCTGCGAGAACGCGGTTCAGGTCGCCGTTGAGGATCCCGGGTTGGACGACGGCGAGCCGGTTGGCTTCGGAGATCTCGAGGATCTTGTCCATGTCCCGGAACGACAGGACGATCTCTGCCGGTCCGGCGACCGCCCCGCCGGCGAGGCCCGTTCCCGCCCCGCGGCTCACGATCGGCACCTGCGCCGCGGAGTCGATCCGGCACACGGCCTGGACGTCCTCGATGGTCTGCGGGTAGACCGCCGCGAGGGGTGACCCCGACGAGCGGTGGCCGGACCGGTCTGAGGTATACGGTGCGAGGCTGTCGGGGTCTGTTTCCACTCTGCCGGGGAGGGCAGACCGGAGCGACTCGACGACGGCGGCGAGCTGGGCGAGGGGCATGGACGTCCTTCTGACGGAGGTGGGGTTCGGTGTCCCTCCGGCGAGGATAGCGCCCGGGTGTCCCTACCTCCGTCTGGGGGTCACGTCCTGGGGGTCAGATCGTCTGCGACGCGCAGGACGTGACCCTCAGGACGTGACCCTCAGGACGTGACCTTCAGACGGAAAGGGGTGAGCGTGCGTCTGCTGCGTGCCTCGCGACCACGTGCCCCGCGGCCGCGAAGGCCTTTGTCACCGCCGAGCCCAAGGTCGCGCCGCCGCCGGGGTAGGCGTCCTTGAAGACCGTGGCCGAGCAGTTCCCCGCGGCGTAGAGGCCCGCGATCGGCTCGCCGGACGGCGCCAGCACGCGCCCGTCGAGGTCCGTGACGAGGCCGCCCGCGGTCCCGAGAGCCCCCGGGCGGATGCGCACCGCGTAGAACGGCGCGCGTTCGAGCGGGGCGAGGCACGGGTTCGGGCCCACCGTGGGGTCCCCGAGGTGCCGGTCCTGTTCCGTGGACCCACGCCCGAACTCGGAGTCGGTCCCCGTTCGCGCGTCCGCGTTGAACCTCCGCACGGTCGCCGCGAGCGCCCCCGCGTCGACGCCGATCGCCTCGGCCAGCCCGCCCAGCGTCTCAGAGCAGTGCATCCACTCGGGCACCGTCCCGGCCGGGCTGCCCGCCACGGGGTACCGCTCCCGGTACCCCGCATCGAACACGAGCCACGCCGGATCGTTCGCCGGCCGCGACGTCGCCGGGTCAACGTTCGCGAACACCCGCGAGAGGTCGTGGTAGTTCATCGCCTCGTTGACGAACCGCCGCCCCGCCGGGTTGACCGTGATCGAGCCGGGGAGCGTCATCTCGACGTTGCCCATCCGTCCGGTGGGCGCGCCGTCGTACTCCCACCCCTCGGGAGCGATCACGGGGACGCCCCAGATCGCGCCCGTCTGGCCGAGCATCGCCCCGGCCCTGAGCCCGATCAGGAGCCCGTCGCCGGTGTTCGACGGCGCCCCGATCGCGGCGGTTTCGAACCTCAGGAGCGACGCCGCGAGCTCGCGGTTCCGCTCGAACCCGCCGGACGCGATGAGCACCGCGCCCGCGGCCACTGCGGTGGCGGGGCCGGCGGCCCCGTCGCCCACCCGCACGAGCCATCCGCCGCCGTCGTGCGCCCCGCCCGCGCCGCCCCCGAGGGGCTCGAGCCCCGTCACCGGCGCCGACACCGCGAGGAGGACGCCCCGCTCGACGGCGGTCGCGACCAGGGCTCCGACGAGGGCACCGCCCATCGTGCGCACCCCCGCGGCGGCGCGCCCGGCCAGCAGTGCCGGGTCGGGCGCGGCGCCGTGGAGATGGTCGCGCTCGTTCATCGAGATGAGCGGCAGGTAGGTGGGGGGCCGGATCGCGTCGGCGAGGCCCGGCACGCCGCGGAAGCGGGCCGGGTCGAACGGGTCGTTGTCGAGGCTGCGGCCCCCGGCCACCGCGCCCGGCCACTCCATGTGGTAGTCCGGGCGGTCCAGCGGCGTGAGCTCCACGCGGGTCTCGCGGTCGAGGAACTCGACGGCCTCCCGCGACGTCCGCAGGTACCAGCCGATCTCCTCCTCGGCCATCGCGCCGCCCGTCGCCGCGCGCAGGTAGGCTGCCGCCGCCTCGGGGGAGTCGCTGCCGGCAGGCATGAGCGGGTTGTCGGGCGCCCAGATGACGCCGCCGCCCGCTGCGGTCGTCCCGCCCAGGCGCGTGGCCTTCTCGAGTACGACGACGGCGAGGCCCGCCGCCGCTGCCCGGCACGCGGCGACGAGACCGGCGGCGCCGGAGCCCATGATGGCGAGGTCATAGCGGGGAGCGAGCTGTGGGGGAGCGGCCAGGAAGCTCATGCGCGATCCCCCCGGGAGGCCGCGGCGAGCGCCGGCTCCTCGCCAGACGGCTCATTGCCGGACGGCTCGGGGAGGTCGATCGCGACCTTGCCGACCCTGACGGTGCGGTCCCGCAGGAGGCGGAACGCGGCGTCGAGATCGTGGAAGCCGAAGCGGTGCGTGATGAGGGAGCGGCAGGCGTCCTGGTGGCGGGCGAGCAGGTCCAGGGCGTCCTCCATGTGCAGGGAGTTGCGCGAGCCGAGGAGGTCGATCTCCTTGATCGGCAGCGACCGCATCGACAGCGTCAGCTCGCGGTCGCTGATCCCCACAGCCACGACCCGGCCCGCGGGCGCCACGAGGTCCACCGCCGCGGCGAGCGACGCCGGTGACCCCGTCGCGTCGATCACGAGCGAGGGGCCCTGGCCGTCGGTCCACTCGTCGAGATTGCGGCGCTGGCCGTCGTCGGGGAAGCCCGGACCGACGGCCAGGACGGCCTCCGCGCCCAGCTCGGCCGCGATGGCGAGGCGCTCGCGGTCGGTGTCGAGCACGACGACGCTGCACCCCGCCTCGCGCAGCGCGATCAGCGCGAACAGGCCGATCGGCCCCGCGCCGGCCACGAGGACGCGTTCGCCGGCCTCAGCGCGCCCGCGGCGCACGGCCTGCAGCGAGATCGAGACCGGCTCCCACAGGGGCGCGAGGTCCACCGGCAGCCCAGCGGGCAGCCTCCGAGTGCGGTCCAGCGGCACGAGGAGGTACTCGGCCAGGGCGCCGTCGTCCTCGTAGCAGCCGTAGATGCTCATGGCCCCGCAGGCGTTCGGCCGTCCGACGGAGCACGCGTAGCAGGTGCCGCAGGCGGCGTAGGGGGAGACCGCGACGTCGTCTCCCACGGCGAACGCGCCGCCCTCGTCCTCAGGGTCCAAGGCCGCGATGGTCGCAGAGAACTCGTGGCCCTGGACGATGGGGAGCTCGGTGGCGTAGTCGTCCTCCCAGATGTGCACGTCCGTCCCGCACAGCGTCACGCTGCGCACGCGCACGACGGCGTGTCCCCGGCTCGGGCGTGGAATCGGCGCCTCCTCGTAGCGGACCGTCTCGGCGGCGACCGTGCGGGCGACCCTCATCGGGCGGCCTCGCTCAGCTCGAGCCGGTCGGCGCCGAAGAACGGCTTCCAGGCCGTGACCGTCCGGCGTGCGATGAGCCCCTCACGGCAGAAGGGGTCGGCGTCGAGGAGGCCCTCGACGTCGTCCGCGGTGGCGCCTGCGAGGATCAGGAGCGCGCCAGCGCCCCCGTCGGTCGGGCCGGAGACGATCAGGCGCCGGGCCTCATACTGGGCCGCCAGGAAGGCGACGTGCTCGGGGCGGTGCAGGTCTCTGCCGGACGGGTTGTCGGTGTACTGGTACGTGACGGCGAACAGTGCCACGGGCGTTCTCCTCGTCGAGGGCGGTCGGTCGGTCCAGCCCAGTCTGCTGTGACCGAGAGCACCCTCGGAGGGAGTGTCCCATTGAGTGGGACGCCGATTCGGCTTGCTGGGTCACTGTTCGCGGCGCCACTTCGCCCGCGTGTACTGCGGCGGCCAGTAGTCCAGCTCGACGCCGAGCTCGTGTGCGGCGCGGAGCGCGAAGTGCGGGTCGCGGAGGAACTCGCGCGCCACCATCACGGCGTCCGCCGCCTCGCTGTCCACGATCTCCGCGGCCTCCTCCGGCCGGGTGATCAGGCCGACGGCGTTCACCGGCACCCCGGCGCCGCTGCGGACGGCGGTCGCGAACCCCACCTGGTACAGGGGCTTGACGGGGATGCTCGCGGCCGGCACGAGGCCGCCGGAGGAGATGTCGAACCAGTCCGCGCCCTCCGCGGCGGCCCAGCCTGCGACCGTCACGGTGTCCTCGAGGTTCCAGCCGCCCTCGACCCAGTCGGTGGCGGAGAGCCGCACGAGGAGGGGCACGCCGTCGCCCGTCTCCGCCCGGACGGTTCGGACGATCTCGAGCAGGAACCGGGCGCGGTTCTCCAGGCTTCCGCCGTACTCGTCGGTGCGGAGGTTCGAGAGCGGGGAGAGGAACTGGTGGACGAGGTAGCCGTGGGCGCCGTGGATCTCGAGGGCGTCGAATCCGGCGTCGACGGCCCGGCGCGCGGCGGCGGCGAAGTCCGCGACGATGCCCCGGATCTCGTCTCCCGTCAGCTCGCGCGGGGTCGCGTAGCCGTCGAACGCGACGGCCGACGGTGCGACCGTCTCCCAGCCCCCGTCCTCGACGGCCTGGGTGCCCTTCCCGCTCCATTCGCGGTAGGTGGACGCCTTGCGGCCCGCATGGGCGAGCTGCATCGCGGCCGGGACGCCCTGGGCGTGGACGAACGCGACGATGTCCCTCCACGCCTGGGCCTGGGCGTCGTTCCAGATGCCCGTGTCCCAGTTCGTGATGCGCCCCTCGGGGCTGACCGCGGTCGCCTCGGTCATGACGAGGCCAGCCCCGCCCCTCGCGAACGAGCCGAGGTGGGCGAGGTGCCATGCAGTGGGCACCCCATCCCACTGCTCCACGGAGTACTGGCACATGGGGGACACCCAGAGGCGGTTCCTGAACTGGACGCCCCGGATCTCGACGGGGGTGAAGAGCTTCTCGGCAGCCATGCCGCCTACGTTTGCGCTCCCATCCCCCGCCGTCAAATGGTGCCTGTCATTCGGGCTTGGCGAAGGTCGCCGCGCTGACGAACTCGAGCCCCACGAAGGTCTCGTCGCCGACCACGCGGGCGTCGTGGCCGGGCGGGATCGTGTAGGAGCTTCCGGCCGTGATGGTGGCGGTTTCGCCGCTCGTCAGCTGGACCTCGAGGGTGCCGGCCACACAGTAGCCGACGTGGTTGTTCTGGCAGCTGTCCGTGCCGACCACGGGCTTGATGCAGCCGGACCAGCTCCAGCCGGGCGAGAAGGTGAAGCGGCCGATCGTGTAGTCGCCCACCGTGACGAGGTCGATCTCGGACTTGTCCGGGCGGCGCTTCTCGTCGGGGTCGTCGTGGGACTTCACGTTCAGGGTGGTGACGGCGTTGACGGCGTGGGTGGACATGGCAGGCTCCTCTGGTTCGGGCCGCCTCACCGAGCCTCCAGCTTCCCAGCGGGACGAGTCATCGGGACCATTTCAGGGTAGGCCTCGCCGCACCGGACCGGAAGGCCCCTGCCGCGATGGTTGGGTCGGTCCGCGGCGGGGAAGTGTGGCGGTAGCACCGAAGTGAAGCATCCGCTACGGGAAGAGGGCAGGACCATGAGCCACGAATACCGCGAGCCCGCCGGCCAGGACCGCGACTGGGACAGGGAACGCCGCGACGACCGGGAGTACCGCGAGGAACGCGACGACCGGGAGTACCGGGACGACCGCGAGCACCGCGAGGACGAGGCGCTGACCCCCGCCGAGCAGCGGAGGCGTTTCGGTGGCATGAAGGCCGGCTCGGCCTTCTTCGGGTGGCTCACCGCGACCGGCATGTCCGTGCTCCTGACCGCCGTGCTCACCGCGGCCGGGGCCGGAGTCGGCGTCGGCACCCAGACCGATCCCGCCAAGTTGGCCAACCAGGCGGGGCAGACCGTGGGCATCGTCGGCGCCGTGGTCGTGGCGCTGATCCTCTTCGTCTCCTACTACTGCGGCGGCTACGTCGCGGGCCGGATGGCACGCTTCGACGGTGCCCGGCAGGGCCTTGCCGTGTGGCTGTGGGCCGTGGTCATCGCCATCCTCTTCGCGATCCTGGTGGTCGTGGCGGGGAGCCAGTTCAACGTCCTCTCCACCCTGAACAGCTTCCCCCGGATTCCCGTGGACGAGGGCACGCTGACCACAGGCGGCATCATCGTCCTGGTGGTCACGGCCCTCATCACGCTCGCAGGCGCTGTCCTCGGCGGAGCCGCGGGCATGCGGTACCACCGCAGGATCGACCGGGCCGGGCTCTGACCCGGCCCCTCAGCCGACCCGCGCCCTCAGACGCCTGGCCGGGGCCCACCCGCGCGGACCGGGCGCTCCGGGGGCCACGGATCTCGTGCTGACGGGGTGAAGAGGCGCCAGGTCACCCGGAGCCGGTCTCAGGAGACGGCGGCCTCGGTCACCATCGGGAGATGCTTAACAGGGGCGGTCGCCGATGTCGGAGTTGGCCGGGTCCTGTGGGCCAGCCAGCTGATCAGCGGTGGGGTCAAGAGCATCACGATGAAAAGCCGGATGCTCTGGGCCGTCGAGATGGCGGGGAGGTTGGCGTCCAAGGACGCGGCCGTGGCGAGTACTGCGTTGATCCCGCCTGGTGTGGTCGCGAGGTAGGTGTCCAGGAGCGGGAGGCCAAGGGCCGCCGAGAATGTCCAGGCGAGGAACCCGCACGCGAGGCAGACAGCCACGGTCCAGAGGAGGACGTGGGGGAAGAGCCTGCCGACGGTCCGCACGGAGGACCACGTGAACCTGAGGCCCACTTCGAGGCCGACCAGGACGAAGAGCAGGCTGCGCAGCACCCCATCGGGTGCGAACCCTTGCGCGGTGCCGGTGAAGACGAACAGTGCGGTGATGACCATCGGCCCGAGGAGCGCGGGGGCTGGCATCGAGAGGCGCCTGCCGGCCCTGACCCCGAGGATGCACACGGCGCCCAGCATGAGCAGGCCCGGGAGCTGGTGCGGGTTCTGTGACAGGTGGACGATCCGATGGGGATCATTCCAGAGCGGGGCGCTCTCGGTCCCCACGCTCCCGCCGGTGGTCGGGTGCATGGCGAAGGCCACAAGGGGTGCCGTGAACGCCACGAGTGCGACCCGGAAGTACTGCGAGAAGGCGACGAGCCGGGAGTCGGCGCCGAGATCGTCCGCGGCGGCGACGACGGCGGCGGACCCTCCGGGCACGAGGCTCAGTGCACCGTCGGCTAGGCCCGTCCTGCCCCATCGCGCGAAGAGGGATCCGGCCGCGAGGCACAGGCCGATCGTCAGGATGGTCACCCCGGTCATGGGGAGGGCCGCGGCACCCGCTGATTGGAGGGCGGCAGGAGTGATGTAGCTTCCCATGAGTACGCCGACGGCGGCCTGGGAGGCCACAGCTGCTGGCTTGGGCAGCTGCTGCTTCGTGGCCCCGGAGAGGGCGGCTGCGGCCCCGACGAGCAGAGCCAGCAGAAGATGGGGCGCGGGCAGGCCGATGAGCGAACCGGCTTCGCCGAGGGCAAAGGCCGAACTGGCCAGCGCCAGCCACACGGCCGCAGCCCCCGCACGGCCCCGGCTGAGAGGCGCTGCGGCCAGCCGACCTGCAGTTCCCTTTGCATGTTGAATCGTTCGGACGGTCTTGGTCCCGACGCTGAGCATGGCTTCCTTCCCGGTATGTTGCTGACAGGCGCCATTGCCCCGGACCCCAATGACGTTCCAAGGCGAACCTGAGAGTGGGGGAAACTGAGGTCGAACTCTAGCCTCTCTCCGGATGAATGCTTTCCGGAGACCGTGAAGTGGACCACTTCTGTGTGCTACAGGGATGCGGTGCAGCGGGAGAAGTTGCCGGCGTCTATGACCAGCCGGTGGCAGCGAGGAACCGCTGTTCGACGATGGGGGTGAGGGTCTCCATGTACGCGCGGGTCACGTGGTTGGCGTCGAGGTAGACCACCACGTTTCCGATCAGGGCGGGGCAGGTGGTGCCGCGGCAGAAGTAGTCGTTGAAGTCGAGGAAGGCCACCTCGGGCATGGTCTTCTGGAGTGCTTCTGTGGGGTCCTGGGCGGCGAGCACCGAGGACTCCTCGATGCTGCAGACCACCGGGTCGGTGCGGTGCCGGGCCAGGCATTCGGGGCCGGAGAGGTCCGCGTCCTCCCAGCGTGGGGTGTCGCGGATCGCGGCAACACGGATCCCCGCCGCGGTGATCCTGCGGATGGTGCGTTCCCAGCCGGGGTCGAGGTACTCCGTGGCCTCGGCGGAGTAGGAGGCGCGGGTGCTCACGGTGACGACCATGTCCGGGTGCTTGGCGATGACTTCGTCGACGTGCTTGGCGATCCATGCGGCGCACTCGGGGTCCGCTGCCGCGTCCGAGAGCGGGCAGGCGCCACGGCCGGTCGCCTCGACGCGCCAGTGGCGGCTCTTGGCCATTGTCAGGAACGGAGTGGACCACATGTAGGGGTGGGAGTCGCCCAGCATGACGATCGTCTTCTCCCCGTGCGCGACGCCGTTGTCGCACTGGTGCTCGTTGGTCGCCCTGTCCTCGGTGCAGTTCGCGAAGAGGGGCCACTGCGAGCCCAGTGCAGAGAGCTCCGGGCGGGGACGGACGTTCCCGGGGACGGGGGCGCCGTCGAGCGCGGCCGCGCCGGGGTACTGCTCGCCGCCGACCTGCTCGGCCTGGGCCGCGCTCGAGGAGAGCTGTGACTGCCAGGCGATGGCGGGGGCGGCCACGAGGGCCAGGCACACCAGGACCGCCGTGGCGGGCCGGACGATGCCGCGGTCGGCGGCCTTCCAGCGGCGGATGGGGGATTCGACGAGGACGGTGGTGATCCAGGCGAGCACGATCGAGAGGAAGATGATGCCCGCTCCCGCTACGAGGTCCGGCCGCTCGACCCCGGTCTGTGCGAGGTAGATGACCAGCAGCGGCCAGTGCCAGAGGTAGAGGGCGTAGGAGATGCCACCCAGCCAGCCGATCCCCGGGGCCGAGAGGGCCCGGTCCGCCGAGCCCGGCGCCCCGGTGCTGCCGGCGACGATGACGGCCGAGGCTGAGAGGGTGGGCCACAGCGCGAGGTATCCGGGGAATTCCTGCTGGACCTGCAGGACGATCCCGCAGGCGAGCATGGCGATGATCCCGGCCCAGCCAAGCACCACCCGGAACCATCGGGGGAGGCGCAGGTGCGGCAGGGCGAGGGCGAGCAGGGAGCCCAGGGCGAATTCCCACAGGCGGGTCCTGGTGTCGAAGTAGGCGTAGGCCTGGTTCGCGCCGGTCTCCCAGACGGAGAACGCCAGGGACCCGGCGAACACCAGGCCGAACACGCCCCAGAGCAGCCCCCGGTGGGAGAGCCGCGTCCGGCGTGAGACCGAGCTTGCCACGACGAGGATCAGCGGCCACAGGAGGAAGACCTGCCCTTGGATCGAGAGCGACCAGAAGTGCAGCAGCGGACTTGCCGTCCCCTTGTTCTGGGCGAAGTAGTCGACGGACTCGCCGGCCAGAACCCAGTTCTGGACGTAGAACAGGGAGGCGAGGGTGTGGTCGATGAGCTGGTTCCAGCGAGTGTCCGCCAGGAAGACGGCTCCGGCCGCGAGCACCCCGCCGAGGGTTACGGCGGCGGCGGGCAGGAGACGTTTGAACACGTGGAGCCAGTGCTCCAGCAGGTTGACCCTGGCCCCGTCGTCGTGCCGCCGGATGAACTGGGAGGTGAGCAGGAAGGCGGAGATGAACAGGAAGACGTCCACACCGCCGGAGACCCGCCCGAGCCAGACGTGGTAGACGACCACCATCAGCACGGCGACGGCCCGGAGGCCCTGGATCTCCGGGCGATAGTGCGAGACGGGCCGCGAGGACCCGGCGGCCTTGGGCCTTACAGCGGCGCTGCTCTGCATAGCGGAATCTTCGCATCCCACAGGCGGTCGTGCACCCTGCCGTCACGGCCCGCCGAACATGTCCCCCGAGCTATCCCCTTCCATGGCGCACACCGCACCGGCTCCGAGACCCAGAACCGGTCGGAGCGGCCCCTTTAGCTCGTGCTTCTCGTAGCCCAGGTGCGCGGTCAGCTCGCCCTCGAGGGCGGACTCGAGCACGAGCCGTATTCAGCTGCGCCAGCAGGCCGCCCTCGCCGTCGATCGCGAGCCCGCGCCGCTGCGCGTCGCCTACGAGCTGCGCGATCAGCGCCCTGTCCACGACCGCGACGGCAGGTCGCCCGGCCTCCCCGCCGTCGGCCACGTCCAGTTCCTCCACCATGGCCTCGGCAGCCGGCTCAACATCAACGCCCATCGGGTACGTCCTGTGTCAGAGCTACGCCGTTGAAGTCCCACGCGCAGTCGTCCTCCTCCGGCGCAGCCCGTCCGTCCTCCGCTCCTGGCACGACGCTCGCGGCGGAGGATCTGCGCTTCCTGATCACCTGCACCCACGTGGACAGCTCGCCGGACATCTCGCGGTACAGCCTCGAGCAGGTCTGGGCGAGCACGGACTATGTCCGCATCAAGCAGTGCACGGTTGACTATCAGGGCAGCCGGCCGTATGAGCCCCAAGGCAACGAGGCCGCCGTCGTGGCGATCGCCGCTCCAGGGCAGGCAACGGGGGACGCCGCGCTGGACACGATCCTCGAGGCGACGCGGCTCTGTACCCGCATCCCGGACGAGGCGGGGCCCGACGGCTTTGCCGCCGAGAGCAGGGACATGCTCCGGGCGGCGGCCACGCTCTGCCCCGATGCCCCCCAGGGGAAGATCATCGAAGCTTGGGCAGCGGGCGAGCGGTTCGGGGACGGGACGCATGCCGTCGGACCCGAGGTCGCTGCCGGAAGCCATGGCGCGCTCAAGCCCTCTGAAGCATGCCGATGGAGTGTGTTCTCGGCGACGGGTGACCAGACGGCGGCCGGAGGGTCGACGGACTCCGGGCACGTTGCACTGGCAGAGGGGCAGAAATTCACTGGTGACAAGTGCGGGATCTGGTGGAAGATGGACTAGCAGGGCTGGCCGGCCCTTGCAGCCAATACATGCGTTGCTGGGGAGCATCCAAAGAACACGGGGGTGTTCGTGGATATCTCCAGGCGTCGCGCTGTCCAGCTGTTCGCAATCGGAGTCGGGGTGGGAGCAGCCGCGTGGGCGGGCGTGGGGGCGCAGGCGGCGCCGGCGGTCCCTGTGGCCCGGAAGAGTCCCCCGGACACTGCCAAGGAGAGGCTCGAGCGGCCCACCGTGTACCTGTTCGCGTCCACGCTCTACGACGGCACCAGCCTTCCCGAGCTGACGAGCCTCGAGGAGCTCTGGTCCAACAGCCGCTACCTGGAGGTCGCCTCCTGCCAGGTCAAGTACGTCGGCCCGCGGCCCCAGGTCCTCACCGCCGAGGAGAACGCGGCGGTCGACGCTGCCATCGCCGCCGGCGCGAACGGCAGCCGGGAGCAGGTCTGCCTCGCCATCGTCACCGCGGCGACCCGCCTGGACCAGCGCACGGTCGAGACGGGGATCCGCCGGGTCGGCGCCCCGATCGTCCAAGGGGTGCTCGTCCTGGCCCCTCAGGCTCCGCAGGCGGCCATCATGAGGCGCTGGATCGACGCCGGCGCGCCGGCGTAGGACGGCCGGGGCGAGCGCTCGAAGAAGGGGTGGCGGGTTCGGGGGACCCGCCGGCCCTTCCTGCTGCGGCTCTGTCAGCCCAGCATGCTGGTCAGGGCGTTGATGAGGGTCGACTCGACGCCGTCCGTCCCTGCTTGGAAGTGGGCGATGTGGCCGTAGACGGTCATGGAGCCGCCTGCGATGGCCGGGTTGTCGGTGTCCCAGGCGCCCTCGTAGCTGCCGGCTGTCATGTTGGGGGAGAAGAACTCGCTGGTGGGGATGTAGCAGCAGGATTCGTTGGCGTAGCCGCCGATCCAGATCCCGGCCGATCCGCCGTACGTGGACCGGAAGTAGGCGGCGTAGCCGCTGACCATCTCCCCGCCGACGAAGGCCATGCGGAGCGGGGTGCCGCCGCCGATGGTCCAGACCTGGAACGGGGACGGGACGCTGGTGGCGACGTTGCCGGAGTCGATCCTCGCTATCATCGTCTGCGCGTGGCGGACGTAGTAGGGGGGGAAGCCGCTGGGGTTGGGAAGGCGTGCGGCGTAGGCGTCGCGCAGCGCTGCGAGGTTCCCGGCCGAGGTGTCGATGTCCAGCGGCAGGCTGACCTCTTGGTACTGGGTGTCGATCGGTCCGGTGAGCGTGCGTCCGGCGCCCTGCGCCGCGCTGAGCACCGCCGAGCCCAGGCTGTCTCCCCACTGGTCGCGCAGGGGCCAGCTGGGGGAGCCTGCAGGGTTCTGGTCGCCGGCGGGGCCGATGAGGAACAGCGCGAACGTGTTCGAGCGGTTCTCGATGTAGTTGCAGGCGCCGGCGGGGTAGTCGCCGTCGAACAGCGACCGGTCGCCGGCGGCCACCGGGTGGGAGCCGTAGCCGAAGATGACCGCGGCCGCCGTGCCGTCGGAGCGGCGGCACGCGAGGACTGGCACATCGGTCTCGGCGTAGGGAAGCCCGGCGCGGTTCACCGACCAGTTCTGCTGGATGACCTGGTAGTCCAGGGCCACGTCGGTCTGGGCGGCGCTGAGCGCGCTCTGGGCTGCCTGAACGATGCGGTCCTCGAGCCAGGAGGAGTAGGAGCGGATCTGGTCCATGTCGCTGGTGCCGAGGCCGTAGCTGCAGAACGGTTCGAGGGTGTCGATCAGGGTGGGCCCGTTGTGGGTGTGGGTGGCCTGGAGCAGGATGTCGGAGGTGGCCCACGAGGCCAGCGCCACCAGGCGGGCGCGGATGCGCTGGTGCATGGAGCGGGGAATCGCCAGTATGTCCACGCTCAGGATCAGGTGCGGGCTGCCGTTCACGCGGATGACGACGGCGCGCGCCCAGAGAGGTTCGTAGGGCGTGCTGCTGGTCGCGAGGCGTCCTCCATCGTCCGTGCCGTAGCCGGCCATGTAGGGGTTGGAACTCAGCGTGGGGGTGATGTTGACCTTCGCCGTCGCCACAGTGAACGCCATGAGCGCTCTCCTCGGGTCATGGCTGCCATCGAAGGAAGAGCCGCCCCATTGGCTCCGGAGCCCCCCGCGGCACCACTGTGTCTGAGACCACGTTCATTAGACCACGCCAAGGGGAGATTGTGTCCCCCCCCGAAAGGAGAGCGGGGCGCCGCAATTGGCGCGACGGCCCGCTCGTGCCCCGGGTGCGGGGTCCTCACGTCGCCGCACAGTCAATGCGCGCCATTTCTTGGAAAACTCATTGACCTGGCTGTGAAGTGCAGCACAGAATGAGTCCGACGTTCTCCAGACCGCTTTCGCAGCCGAAGGTCCACATGACACGGAAAGGCATTATCCCGTTCGGCGATCTCGCGCCGCCGGCCTGACCGGTCGTCTTCGGCCTCTCCGAAGTCGGGGAGCCCTGCCCTAATTCCTCACGAGCAACGGTCCGGCGCCGCTGGCCCTCTCCACTCCAAAGGGGCTGATTGTGCCCCAATCCCAATGCATTCGTGTGCAGACCAAGCACGCACACGTTCACATGCTCATCAGGGGGAACACCATGGCCGCCGACGACACCGTCCCTGCCGCTTCACAGGCTGGCCCCGAAGCCGTGCCACCTCGATGTCGGGAGGCGTCGCCCCGGCCCGGGATGACGCGTCGGACGTTCGTCAGGCTGGTAGGCGCCGGGGCGATCGTTGCCTCCAGTGGCGGTGTGCTCCAGGGCCTCACCCCGGCCCCCGCGGCTGCCGCCGCCGGACCCGTGGTCGTCGTTGTCGCCCACACCGACGACGACCTGCTCTTCCTCAGCCCGGACATCCTCCACGCCGTCCAGGCCAATCGGCCCGTGCTCATCGTCTACACCACCGCGGGCGAGGCTGGCGAGGGATCGGACTACTGGCTCTCCCTCGAGGAGGGGATCCGTTCCACCTACGCCCAGATGGCCGGCGTCGCCAACTCCTGGTCGACGCTGCCCACAGGCGTGCCGGGGCGCTCATTCCTGCGGCAGGGACTCGACGGCGGAAGCGTCCAGGTGGCCTTCCTGCACATCCCGGACGGGCTGATCGATGGGACCGGCACCGCCACCTACGGCTACGACAGCATCATCAAGCTCTGGGACGGCCGCATCGCCTACACAGGCCTCGTCGACGGCTCCGACACGTACAGCCGCCAGGACTTGATCTCGCTTCTGGCCGCGCTCCTGGCCGACTTCAAGCCCACGCAGGTGCTCACCCAGACCTGGCCCGGGGCGTACACGGAAACAGGAGATCACAGCGACCACTGGGCTACCGCCAACTTCGCCCTCGCGGCCAGCCAGGCCAACGCCGGGCCCAACTCCATCACCGGCTACTACGCCTACATCACTGGGGACTGGGACCAGAACGTCTTCGGCGCGGACCTCGATGCCAAGACCGCAGCCTTCTCGAACTTCGCCGGCTACGACCACAACATCAGCTCACCAGACCAGCTGTACGCCCCCGACACCTACGGGCGCTGGCTCGGACGCCAGTACATCTCCGCCACCGGATAGAGGCACCCGGACAGCGCCGGTCCTATCCTCGGACGGGACGGCTCAGGGAGCCAGGGAGGGCATCGCTACCCCGTCACCCCCAGTGGCTCCCCACGCAGCTGGCGGAGGAACCCGAGGACCGGCCGGACACCTGGCCCGGCACTGCGACGTCGTCTATGACGGCATCGTCGGGCCGTGGTTCGTCGATACCTTCCTTGAGCACACCGATCTTGATCGCGTGCATTACATACTGCTCCTGCCGCTCTGGGTGTCTGCCTTGAGCGGGTGAGGACGCGAGGAGGGCATGGCTCTACTGGCGCATCAGGCCCCTGACCGTGAACGACGCCGCTCCCACGCCGCGTGCGCGAAAGTCACCACGGCCGTGAGCACGACCGCGGCCACGAGTCCGAGCAGGAAGATCACCCCGTACTGCCGCTCATCGGCGTAGCCGGCCGTCAGGAACGTGCCGAGCGAGCTGCCCAGGAACAGCGAGCCGGCGAACAGGGCCACGGTCGTCGCGCGTGCCTCGGGGGCGACCTCGGTGGCCCAGCCCTGCAGCGACGAGTGCAGCACGGCGTTCGTCGCACCGATCAGCAGCGAGGTCACGGTGAGGGCCGCCGGGTCCTGGGAGAGCGCGGACACCGCATAGGCGGCGACGATGACGCCCCCTCCGATCCCCATCAGCTGAGTGCGGGAGAACCGCCGCACGAGCCGCCGCATGATCCGTGCGCCCACGATCACGCCCACCCCGTAGCCCGCCGCGAGCACCCCGGCCAGCGCGATCGGGACGCCCGCGTCCTGGAGCGCCGGCACGATGTACGTCAGGACGCCCATGAGCACCGCGCCCTCGAGCACCGCGATGCCGTACACGCCGAGGGCTGCGCCCGAGAAGGCCCGGCGGAAGTCCGCGGGCCCGCGGAGGTGGGCGGCGGCGTCGTGCGTGTGGCGCAGGGAGAACAGGAGCGCGAGGCAGCCCAGGGCCGGCAGTCCGAAGACGAGGCGCCAGTCCGTGAAGGCCGCGAGCGAGCCGGCGGCGAGGGTCGCGACGGTGGTCCCCAGCGACGAGTAGACCTGCAGGTCGGACAGCCCCCGGGCCTTCTCGATGCCGGTCCGGGTGTCGCCGATGATCGTCAGGAGGGTGGGGTAGAGGCAGCCCGCCATGAGGCCCGCAGCCGAGCGGGCGAGGAGCAGCGGGACGTAGGAGCTGAGGATCGTGCTCGCCGCGGCGGCGATGAGCAGGCCCGTCAGCGCCGTCCGCAGCACGCTGACGCGGCCGAACCGGTCGCTCACGAACCCCCACAGCGGCTGGCCGAGGGCGTACAGGAGCGAGTAGCAGGCCACGAGCCCCACGGCCTCGCCGAGGGACAGGCCCGTGCGGTCGGCCAGGACGAGGAGCATCGGGGGAGTGGCGAACCGGTCGAAGAAGGACAGGAAGCCGATCCCCATGAGGACCCGGTTCGGGACTCCGTGGGTGCGTGTCTTCTGGTCGGAGTCCCTGGTCGCGGTCACGCCCTCCACACTACCCATCGCTGGGCCGGCCCCGATGCTTGAATGGGAACGTGGAGATCAGGTGGCTCGAGGCGTTCGTCGCCGTCGCGGAGGAGCTGCACTTCGGGCGCGCGGCGTCCCGGCTGCACATGGCACAGTCGCCGCTGAGCCAGACGATCCGCAAGCTCGAGAAGGACATCGGCGTCCCCCTGTTCGACCGCAGCACGCGCAGTGTCTCGCTCACCGCGTCGGGGCGTTCGCTGCTCCCGCACGCGTACCGCGCGCTCGAGGAGCTCGAGGTGGCGCGCCAGGCCGCGCACGCCTCGGTCGGCACGGTCTACGGGCACCTCACCGTGAGCTTCACCGGTGCCATCAACCATCGCACCCTGCCGCGGCTCACCCGGGCGCTGCGGCGCCAGTACCCTGACGTCGTCCTCTCGCTCCAGGGCAGGGTGGTGACGGGCGACGCCGTCGCGCAGCTCCAGCAGGGCACGCTCGACCTGGCCTTCGTGGGCCTCCCGCTCGACCCGTCCCCGCTCGCGTCCCGGCTGATCGCGCGCGAGGCGCTCGGCGCCGTCGTGCCCGTGGACCACCCGCTCGCCCAGCGGGCCACACTCGACCTGGGCGAGCTGCGCGACGAGGACTTCATCATGATGCCGTCCGGCGGCGGCTCCGACCTGGAGCGGACGGCGACGGCGGCGTGCGTCGCCGCCGGGTTCCGCCCGCGCGTGGTGCAGACGATCGGGGACCCGTTCATGATCCTCACGTTCGTGGCCGCCGGCATGGGCGTGAGCCTCGTGAGTGAGGGGATGAGCGACATCCTCCCGCACGGAGCGGTGTACGTTCCGCTGGCGGGTGCGGCGCAGCCGTACCTCCGGCACGGGCTCGCGTGGGCGCCGTCGAACCCGTCGCGGGTGCTCCCGCATGCGCTCGAGGTCGCCGAGCGCGTGCTGCCCACCGTCACATGAGCGGGCTGCCGCCTGATGTCGTCCGGTGTCCAGCGCGGGGTCATCTGGGATTGGTACGATCCCGCGGTGAGCGCGAGCCTTGCCGTGACGGCCTCCCTGCCTTCCCCGACCGTGAGCGGAATCCAGATCGGGCCGTTGACGATCCACTTCTACGCCCTGTGCATCATCGCTGGGATCGCGGTGGCGATGTGGATCGGCACCCGCCGATGGCAGGCCCGCGGCGGCCTGCCGGGCGAGGCCTTGGACATCAGCCTCTGGGCCGTCCCGTTCGGGATCATCGGCGGCCGGATCTACCACGTCATCACCGACCCCGAGCTGTACTTCGTGCCCGGGAAGAACCCGTGGAACGCGTTCGCGATCTGGGACGGCGGCCTGGGGATCTGGGGCGCGGTGGCGCTCGGCGCGCTCGGTGCGTGGATCGGGTGCCGGCGCGCCGGGGCCTCGTTCATCGCGTTCGCCGACGCGATCTCGCCCGGCGTCCTCATCGCGCAGGGGATCGGCCGCTGGGGCAACTGGTTCAACAACGAGCTCTACGGCGACCCGACCGGCCTTCCCTGGGCGCTCGAGATCCACCAGATGGACCCCCAGGCCGCCCGGGCCGTCATCGACGCCGCGGGGAATCCCGTGGTCCTGGGCTACTTCCAGCCCACCTTCCTGTACGAGTCGGTCTGGTGCCTCGTCACAGCCGCCGTGATCATGTGGCTGGACCGGCGGTTCAGGCTCGGCGCCGGGAGCGTGTTCGCCCTCTACATCGCGGCCTACACGGCGGGGCGCTTCGCGTTCGAGCTCATGCGCTCCGACTACGCCAACCTGATCCTGGGCCTCCGCGTCAACACGTGGGTTTCGGGCCTGCTGTTCCTCGCGGGCGCTATCGCCTTCCTGCTCACCGTCCGCCGGCCGCGGTCGACGGCGCGCCCCGCCTCCCCAGCGCCGCCCGCCGAGGAACAGGCGGGGGAAACGCGGTAGCAGGTTCCGTTCACTGCTGCCCGCATGTGCTGCCCATCGCCGCTTCTCCTTGGTCAATCCACACAGGAGAAGCGGGGGAGGGCAGCCCTTGCGCCCCGCGCCCAGCGCAGAGAAAGCGCTCCGGCTCGATTAAGCGCTAATCGCACATAGAGCGAGACCAACTAAGTGTTGGACGCGCCACAATTCCGTGGCGATGCTGGATGAGCCACCACATCCCGTGAGTGGCACGAAAGGCATCTGAACGGAGCACCATGTCAGCGTCGACATCCGTGGCACCCAAGTCCCACGCCGCGAAGACCGCGGCCTTCTCCGGCTTCCTGGGCAGCACGCTCGAGTACTACGACTTCTTCATCTTCGGCTCGGCGGCGGCCCTCTTCTTCGGGAAGCTGTTCTTCCCCGATGCGGGCGCTGCGGGCTCGCTGCTCTCCTTCGCCACGCTCGGCGTGGCCTATGTGGCGCGCCCGCTCGGCGCCGTCTTGTGGGGCCACTTCGGCGACCGCCTGGGGCGCAAGAACGTCCTGGTCCTGACCCTCGTGCTCATGGGCATCTCGACGTTCCTCATCGGCTGCCTCCCCACCTACTCGGCGGTGGGGCCCATCGCGCCGATTGCGCTCGTCGCCCTCCGCCTCGTGCAGGGCATCTCCGCCGGCGGGGAGTCGCCGGGCTCGAGCTCCCTGACGCTCGAGCACTCCCCGGAGGGCCGCCGTGCGTTCTTCACGAGCTTCACGATGAGCGGCATCCAGTTCGGCATCGTGATCTCCTCGGTCGTGTTCATCCCGATCACGATGCTCCCGCAGGACCAGCTGATGAGCTGGGGCTGGCGCATCCCGTTCCTCGCGAGCGCCGTCGTGACGGCCGTGGCCTTCTACCTGCGCCGCAGGCTCGAGGAGCCCGAGGTCTTCGCCGAGATCAAGGAGGACGCCGCGACCGCCGCCATCCCGCTCGTCGCGCTCTTCCGCCACGACTTCGCGAACGTGGTCCGTGTGACCCTCAGCTCCCTCGTGACCATGGTCAACACCGTCTTCACGGTCTTCGCCCTCACGTACGCCACGCAGGTCGTGGGCCTCGACAAGCCCATGATGCTGACCGTCATCGCGGTCGCGAACCTCGTCACCGTCTTCACCCAGCCGATGTGGGCGCTGCTGTCGGACAGGATCGGCCGCAAGCCCGTCTTCATCACCGGCACCATCGGCAGCGCGGTGCTCGTCTTCGCGTTCTTCACGGTCCTCGGCACCGGCAACTGGGCGCTCATCTTCGCCACTGCCATCGCCCTCACCGGCGTGTTCTACGCGATGCCCAACGGTGTCTACCCCGCGTACTTCCCCGAGCTGTTCCCCGCCCGCACCCGCTACACCGGCATGGCCGTGAGCCTCATGCTCGGCCTCCTCGTGGCCGGCTTCACCCCCGCCATCGGCACCGCCCTCACCGCCGGGGACCCGGCCAACTGGGGCCCGGTGGCGTGGATGACGGTCGGCTTCTGCGCCGTCGCCGCCGTCGCGGCCCTCACCGCCCGTGAGACGTTCCGCACGCCCAAGGCCCAGCTCGGCCTCAAGCCCGCACGCCGCGGTTCCGCCCCGGCCCCCGCGGAGACCGCCCAGGAGACCGCAGCCTGATGACCACCGCTCCCAGCCCCCGCCCGCCCCGGCCGCAGCTCATCGGCCTGATCGGCGCCAACGTCGCCGGCTCGCTCTCGCCGCTCCTGCACGAGCGCGAGGCCGCCGCCCAGGGCCTCCGCTACGCGTACCGCGCCCTTGACCTCGACGAGCTCGGCCTCACGCCGGAGGACGCCGGCCAGCTCGCCCGGGACGCCGGCCGCCTCGGCTACACCGGCCTGAACGTGACGCACCCGTGCAAGCAGACCGTGATCCCGGGCCTCGACGCGCTCTCCGAGGATGCGCGGGCGCTGGGGGCGGTCAACACCGTCACTGTGGATGCCGACCCCGCCGACCCCGCAGACAGTGCCGCGCACGACGGCGGCACCCACCCGGGCTCACGCCTCACCGGCCGCAACACGGACCACTCCGGCTTCCGCGCCGCGCTCGCCGAGGGCCTCCCGGGCGTGCCCCTCGGAACCGTGGTGCTCGTCGGCGCTGGCGGTGCCGGGTCCGCCGTCGCCCGCGCACTCCTCGACTCGGGCGTCCGGGAACTACTCGTGGCCGACGTCGATCCCGCCCGCGCCGCTGCCCTCGCTGCGCGTCTGGGGGAGCCGGGGAGCGGCAGCCGCGTCGCCGCCGTCGCCCATGAGGAGGTTTTCGCGCGCCTGAGCGAGGCAGACGGCGTCGTGAATGCCACGCCGATCGGCATGGTCGGGCACCCGGGCACCCCGTTCGACACCTCGGCGCTCATGCGGCGTCACTGGGTCGCGGACGTCGTCTACCGTCCGCTCGCCACCCAGCTCGTCAAGGCCGCGCTCGCCGCCGGGTGCCGCGTGCTCGACGGCGGGTGGATGGCCGTGGCGCAGGCCGCGGACTCGTTCGAGCTCTTCACCGGCCTGCCCGCCGACCGCGCCCGGATGCGCGCCCACTTCCTCGACCTCGTGGCCGAGACCGACTGACCGCCCGAAAGGACCACCCATGACTGCCCCGTACAGAGTTGGGATCGTCGGCTGCGGCGCGATCAGCCGCAACCACCTCGAGGCCTTCGCCGCGATTCCCGAGGCCGCTGTCGTCGCGGTGTGCGACGTCGACCCCGACCGCGCCCGCGAGACCGCCGCGCGCTGGGGGATCCCTCAGGCGTTCGGCTCGGTCGAGGAGCTGCTCGCTGCCGGCGTCGACATCGTCTCGGTCTGCACCCCGCACCCCACCCACGAGGCCGTGGTCCTGGCCGCCGCCGCGGCGGGCGTCCACGTGCTGTGCGAGAAGCCGATCGCGATCGACCTCGCCTCCGCTGAGCGCATGGTCGCCGCGTGCGACGCCGCGGGCGTGCGTCTCGGGGTCCTGTTCCAGCGCCGCTTCTGGCCGGCCGCGCAGCGTCTCCGCGCCGCCGTCGACAACGGCACGCTCGGCCGCCCCATCCTGGGCCACGCCTCCGTGCTGCTCCACCGCGAGCCGGCGTACTACGGTGCCACCCCGTGGCGCGGGACGTGGGCCACGGACGGCGGCGGGGTCCTCATGACCCAGGCCATCCACTACATCGACCTCCTGCAGTGGCTCATGGGCGAGGTCACCGAGGTCCATGGGCACATCGCCACCTTCCGGCACGACATCGAGGTCGAGGACACCGCCGCCGCGGTCCTGAGGTTCGCCTCCGGCGCGATGGCGACCCTGTCGGCGTCGACCGCTGCGACCCCGAGCCTCGGCGTGGGCATCCGCGTCACGGGGGAGACCGGGGCAACCGCCGAACTGACCGAGTTCCCCGAGGGGACGGACGGGCGCGTGACCCTCTTCGCGCGCGGCGGGACCATCGAGACCGAGCCCGCCCATCCGGCCGGCACCGCTCCCAACGTGGACCTGTCCACGATCAACGGCCAGCTCGTCCCCCACCACACGGCCCAGATCCGCGAGTTCGTGGACGCGCTCGGCGCCAATGGCGACGAGGGCCGCGAACCCGCCGTGACAGGACGCGATGCCACTGCGGCCCTCCGGATCCTGCTCGCCGTCTACGAGTCGTCCCGCACCGGCCGCCCCGTTGTCCTCGCACGCGAAGGAGCCCTCTCATGACCCGCAACGCCGCCGCCCCGCTCGTCCTCGGCCGCAACGGCCGGCCGCAGCGCACCCTCCGCAACCGGCTGTGGACCTCGCCCATGGAGCGCAACTACGGCACCACCGACGGCCGCGTCACCGAGCAGTACGCCGACTACCTGGTCACACGCGCCCGGGCCGGCCTCGCCGTCGTGACCACCGAGGCCACCTACGTCCGCGCCGACGGCAAGGGCCGCACCCACCAGCTCGGGCTGCACGACGACGCCGTACTCCCCGGGTTCCGCGCGCTCACCGACGCGATCCACGCCGAGGGCGCCCTCGCCGCCGTCGAGATCAACCACGGCGGCCGCACCGCGCAGTCCGTGGTGACCGGGTTCCCGTGCGTCGCCCCGGCACCGGTGCCGTGCGAGGTCGCCGGCGGCGAGCTGCCGCGTGAGCTCAGCACCCAAGAGTGCCACGACCTCGTCGACGCGTACGGGGACGCGGCGCGCCGCGCCGTCGAGGCCGGGTTCGACGTCATCAGCATCCACGGCGGCCACGGTTACCTCATCCACCAGTTCATGTCTGCGCGCACCAACGGCCGCACGGACGAGTTCGGCGCACCCGAGCGCTTCCCGAACCTCGTGATCGCCGCCGTCCGCGCAGCCGCGCCCGAGGCGATCGTCGGGATGCGCGTCTCGATGCTCGAAGGCGTCGACGGCGGGCTCACGCCGGAGCAGACGCTCGACGTCGTCGCCCGCCTCGACCTGGACGCGCTCGACTTCCTCGACCTCTCCGCCGGGTCCTACGAGGCCGGCGAGTGGATCGTGCAGTCGGGGGAGTGGAAGCCCGGCGTCCTCGCCGACTACGCCCGCGTCTACCGCGGGTTCGGGATCCCGCTCGGCCTAGCCGGGCGGCTCAACTCGCCCGCGGCGATCGAGGCCGTGCTCGCCGACGGCGTCTGCGACTTCGTCTCCCTCGGCCGTGCCGTCCACGCGGACCCGGCGTTCGTCCCCGCCGTCCTCGGGCACAGCGTCCCCGGCGAGGCGGCGTACCGGCCCTGCATCGCGTGCAACGTCTGCATCGACAACCTCGGCCTCGGCCAGGTCACGTGCACCGTCAACCCGGCGGTCGGGCGCTCGCGGGTGCCCGTCCCGACGCCGCGGGTGCGGGCTGCCGACGACGCAGCGCCACACGCCGTCGGGCCCCACACCCTGGTCCTGGGCGCGGGGCCCGCGGGCCTGACCGCCGCCCGCGAGCTCGCCGAGGCCGGCGCACGGGTCACCGTGCTCGAGGCGGGGGAGCGGCTCGGCGGCCAGTTCGCGCTCGCCGCCCGAATGCGCCCCACCCCGGACTTCCACCGCTACCTCGACTGGAACCGCGCCGCGCTCGGGCGCCTCGGCGTCGAGGTGCGTCTCGGCGTGCGGGCCGCCGCAGCCGGCCCCGCGGACCTCGCCGCGCTCGCACGGGAGTGGGAAGCGGACGGGATCGTCGTCGCGACCGGCGGCGCCCGCCCCCAGCCCGGCTTCCGGGTCAGCGGGCCGGGCACCGCGCACGACGCCGTCCTCGACGTCCGCGACTGGCTCGCCGCCCGGCCCGGCCTCCTCGAGGGGACCGAGGCGACGTCTGCGGACTGGCCCGAGGCCGTGACGGTCTGGGGTGCCGACTCGGTCGCGATGTCCGTCGCCGACACGCTCGCGGGCCGCGGCACACGGGTCCTGCTCGTCGGGCCCGAGCCGGCCATCGCCCCCGAGTCCGGGCGCCGCGCCAAGATCCTCGCCGTCCCGCGGCTCGAGGCGAACCTGGACGTGCGCATAGTCCTCGACTCCCGCATCGTCGAGGCCGAGTCGCCCGGAACCGACGCCGGCCGCGTGCGCGTTGTCGGGCCCGAGGGCGAGCAGTGGCTCGACGCGCCCGGGCCGCTCCTGGTCTCGCGCGGCGTCGTGCCGCTCAGTGCGACCGTGGACCTCCCCGGCCGCGAGGCGGCGCTGACCCTCGGCGCCGGCGTTCCGGTGGTGCTCGCGGGGACCGTCGTGGACCACCTGCCGCCCACGGCGTCGAACGCCATCAAGCACGGGTACGACGCCGCGCAGCGCCTCGCCGCCGCCCTCGCACCGGAGCCTGAGCGAGCCGCCCCCGCCGCCGTTTCGGCCAGCAGCCGTGTCCTCGAAGGAGCCCACGCATGAGCCCCCGCTCGACGCAGTCCGACCAGCAGCCCACCCGGGCCGTCGGCCTCGCGCAGCTGTCCCTGCTCGACACCGCCCCGCCGGACCTCGTGCTGATCGCGGCCGAGGCGGGGTTCGACTTCGTCGGCGCCCGGGTCCGCCCCGTGACCCCGACGGAGCGGCCCTACGACCTCCAGCCCGGCTCGCCCATGCTCGCTGCGACGCTGCGCAACGTCCGCTCCACCGGCGTCCGCGTCCTGGACATCGAGTTCCTGCTCATGGACGGCCGCGGCGAGGACGGAGCGGGCCAGCGCGAGGCATGGCTCCGCATGCTCGAGGCCGGCCAGGCCCTCGGCGCGGAGACCATGACCGTGGCCGGGGCCGACCCCGAGCCGGCGCGCTTCGCCGACAACCTCGCGCAGCTGGCCGAGGACGGGCGCGGGTTCGGCATCACGCCCACCCTCGAGCCGATCTCGTACCAGCGCATCAACTCGCTCGGCTCCGCCGCACCCGCGGCCCGGGCCGCGGGTGCGCAGGTGGTGGTCGACACGCTGCACTTCCGCCGCTTCGGCGGCACCCTCGCAGAGCTCGCCGGGATCGCGGACCTCGTTCCCCTGCTCCAGCTCTGCGACGCGCCCGCCGATCGCCCCGGGGACCGTGAGGGCCTCATCCACGAGTCACGCGCTGCGCGCCTCGCCCCCGGGGAGGGCGGCCTCGGCCTGGCCGAGATCGTCGCCGCCCTGCCGGGCGGCACCCCGGTGAGCGTCGAGGCACCGTCTCCCGCCGACGTCGTGCGCCTCGGCGAGCTCGACTGGGCCCGCCGCCTGCGCCAGACCGCCCAGAATGTCCTGACCGAGGCCGCCGGCCTCGCCGCCGCTGTCTCGAACGCTGTCCCGAACGGAGCCCCCGCATGAAGTCCATCGACACCGACGTCCTCGTGATCGGCTCCGGCGCCGGCGGCCTCTCCGCCGCGGTGACGGCCGCGTACCACGGGCTGCGCGTCGTCGTGGTGGAGAAGGCCGAGGTCTGCGGCGGCGCGACCGCGTGGTCCGGCGGCTGGGCGTGGACGCCCGGGAACCCGCTCGCCAAGGCGGACGGCGTGGACGAGGACCCAGAGCAGTTCCGCACCTACCTCCGCCACCGGCTCGGCGCGCGCTACGACGCCGCACGCATCGACGCGTTCCTCGAGGCCGTCCCGCACATGGTCGGCTTCTTCGAGGGCAAGACCCGACTGCAGTTCACCCCCGGCGCGAAGATCAAGGACGTCTACGGCAAGACCCCCGGCGCCGGCACGGGCCACCGGTCCGTCGGGCCGGCCCCGGTCAACGCCCGCCGCCTCTCCCCGCGCGTCCGGAAGCTGCTGCGGGGACAGCTGTACGAGACGTCGTTCCTCGGGATGGGCATCATGGCCGGGCCGGACCTCGCCACGTTCCTCTCCGCCTCCCAGGGCAGCCTCAAGGGCCTCGCGTACGCGACCTGGCGCGTGGGCCGGCACGTCCTGGACCTGGCCGTGCACCGCCGCGGGATGCAGCTCGTCAACGGGACCGCCCTCGTGGGGCGGCTGCTGCAGAGCGCCGAGGACCTCGGGGTGGACATCCGCGTCTCCACGCCGGCCGTGCGCCTGCTGACCCACGACGGCGGCGACTCGCCCGCCCGGGTGGGCGGCGCCGTCGTGCGCGGCACCCTGCCGGACGGCACGCAGGGCGAGTACGAGATCCGGGCGGCGCGCGGCGTCGTGCTGGCGGCGGGCGGGTTCCCGAACGACGTCGATCGGCGGCGCGCGCTGTTCCCCAAGACGCCCACGGGGCGCGAGCACCGGACCCTCGCGCCGAAGGAGACGACCGGGGACGGGATCACGCTCGGCGAGTCCGTCGGCGCGCGGTTCGAGACGGACGTCGAGTCCGCGGCGGCGTGGTGCCCCGTCTCGCTCGTGCCGTACACGGTCGGGAAGGCGCCCGCGTTCGGGCGGAACGGCGTGTTCCCGCACATCATGGACCGGGCCAAGCCGGGGTCGATCGGGGTGCGGCGCGACGGGAAGCGGTTCGTGAACGAGGCCAACGGCTACTACGACTACGTCTCCGCGCTCGTGGCCGCGACGCCCGAGGGGGAGCCGGTCGAGTCGTGGCAGATCGCCGACTCGCGGTTCGTGCGGAAGTACCCGCTCGGCATGGCCAAGCCGCTGCCTGTGCCGCTGTTCCCGTACCTGCGCAACGGGTACCTGAAGAAGGGCCGGACGCTCGAGGAGCTCGCCGCCGCGTGCGGGATCGACCCGGCCGGGCTGCGCGAGACGGTGGAGCGGTTCAACGAGGGCGCGCGGGCCGGAGTCGATCCCGAGTTCGAGCGGGGCGAGACCGAGTTCAACCGGTACGGCGGGGATGCGAAGGTGGGGCCGAACCCCTCGCTCGCGCCGATCGAGAAGGGCCCGTTCTACGCGGTCAAGGTGGTCCCGGGGTCCTTCGGGACGTTCGCCGGGCTCGCCGCGGACGGGCGCGCGCGGGTGCTGCGGGCGGACGGGTCCGCGATTGAGGGCCTGTTCGTGGCCGGCAACGACCAGGCCAGCGTCATGGGCGGCTTCTACCCGGCCGGCGGGATCAACCTCGGGCCCGCGCTCACGTTCGGGTACGTGGCCGGGCGGGAGCTCGCCGGCGTCGGGGCGGGGGCCTATGAGGACGACGGGACGCTGCCGGCTGAGCCGTCCGTTCCTGCCGCGCCGTCCGTTCCTGCCGCGCCGTCCGTTCCTGCCGCGCCGTCCGTTCCTGCCGCGCCGTCCGTTCCTGCTCGATAAGGGGCCCCGACACGAGGCCCGGAACCCCGACACGCCGGAGTTCCGGGCCGGGGCGGCCCCAATGCGAGCAGGAACGGACGCGGTCGAGGCCTTGCCGGGCGTAGGTTGTGATCGGACACGTGGCGCGTGGACGGGAGGGCAGGATGTGGGGGCGGCGCCGTCGCACGACGGGCTCGATCAGTGTTGCCGCGGCGGACCTCCGCGGAGATGCCCTAGTGGCCTCCTCGAGCTCCCAGACCAAAGACGGCTTCTGGATCAGCAACGGAGCGTTCGAGGTGCTGGCGTCCGGCGCTTCCGACCGGGAACTGGGAGCGGCGGTGCTCCGGATGCTGGACGCCTCGCGGACGGGAGTGCGGACGCCGAATCTGCGCCGCGGGCCGTCGCCGTTCTCTCCGGTCCTGGAGGCCCTCGGGCTGCGGACATGGTCGGCCTACGCGCGGGGCCTCCTGCACGTGCATGTGGAACGCGAGGACGACGTGGTGAGGGTGACGGCCAGTCGCAATGGGGGCTCCCGGGAGGGCCTCGTGGGGAGCGCGGAGCCGGTCGCCGTGATCGAGCGGCCGGGGGACGAGGCCCTGGGCACGGCCATTCGCGAGGCATTCGCCCACTGCTCCTAGGGCCTGCATCCCTGAGGCCGGACGCGACGGGGCGCCGCCACGCACGTGACGGCGCCCCGCACCTTCGCGCCCGAGGGCTCCAAGCGTCAGCCGACGACGATCTCCTCGCTGTCGAAGAGTCCGTCCTCGTCGTCCCAGGCGGTCTCCTCCGGGCGGAAATCGAAGTCCTGGGAGAGGTCCTCAGTGCTGGGGACGTAGCTGGCGTCGCGGCGGTCGTCGTTGACCATGGCACTCCTTCGCGGTGGCAAGGCTGGACGGCCCGAGCTGCTTCACGCCGTGCCTTTCAGAACAGCACTGTCCGGCAGATCGGTCAAGGGAGCCGCACGGCCACAACCGCGCGTCCGTTCCTGCTCGCCTAGGGCTCCGCCACGGGAACAAGAATGCGGGACACGCCGGGATCCTGCCCCTCCCGGTGGCCAAACCGAGCAGGAGCGGACGGGAGGACCCCGGATGGAGCCTGGGACCGACCCCGCGTGAGGGGCCGCCCATCCGGGTAGCGGGAGAGCCTCCCCATCAGGGGGAGGCGCGGCGTACATTCAGTCGCGGAACCTCGTCCCCGTCAGGAGCGCCCCATGCTCGCTCTCGAACTCATCGTCGCGCTCGGCGCGGCCGTCGTGGTGGGGAGCCTGCTCGCGCCCAGACTGCGGGTCACTTCGCCGGTGGTCCTGCTGGCGTTCGGGCTGCTCCTGACCCTCGTCCCGGTGTTCCGGGGCGTCGGGCTCCCGCCCGAGACGGTGCTGCTCCTGTTCCTCCCGGCGCTCCTGTACTGGGAAAGCCTCACGACCTCGCTGCGCGAGATCCGCCGGTTCATCCGCGGCATCATGCTCTCGAGCACCCTCCTGGTCGTGGTCACGGCGGGGGCGGTGGCCGCGGTCGCCCACGGGTTCGGCCTGGACTGGGGCTCGGCGTGGATCCTCGGCGCCGCGGTCGCACCCACGGACGCCACCGCGGTCGCGTCCCTCGGCAAGGCGCTCCCGCGCCGCCAGATGACGGTCCTGCGGGCCGAGAGCCTCGTCAACGACGGCACGGCCCTCGTGGTCTACGGCGTCGCCCTGGGCTTCGCGGCGGGGGAGGGCGAGATCAGCCTCCCGCTCGTCGCGGGCGAGTTCGTGTACTCGTTCGTCGGGGGCGCCGCCGTGGGCCTCGCGGTCGGATGGGTCATGCTCGAGGCCCGCCGCAGGATCGAGAACGCCATGGCCGGCAACGCCGCCACGGTCCTTACTCCGTTCATCGCGTTCCTCGGCGCCGAGCTCATCCATGCCTCGGCCGTCCTGGCCGTCGTGGCCTGCGGCCTCTACCTCTCGCGGACCGCACCGCTGGCCATCTCGGCCTACACGCGCCAGCAGACTGTCGCCGTCTGGTCGCTTGCGAGCTTCATGCTCAACGGCGCCCTCTTCGTCCTCGTGGGCCTCGAGCTCCCGTCGGCGGTCGGGGGCCTCTGGACCACCGCGGGCCGGGCCAACGGGCAGGCGCTGGGCCAGGTCGTGCTCATCAGCGTCGCGGTCTACGTGGCCATCCTCGTCACGCGCCTGGTGGTGCTGGTCGTCTCGGCGTACGTGATCCGCGCCGTCGACCGCCGCCCCTACCAGCGCCAGCTGCGCACCACGAACCGCGCCCGGGTGATGAGCACGACGGCGGGCTTCCGCGGCGCCGTCTCGCTCGCCGTCGCCCTCTCGATCCCGGACGGCGGCCAGTACCCGGAGCGCAACGCGATCGTGTTCGTCACGGCGTTCGTGGTGGTCGCGTCCCTGGTCCTGCAGGGCATGGCGCTGCCCAAGGTGATCCGGTGGGCACGCATCCCGGAGGACACGAAGATCGTCGAGGAGCTCGCCATCGCCAAGCGCACCGCCATCGAGGAGGCGTGCGAGGCGCTGCCCCGGCTCGCGCGCGAGATCGGGGCCGACGACGAGGTCCTCGAGCGCATCCGCAGCGAGTACGACGAGCGGCTCGAGGCCCTCAACGCGGGCTTCGACGACCACGAGCACCCTGCGGTCGTGCGGACCCGTCAGTACACGCAGCTCCGGCTCGAGCTCATCGCCCGCAAGCGGGCCACGGTGGTGCGGCTCCGCGACGAGAAGACCATCGACGACACCGTGCTGCGCACCATCCAGAACGAGCTCGATGCGGAGGAGGTCCGGCTCGGCCATCAGCGGGAGACGGAGTGATCCTCCAGCCACTGCTTGAGGGCCTCGTGGGTCGCGGGGGTGTCCGAGGCGACGGACGACGCCGACCTGCCGCCCAGCCCGGCGATGGTCACCGTGAGCTCGCACTCGCCCCCGTCCGAGGGATGGATCCTGTACTCGAGCGTGCCCGGCGGCTCCTTCGCGATCCCGGCGTCCCACGCCGGGTCGAAGGTCAGCTTGAGGCGCCGCGGCGGGTCGGCCGCGATGACGTGGCCCGCGGCGACCTCGCGGCCTTCGCCATGCATCGTGTAGGCGGCGTTGCGCTCCCAGCTGCTGTGCACGGTCCAGCCCCGCATCCACGGGCGCGGGGAGTCGGTCTCGGTCAGCGCGGACCACAGGGCGTCGGCAGTGCAGCGGATGCGCACGCGGTAGACGGTCTCGGTCATGGATGCTCCTCCTCAGGCAGATCCTCCCCCGCCGGCGCGCGTGCCAATCGGACCGGGCCACACCCAGCCAGTCCACATGATTTCCTCAGGCAACGGGCCGTACCATCGAGGCATGGCTGAGGACCCGGTTCTCGACGTGCAGGGCCTCGTGGTGCGCTACGGGGCCCAGACCGCCGTCGACGGCCTGAGCTTCTCGGTGCGGCGCGGCGAGATCTTCGGGCTGCTCGGTCCCAACGGCGCGGGCAAGACCTCGACGCTGAGCGTGATCGAGGGCCTCCGGGCGCCCGACGCCGGCCGCGTGATCGTGGACGGGCACGACGCCGGCCACGCGACCTCCGCGCTCAAGGCCAGGCTCGGCGTGCAGCTGCAGGCCTCGAGCTTCCAGGCCGAGCTTCGGATCGAAGACATCACGCGCCTCTACGCCGGCCTCTACGGCGTGCCGATCACGCGCCGGCAGATCGATGAGAGGCTCCGCGAGGCGGGGCTCGCGCAGGAGCACGGCAAACCGTTCAAGAAGCTCTCCGGCGGCCAGCAGCAGCGCTTCTCGCTCATGGTGGCCATGCTCCATGGCCCGAGCATCCTCCTGCTGGACGAGCCGACCACCGGGCTCGACCCCCAGTCCCGACGCCAGCTGTGGGACCGCATCGAGGAGTCGCGCGGGGCCGGTGGGAGCGTCCTGCTGACGACCCACTCCATGGAGGAGGCCCAGGCCGTGTGCGACCGCGTGGCCATCATGGACCACGGCCGGCTCCTCGCCCTCGGCTCGCCGGGCAGCCTCGTGGCGGAGCACCGCAGGGACCCGCGCGTGCTCGCCGTGGCCCGTGGGGACGTGACGCTCGAGGACGTGTTCATCGGACTGACCGGGAGGACCATCCGTGACTGACATCCCCCTCCCTCCCGGCGCCCCCTCGGCCGGCCGTGCGCACGAGGCCGACCACGCGCCGTCGACCGCCCTCGCCGTCCGCGCGCTGCTGACCGCCGATGCGACCGTGCTGGTCCGCAGCCGCCAGGTGCTGCTGCTGAACCTGGTCGTGCCCATCGCGATCCTGTTCCTCACGAACAGGGGGCGGCTCAGCACGGACGCGGGCTTCCTCATCGGCATGGCCCTCACGTACGGGCTGCTGTCATCGGGCATCATCGCCTACCCGACCACGCTCTCGCGGGACCGGGAGGCAGGGGTCTTCCAGCGGCTGCGGGTCACCCCCGCGCCCACCTGGGCGATCATGGGCAGCCGCCTCGCGGTCCAGTTCGCGGCGGACCTCGTGATGGGCGTGGTCGTGCTGATCGTGGGCAGCATCCAGCACCAGACGGTCTTCTCCGCGGGCGAGTACGCGCTGATCCTCGCGATCGCGCTCCTCGGCGCGGCGGTGTTCCTTGCGATCGGCCAGGCCCTCGTGGCGCTCGTGCGCTCCGCCGGTGTGGTCAACGCGGTGGCGCGGGTCCTGTACATCGTGCTCTTCCTGACGGGCATCCTCGGCGCGACCGGGCTCCTCGGCGACGACTTCAGGAACATCGCGGCATGGACCCCGGTGGGTGCGCTCATGGACCTGTTCGGCGCCGTGGGGAACCTCGCCGTCTGGTCGGCGCAGAACACGTGGCAGGCAGTGGCGCTGGTCGGCTACGCGGCCATCTTCGCCGGGATCGGGATCCGCTGGTTCCGCTGGGAGCCCGCCTGAGCCTCCCGCGCACGACGCCGCGTCAGCGGCTCGCCGAGGCGGGGAGCCCGCCGCTCGGGTCGGGGACGGCACGACGCCGGCGGCCCGCGACGGCCGCCGCGAGGACGGCCACGAGCGCCGCGGCCGTGAGGGCAGCGCACACGCCGAACACGCCGCCGTATCCGGGGGCCAGCGCTGAGCCGGCCGCGATGATCCCGCCAGAGATGATGGCCCCGACCCGACGCGTGTTCGTGAACAGGCCCGAGGCGATGCCGGGGCGCGGGATGACCTCCTGGAAGTACGTGAGCCCGACCCCGGCGACGACCGCGAAGAACCACGCGTTGAGCACCTGGGCTGCGATGAGGAGCACAGGGCCGCCCACGAAGGGCACGGCGAGGTAGTACGCAGCGCCGGCGATGCACCCCGAGCCGATGAGCGGCAGGCTCGAGAAGCGCCGCGAGAGCCGGCCCAGCAGCACGAGCGCCGGCACCTCGAGGCCAGCGGACACGCCGAGGGCGATCCCGGCCCACAGCACGTCCAGCCCGAGCGACCCGGCCGTGAACAGGGCCATGACGGCGACGGCCGCCGCGTTCGTGGCCTGCAGGGCGACGAAGGCCGCGACGACGAGGACCACGGTTGTCCGGCTGGCCGATCCCGAACTCGGCGTCTGCGCGCTGGCCGATCCCGCGCTGCCTGTCCTCGGACTGGCCGTGCCAGCGCTCGGGCGGCTGTTCCCGCGGCGCCGCAACGCCGCCGTCGTGAGCCCGCCTGCGACGGCGACGACGCCCACCGCGGCGACGACTGCCTGGAGCCCGAACCACCCGATGAGGAGCATCGCGAGGGGCGGTCCGGCGACCCACGCGAAGGAGACCAGCGCGCGGGTGTTCATGACCTCCCCGGTGGTGGCCCCGTGGGCCCGCAGGTGGGCGAACAGGAGGGACACTCCCACGCCGGCCGGGCCGCCGACGACTGCGAGGGCGACGACGGCGAGCGGCAGCGAGGTCGCCAAGGCCAGGACGGCGGCGAGGACGAACGTGAGCGCACTGCACCAGAGCATGGGGGTCAGGTAGTCCCGGCGTCGGTCCGCGTGCGCCGGCAGGACGAGCGCGGCGACGAAGCCGCTCGCGTTGTACACCGCCAGAGCGAGCCCCACCTCGGCGTCGCTGGCGCCGAACTGGCCCGAGAGCACGAGCGCGAGCGCCGGGGTGAGGAACGCGAACTGGAGTCCCCACAGCAGCGCGGCAGCGGGGGTGAGGAGGCGGGTCAGGCCAGGCATGGGCGTCCTTTCTGCTTTCTGTGGGTCCAGTCCACCGCCCATTGCCGGCGTCCGGGAGTCCCGGCCCATCCCGGTACTGGCAGAACCTCCCTCGGTCGGGAGGCGCGGCGTAGCGTCGGGGGGACAACCGCTGACGAAAGGACCACCTGATGCAGTACACCCGTCTCGGAGCCTCGGGGCTGCGCGTGAGCCGGATCGCCCTAGGCTGCATGAGCTTCGGCGACCCGTCCCGCGGGTTCAGCGAATGGGCGCTCGACGACGCGGCCGCCGAGCCGCTGTTCCGGCAGGCCCTCGAGCTCGGCATCACCTTCTGGGACACCGCGAACGTCTACGGCTACGGGTCCTCGGAGGAGATCGTCGGGCGTGCGATCCAGAAGTACACGCGGCGCGAGGACGTCGTGCTGGCCACCAAGGTCTTCTTCCCCATGCACGAGGGCCCCGGCGGGCGCGGGCTGTCCCGCCGCGCCATCATGGAGCAGGTCGACGCGTCGCTCGCCCGGCTCGGGACCGACTACGTGGACCTCTACCAGATCCATCGCTTCGATCCCCAGACGCCGGTGGAGGAGACGATGGAGGCCCTGCACGACGTGGTGAAGGCCGGCAAGGCCCGCTACCTCGGCGCGTCCTCGATGTGGGCCTGGCAGTTCCAGAAGATGCAGCACGCGGCCGAGGCGAACGGGTGGACGCGGTTCGTCTCGATGCAGGACCAGTACAGCCTGGTGATGCGCGAGGAGGAGCGCGAGATGATGCCGCTCCTGGCGGACCAGGGCGTGGGCAGCATCCCGTGGAGCCCGCTCGCGAAGGGCCGCCTCACGCGGCCGTGGTCGGAGCAGCAGACCCAGCGCGCCACGACGGATCCCCTGCAGAGCCGCTACTCGGGGGAGACGAACGAAGCGATCGTGGATGCCGTCCAGCGTGTCGCGGAGGCGCGCGGAGTGCCGATGGCCCAGGTCGCGCTCGCATGGGTGCTCCGCAATCCCGTGGTCACCGCGCCCATCGTCGGCGCCACGAAGTCCCACCACCTCCCGGACGCGGTCGCGGCCCTCGAGCTCGAGCTGACCGACGAGGAAGTCCAGGCTCTCGAGGAGCCGTACACGCCGCGGCTCCCGTCGGGGTTCTAGAGCCCGCGGGGTCCGGACGTGAAAGCGCCTCCGCCTCGCCCGCGACGGGCGAAGACGGAGGCGCCCCGTCGCTGACCGGGGGATGGCGGCCCGGGCGGTCAGCGGTCCTGTGGGGGAGTGCGGCCCGCGGGCGACGCGGGCCCGGAGGGGCCTGCAGGCCCTGAGGGAGATGCGGGGCCGGACGGTGTGGGTCCGGAAGACGACGCCGGCCCGGACCGGGGCGCGCGCCCCGAAGGCGGCGTCCGCGTGGCCCGCCGGGCGACGGCACGGAGCTGGATGATCCGCACCGCGCCCGCCACGGCGACGAGCACCCCACCGGCGACCGCCGCAATGAACAGGGCGACGCCGAGCGGGACCGGTCCGGTGAGCCCGAGGAAATGGACCTCCACGGTGTCCTGGTTCTGGATGAAGAACACGATGAGCAGGATGAAGACCACGAGGGCCGCGACGACCGCGGTCCACGTCATGGCCGCCCTCGTGGTGCGGGGCTCACGGCTCCGCCCCCCGTTCTCACTGCTGACCATCACGGTTCCTCCTGGGCGTTGACAGCGTGTCGACGATGGCTCGGCGCCTCACGAACGGTGGGAGCCGCCGTCCTGATCGGCCGGCATGTACTGGCGTGCCGCGTCCTTGATCTGCTCGCCGGCCGGGGGCGCGGACTCGGCCTTGGCCCTGACGCGCGGGGCCTCCTCCTCAGCGCGGGAGAGGTAGCGCTCCCAACGCTCGGACATCGGCTTGATCAGGCCGCCGCCCACCCCGACGATCACGACTCCGGTGATCGAAGCCAGGACCGCGATGAGGATGGGGGTGGTGACCGTGACAGCGATGTCCACCTGGTTCAGTGCGGCGATGATGCCGATGCCGATGATGAAGATGCTCGCGATGTTGGCCAGCGTGCGGCCGTAGGAGAGGCCGCCCAGCGAGCCTTGGATGAGGGTCTTTACGGCCGCGGCAATGGCGGCGCTGACAATGACGATGATGATGGCGACGACGATCTTCGGCAGGAACGCGATGATGGCCGCGAGGAGGGTGCTGACCGGATTCGGGCCGAAGACGCCGAATGCGAACTGCAGGACGAAAAGCACGAGTGCGTAGTAGATGATCTTTGAAACGATCGTGCTCGCATCGAGATTCGAACCTTGGAGCGCCCGCTTGACTCCGCCCCGCTCGACCCAGCGGTCGAAGCCCACCTTGGTGAGCAGGCGGGAGAGGGCATTGGCAATGAATCGCGCGACGAGGAGGCCGACGATGAGGATGACGAGGAACAAGAGGAACTGGGGGACAAACCGAGCGACCTCGGCGAGTCCAGCGGTCAAGGAATCGAACATGGCAGAGCCTCCAGTTTTCGGAGTCGCGCTGATGATGTCCTCCATTTCTTCCCCACCCGGTTTGGTGCAAACAAGCGGAGTTCTTGGCTGACCGTTTTTCATATTGCACATTGTGCGGGTGAATTCATTGGCCTTCCAGACGATCGCCAGGGGAGCGTGGCCCGCGAGACGGGTACTGGCAGGGCCTCTCGGCTTCCACGCGACGGGCGTAGCGTGGAGCGCATGGCAACAGACCACCGCGCCGAGGTCCGCGACTTCCTCGCCACCCGGCGAGCGAGGATCAGTCCCGAGCAAGCCGGCCTCACCGTCTACGGCGGCAACCGCAGGGTGCCGGGGCTGCGGCGCGAGGAGGTGGCGCTGCTCGCGGGCGTGAGCGTGGACTACTACACACGGCTCGAGCGCGGGAACCTCGCCGGCGCCTCGGACGGGGTCCTCGAGGCGCTCGCCCGCGCGCTCCAGCTCGACGACGCCGAGAGGGACCACCTCCTCGACCTCGCCCGGACTGCCAACGCCTCTCCGCGGGCCCGCCAGCGCGCCTCCCGTCAGGCCGTCCGTCCCAGCGTCCAGTTCATGCTCGACGCCATGACGGGCGCGCCCGCCTTCGTCCGCAACGCGAGGATGGACATCTTGGCAACGAATCGGCTCGGCCGCGCCCTCTACTGCCAGATGTACGACGGCGCGCCCCGCCTCGCGCCCGACGGCACCGCCCGCCCCGCGAATTCCTCGCGCTTCATTTTCCTGGATCCACGGGCCCGGGACTTCTACCCGGACTGGAACGTTGCCGCCAACAACAATGTGGCGATTCTGCGCACGGAGTCTGGCCGCAATCCGTACGACAAAGGACTCGCCGACCTCGTGGGCGAGCTCTCGACGCGCAGCGAGGAGTTCGCCGCGCTGTGGGCGCGGCACAATGTGCGCCGGCACTACTCCGGCAACAAGGTCTTCCGGCATCCCGTGGTCGGGGAGATCGAGCTCCTGTTCGAGGCGCTCTCGCTCGCCGAGGACCCGGGCCTGACCTTCACGGTATATCCGGCCGTTCCGGGCTCCCCGTCCGAGGAGTCGCTGCGCCTCCTCGGGAGCTGGGCGGCGACCGAGGATGCCGCGGCAGGGGACGTCACGCCCGCTCCCGACGGAGCGCTCCGCCCGGAGCTCTAGGAACTCTCAGCGCGCGGCGGCGACATGGTCTGCGCCGCCGTCTCCTACCGCTTGGCCGAGTCGAGCCCGCGGAGGATTGCGGCTTCGCGCTCCTCGTCCCGGTCCGCGGTGGGGCTCCCCGGAGTGTCCGGCCGGTGCAAGTCGATCAGGGCCCGGGCAAGGTTGCGCGCGCGGATGGCGGCCCGGTGGTCGCCTTCGATGGAGGCGACCATCGCGCCCTTGGTCAGGATGTGGAACGACCAGGCGAATCCCTCGGGGTCGTCGAGCCCGGCGGCCTTTGCCAGAGCGGCGAGCCGCCCCCGGATCGCGGCGAGGTGTGCCATCGCGGCCCGGCCCAGCGGGTGGGCGGGTCCGAACTCGATCACAACGTGGAGGAACGTGTTGACCTCCGCGGCGCCGCGGCTGAACCAGTCGTCCAGGACGTTGAAGGCCGCCAGCAGCGCGTCGTCGGGGTTGTGCGCGTGCGCGATCGCCTCTTCGATGGCGTCGTGGCGCACCTGGTACCAGCGGTCCATGTAGGCGAGGACGAGCGCTTCCTTCGAGGGAAAGTGCCGGTAGAACGTGGCCTTGGCGACCCCGGAGTGGGTGATGATCTCGTCGATTCCGACGTCTCGCACGCCGCGTCTGGCAAAAAGCCCGTACGCGGTCTCCAGGATCCGCTCCCGGGCAGGTTTACGCGCCGCGGCCCCAAGGGCCCGGCCAAGGTCTCGGCCGTCCATGGCGTCCATCGTAGCACTCCAGACAGACAGGTCTGTCTATTTGGGTGACGCTCTAGACAGACAGGTCTGTCTACTTGTATAACTCTTTCTAGCGGGACAGACAGGTCTGTCTCGTTTGGACGGAACTGGACAGAACCGGCCAGGAACCCCGGGGCCCGGGAACGGGCAGGGGGGCCTGGCCGGCCGGAAGGACCGGGACGCCGCGTGTGCGGCGGCAAGGAGGATGGCGCTGTGAGTGAGTCGAAGGCTCGTCTGAAGGTGTTGGCCGGCGGGCGCGGGGATGCCCTGCGCGGGGCCGCGGCTGTGGAGGCCCAGGAGACCCCGGAGGCCCCGCAGGAGGGCCAGGAGGCCCAGGAGGGGCAGGGGGCCCAGGAGGGGCAGGGGGCCCAGGAGGGGCCGCGGGAGGCGGTGCGGGGGCCGCTGGGTGCGGAGGCCGCGGTTCTGGTGGCGGAGCATCTGGGGGTGGCGGATGCGCTGGCGCGCCGGTACCGGGTGCCGGGGCATGATCCGGAGGACCTGCGCCAGGTGGCGCGGCTGGGGCTGGTGATGGCGGCCCAGCGGTACCGGGAGGGGTCCGGGCATGGGTTCGTGCCGTTCGCGGTGCCCACGATCACGGGCACGATCAAGCGTCATCTGCGGGACCAGTCGTGGGTCGTGCGTCCGCCGCGGTCGGTGCAGGAGCTGCGCCTGGGGGTGCGGGCTGCGCGGGAGCGGCTGGAGCAGGATCTGGGGCGTGAGCCCACCGCGGCGGAGCTGAGCGAGGCCGCGGGTGCTGCGGCGGGGAAGGTGGCCGAGGCCCGGGGGGCGGACTCGGCGATGGTCGGGGTGGCGATCGAGCCTCTGGACGGGGTGTCGGAGCCGGAGGCGGGGGGTGCGTCCTCGTGTGTCGTCTCGTTCACGGATCCGGGGTTCGAGCGGGTGGAGGAGCGCCAGATGCTCGCCGCGGCGCTGGAGGGGGCGAGCGAGGAGGACATGCGGCTGATCCGGATGCGTTTCGTGCAGGAGATGAGCCAGAGCGAGATCGCTGCCGAGCTCGGGGTGAGCCAGATGCAGGTCTCGCGCCTGCTGCGCCGCCTCCTGGACCGCATGCGCCGCAAGATCGCCGCCTAGGCAGGCAACCCCACACCCTGAACCCCCACGCTCTCGCGAGGCACATGCCTTCGCCTAGGTGAGGAGGCTGGACCCCACGCAGCGGGGCGGCCTGCCGTTTAATGCAGAGAAGCGCTGGGAAGCATCTCTCCGATGCCGGATCGCTTGGCCCACCGCTCTTCGCGCGGGCCGGAGAGAGGTGGGCAGGGATGCAGATGCTGCTGACAGCGTTGTCCGTGGGGCCGGCCGTCTCAGCGAGGGGCGGCAGGGGAACGAGGGGCAGGATCCTCGCAGCTGCCGAGGAACTCTTCGCCACGCGGGGGATCAGAGGGGTCGGCATCGAGGAGCTGATTGCACGCTCCGGGGTGGCCAAGGCCACCTTCTACCGGCATTTCCGCAGCAAGGATGCGCTGATCCTCGCCTGTCTCCAGGGCTGGGGGCGTGCGCGAACGGCGATAGCCCAAGCGGTCCGTGCGTCCGGCATGAGCGGCAGGGACGCCCTGCTCGGCCTCTTCGACGCCCTCGACGGGTTGTTCCGTCAGGGAAAGGCGCCCGGCGCCCTCGAGCAGGTGATCATCGAGATGGGCCCGGAGCACCCCTTCGCGAAGGAGGCCGCCCGTCAGCTCGACTCGACGCTGGCGGAGATCGAGGAGATCGCCGCCGAGGCAGGGCTTGGGGACCCCGAGGGGGTGGCCTGCACGCTCCAGGCGCTCATCTGCGGCGCGGTGGTCGCCGCGGCCGAGGGAGACGCGGAGGCGGCAGCCCACGCCAAGCGGATGGCGTCGGCCCTGCCCTCCCTCGCTTCCGAGGCGCCGCCCGACGCCGTCGGGCCCGCCGGCAGCCTGCGCGGCAGGCCCTCCGGCGACTGAGCCTTCCGAGGGGCGCGCTGCCGAGCCCCTGCAGCCAATCCCCACCGTGCCCTTTCCCTTCGCCGCTGGACAGCGGCGATTTTTCTGTGTCCGGGCATCCCCGGGGTGCCTGCGAAAAAAGTTGCGTCGCACCCCTTGCTCGATCTTTGATCAAATCCTAGGATGGTGTGCAACGCATCACATGATGCGCACCTGATCACAGCGGCCCCGATCCTCTGCAGCGGGCGGGACCCCGACCCGGACTACCGCACCGGCGGCTGCCGATGACGACAGCGGCCGGCCCGCGACAAGCACCCCTCACCTCCTCTCGAGGGCCCGCCCAGAGCGGTCCACCCACATCCGAAGGGAAACCCCATGTCCCATGTCGTTGACGACGCTCCCCTGTCGTCGTTCCACAAGAAGCTGGCGCTCTACTCCTCCGGCGGACCGTTCCTCGACGGGTACATCCTGAGCATCATCGGCGTCGCGATGATCCAGATCACGCCGCAGTTCGGACTCTCGGCCTCCGAGCAAGGCCTCATCGGCGCGGCGGCCCTCATCGGCATCTTCTTCGGTGCCTTCCTCGGCGGCTGGCTCACGGACAAGTTCGGCCGGCACCTGCTCTTCACCGTCGACCTCATCGCCCTGGTCGCCTGTTCGATCGCCCAGGCATTCGTGGGGGATGCCGTGTGGCTCATCGTGCTTCGCCTGCTGATCGGCTTCGCAGTGGGCGCCGACTACCCGATCGCCACCTCGCTGCTCGCGGAGTTCACCCCGAGCAAGTGGCGCGGCCCGCTCCTGGGCGCCTTCGTCACCATGTGGTTCGTCGGCGCTGCCGTCGCCTACATCGTCGGCCAGTTCCTCCTGACCTTCGCCGACGGCTGGCGCTGGATGCTCGCAAGCGCGGCCATCCCCGGGCTCATCATCGTGCTCCTGCGGATGGGAACTCCCGAATCCCCGCGCTGGCTCGCGAAGATGGGCCGCCATGAAGAGGCCAACGAGGTCCTCGCCAAGGTCTACGGCCCGCACGTCACCCTCGCCGACCTTCCCGAAGAGGGTGGCGCGAACGTCAGCCTCGGCGAGCTCGTGCGCTCCGGCTATGGCAAGCGCATGGCCTTCATCACGATCTTCTGGACCTGCTCCATCGTGCCGCTCTTCGCCGTCTACGCCTTCGGCCCCGCCATCCTCGAGGCCCTCAACCTCAGCGGCGACCTCGCGCACCTCGGCTCGGCCGCGATCACCGTGATGTTCCTGATCGGCTGCCTCGTGGCCGTGTTCCTGGTGAACCGCATGGGCCGCCGGCCGCTCATCATCCACAGCTTCCTCTGGGCCGGACTCGCCCTGCTAGGCCTCGGCCTCTTCCCGAGCGCGGACCCGATGATCATCATGATCCTCTTCGCCGCCTATGCCCTCCTCATCGGCGGGACCCAGATCATGCAGTGGGTCTACCCCAACGAGCTCTTCCCCACCGAGGTGCGCGGATCCGCCGTCGGCCTCGCCTCCTCGCTCAGCCGCATCGGCGCAGCGACCGGCACGTACCTCGTCCCGCTCGCGCTCTCCGGCCTGGGCATCGGCACCACCATGATCATCGCCGCGATCATCACGCTGCTCGGGATGGTCGTCTCGATCGCCTGGGCCCCCGAGACCCGCGGCATGACCCTCGGCCAAGCAGCGGCCCTCGAGACGGCTGCCCCCAAAGGCGCCCGCTCCCGCAACCGCGTCCTGAGCTGACCCTCCTGTCCTCCCACCCAACAACACTCTCGAAGGAACCTGACATGAAAGACGTCGTCATCGTCGGTGGCGGTCTCGCCGGGCTCTCGGCAGCCTGGCGCCTGCGGCACTGGGACACCGTGGTCCTGGAGTCCGAGAACCGCGTCGGCGGCCGCATCCGGTCCGAGCGCCGGGGTGCATACTGGCTCAACTGGGGCGGCCACGTCTTCGCGGGCGAGGGGTCCTCGACCGACGCCCTGCTGAACGAGGTGGGCGTCACGGCCGTCCAGATCCCCGGGTCCCTCCAGGCGCTGTCGATGAACGGGACGTTCATCAAGAAGGGCCACATCGCCACGTACCCCTTCCGCATCCCGATGTCGCTGGCGTCCCGGATCGACACCTTCCGGGCGGGCCTGAAGGTCGTCGCCGGTGTCGCCAAGTACACGGGAGTCGTGCGGAAGCGGTCGGGCGAGTCAGGTGCGCAGCGGCAGCAGCGCATCTACGACTTCGAGAACGAGACCTCGTTCCAGGACTTCGTCGGAGACCTGTCCGAGGACGCGGCCGCGCTGTTCAAGACCACCGTCACCCGCTCCGCCGGGGACATGGACCAGATCTCCGCCGGCGCCGGTATCGGCTACTTCAGCCTCGTCCTCGGCTTCGGCCATGGGCTCAGCCGCGGGATCGTCGGCGGCCCGTCCACGCTGACAGAGTCGATCGCCGCCGCCCTCGGAGACCGGGTCCAGCTCGATGCCACCGTCCAAGAGGTCGTGCACAAGAAGGACTCGGTCGTGGTCCGCTACCACCAGGGAGGGATCAGCCGCGAGGTGGAGGCGCGCGCCGTCGTGCTCGCGACCACCGCGGATGTGTCCAACCGGATCGGGGTGGACCTGCCCGCGGAGCTGCGCGACGCCCTCGGCCAGATCAAGTACGGCCCGCACGTGAGCACGGCCTTCCTCACCGACGAGACCACCGCCCGGCCGTGGGACGACATCTACGCGATCGCCGCCCCGAAGCGCTCCTTCGCGATCGCCCTGAACCAGGCCAGCATCGTCCGCGGCACCGAGTCCGTGCGCAAGCCCGGCGGCAGCTTCATGACCTTCTCGCCGGCCAGCCTCGGCCGGGCGCTGCTGGAGAAGAGCGACGAGGAGGTCATCGCCACCCACCTCGCCGACCTCGACGCCGTGCTGGGACACGGCTTCGCGGACAGCGTCGTGGAGGCCCAGACCGACCGGTGGAAGGTTGCCTCCCCGTACTGCTTCCCCGGGCGGGCCAAGATCCAGTCCACGCTCATGCGCGGCACCGACCGCGTCTTCCTCGCCGGGGACTACCTCGGCACCCTCTATACCGAGAGCTCCATCACCACCGGGTTCTCCGCCGCCCAGGAGGCCGCGAGCCTGCTCGCGACCGAGCGGCAGAGCACCACGCCCCACCTCCGCCTCGCCTCCGGTTCCTGAACTGAACCAAGGCCACCGACCCCCCGAACGCGCTTCCCAAGGAGTACAGCCAGCATGACCACCCAGCTATCCGGCGTCCTCACCGCCCTCTCCACCCCCTTCAACCAGGACGAGACCATCGATGTCGCCACCCTGCGCAAGGTCGTCGACCGCTCGATCGACGCCGGCGTCGGCGGCGTCGTCGCCGCGGGCTCGACCGGCGAGGTCGGCGCCCTGTCCTCCGAGGAGCGACTGCTCCTGATCGAGACGGTCATCGAGCACACGGCCGGGCGCGTCCCGGTCATCGCCCAGACCGGAGCGACCTCGACCGCCGAGGCCATCCGCCTCTCCCAGGCCGCCGAGCAGGCCGGCGCGGACGTGCTCATGCTCATCACCCCGTACTACGAGCCGCTGTCCCTCGAGGAGACGGTCGCGTACATCAAGGACGTCGCCGGCTCGGTCGAGCTGCCCATCATGCTCTACAACATCCCGGCCGTCACCGGGGTGAACCTGGACCCGGCCACCGTGCGCTCCCTGGCTGAGGAGGTGCCGAACATCCGCTACATCAAGGACTCCAGCGCGAACTGGGAGCAGGCCCTCCAGCTCATCCACCACCACAGCGACGTCATCGGCACGTTCATCGGCTGGGACGCCTACCTGTACAGCGCGCTCGCCGAGGGTGCGGCTGGGGTGATGGCCGGCACGGCGAATGTCGTGCCCGAGGAGATCGTCGTCGTCGCCCGCCTCATCGCCGAGGGCGACCTCGTCGGCGCCCGCGAGCAGTGGAACGTCCTCTACCCGGTCATCGACGCGCTCCTGTCCGTGCCGTTCATCCCGTCGGTCAAGGCCGGTCTGGGGCTGAGGGGACTCCCCGCCGGGTCGCCGCGGCGGCCCACGGCAGACCTCGGTGGCGACGAACTCGCGCGCCTCAAGCAGGCTCTGGCCGCGCTCGACGCGTCCCGGTTCCAGACCGCGCACGCCTAGGGGAAAGGACCAGCACATGTCCCTCCAGACCAGCACTACGAACGCCTGCAGCGCCACGACCGGCACGGCGCAGGTCCGCAGGTCCCAGACGGCTGCCGGCCTCGTCGCGGACGCCGAGCTTCCGCCCGGGGAGCACTTCATCGACGGGGCCTTCCGCCCGGGGACCTCCGGGCCGGTCACCGAGGTCATCGACCCCTGCACCGGCGAGCCGGTCGCCTCGGTCGCGGACGGGACGGTGACGGAGGTCGACGCCGCCGTCGCGGCCGCCCTCGCCGCCAAGGAGGCGTGGGGCCGGCTCGTGCCCAAGGAGCGCTCGGAGGTCCTCCACCGGATCGCCGACCGCCTCGCCGAGCACTCCGACCTCCTCGTCCGCCTTGAGTCGGCCAACACTGGCAAGCCGCTCATGGTCTCCGAGGACGACGTCGCGGGCACCATCGACACCTTCCGCTTCATGGCCGGGGCGCTGCGGGCGACGACGTCGATGGCCGCCGGCGAGTACGCGCAGGACCACCTCTCGCTCATCCTGCGCGAGCCGCTGGGCGTCGTGGGGGTCGTGACGCCGTGGAACTACCCGCTGCTCATGGGCGCGTGGAAGATCGCCCCCATCCTGGCCGCGGGGAACACCCTCGTCATCAAGCCCTCCGAGCAGACCCCGCTGACCACGCTCAAGTTCGCCGAGCTGGTCGCGGACCTCCTCCCGGCCGGCGTGTTCAACGTCGTCACGGGGCGCGGGTCCGTCGTCGGGCAGCGCCTCTCGGAGCACCCTGACGTGGACATGATCGCCCTCACCGGATCGGTCAACAGCGGCCGGTCGGTGGCCCGCGGAGCCGCGGAGACACTCAAACGGGTCCACCTCGAGCTCGGCGGCAAGGCCCCGGTCGTGGTGTTCGACGACGCCGACCTCGCCGCCGCTGCCTCCTCGCTGCGGGCCGCGGGGTACTGGAACTCCGGCCAGGAGTGCGGAGCAGCATGCCGGGTCCTCGTCCACGAGTCCGTCGCCGCGGAGTTCACGGAGCTGCTCGTGCGGGAGGTCAGCACGCTCGTCGTCGGCGAGCCCGGCGCAGGGGCCGACGTCGAGATCGGACCCCTGAACTCGAAGGGCCACTACGAGCGGGTCCTGGGCTACCTCGAGCGTGCCCATGCCGAGGGCATCCGCGCCGCGATCGGCGGCGCGGCGCTCGAGGGGCCCGGGTACTTCGTGGCCCCGACCGTGCTCGTGGACGTGCCCGACGGCGCCGAGTGCTCCCGCGAGGAGATCTTCGGCCCCGTGGTCACGGTCGAGACCTTCAGCGACGAGGCCGAGGCGATCGCCCGGGCCAACGAGGTCCCGTTCGGGCTCGCCGCCTCGGTGTGGACCGAGAGCGGGCGACGCAGCCACGACGTCGCGTCACGGATCGACGCCGGCACGGTCTGGGTCAACGCTCACCTCGTGCTCGCCAACGAGGTCCCGTGGGGCGGGTTCAAGGGCTCCGGGTACGGGCGCGACCTCTCCGTCTACGCCCTCGACGACTACTCCCGTACCAAGCACGTCATGCACAGCCGGGGGCGGTGACCCCCGGCCGTTCCGGTCGGGTCAGGCGCGGTGCAGGACGCCCTCCTGGGCGTTGGGCGCCGGCGTCTGGCCCTTGACCGGGACGTCGCCGAGGGCGTCGTCGATCGCCGCGAGCACGTCGTCGCTCAGCTCGACGCCGGAGGCGGCCGCGTTGGCGTGGACCTGCTCGGGCCGCGAGGCGCCCGTGATGGCCGACGCGAGCTCGGTGCGGCGCAGCACCCAGGCCAGCGCCATCGTGGGGAGATCGAGGCCGGCTCCCTCGGCGACCGGGACGAGCCGCTGGACCGCCTCGAGGATCGGGTCCTGGAGGACGCGGTCCTTGAAGGCGTTCATGGCCTCGTTGGCGAAGCGGCTGTCCTCGGGCAGGGCCTGGCCCGGCTTGTACTTGCCCGTGAGGACGCCCTGGGCGAGGGGCGACCACACGATCTGCGAGATCCCGTTGGCCATGCAGAGCGGGAAGACCTCGTCCTCGGGGGCCTGCCAGAGCATGGAGTACTGCGGCTGGGACGAGACGAACAGGCCGGGCCCGGCGATGTCGATTGCGGCCTGGATCTGCTCGGGCCTCCACTCGCTGAAGCCGAGGTAGCGGGCCTTCCCCTGCTCTACGACCTTCTGCAGCGCCTCGACGGTGTCCTCGATCGGCACGCTCGCGTCGAAACGGTGCGCCTGGTAGAGGTCCACGTGGTCGGTCTGAAGGCGGCTGAGCGAGGCGTCGATCTGCTTGGCGATCTGCGCCGGGGAGAGCCCCTGCTCGGCCGGATCGTCGGACATCTGCCCGAAGACCTTCGTGGCCAGGATGTAGGAGTCGCGCGGGTGCTTCGAGAGGATCTCGCCCCAGGCCGTCTCCGCGGCGCCCCGGCCGTAGACGTTGGCCGTGTCGAAGAAGTTGATCCCGGCGTCGAACGCGGCCTCGGTGCAGGCGCGCGTCTGGTCCGCCTCGATGCCGCCCGAGTAGGTCAGCCACGAGCCGAGGGAGATCTCCGAGACCTCGAGGTCAGAACTGCCGAGCGTGCGATAGCGCATGGGTGCTCCTTCTCAGTCATCGCTTTCCCACATGCCTACTCCTGCGCCCGGGGGCTCGGCAAGGGGTTTGCCATGCGAAGGCAGACGACGGGCGACGGCGGCAGGTGAGTGCCGCCGTCGCCCGTCGTCGCGCTGTGCTCAGAGCACCGTCACTTGCGCAGGTAGCCGATGACCTTGCCCATGACGGCGGCCCTCGCCGCCCGCGTGGTCACGCCCTCGAGGCCGAAGCCCATGAGCACGGTGTCCCGGGTCGCGATCGAGTTGCCGACCGGGAAGCCGGCGGCGTCCGTGCGGACCCAGTCGTTGCCGTTCGCGGCGCTCCCGGGAGGCGCGCCGGGAACGGTCCAGCCGTCCATGCCGGTCTCGAAGGAGGTCGAGCCCTGGCCCGTGGAAACCGCGACGTCGTCGACGAAGACGCCCAGCCCCTGCGTCGCCCAGTCGCTCGCGTACGCGATGGCCACCTCGACGTCCTTGCCCGCGTAGGCGGAGAGGTCGACCGACCACTGCTGCCACCCGCCGGAGTTGCCGCTCGCCGCGTTCCACGAGCCGGTCGTGCCGGTCGCCGTGCAGCTGCTCGCGCCGTCCCACGTCTGGTAGTGGGCGAGCTGCGGATGCAGGTCGACCCACCCTGCCGCGCAGCTCTCACCCGTTGCGGTGGACGTGTGGCCGTTGGCGTCGGGGAGGGTCGTCCAGTCGTCCTGGCCTGCCGTGCGCGCCTCGACGAACAGGTGGTCCCAGTCCGCCTCGGTGTCGTACGAGGTCCAGAAGGAGAGCTTCGCGCCTCCTGCCGGGACGGAGACGGTGTTCGCCAGCCGCTTGTAGGAGATGTCGGCGAGCTGCGAGTAGACGTACTGGGTCCCCGTGTGCGGGGCGTACGGTCCGCCCGGCTTGTCCCAGACGGACGCCGGCCAGCTCTCGAACTGCTTGAACTTCTCGACGGGCAGGACGCCGCTCGTCGCGACGTAGGACATGGTGTCGTTCTGGTTCTTGGCGCTCTGCCCGCCGTTCAGGCCCCAGGTCAGGCCTGTGAAGGGAACGTCCTTCCCGAGGACGCCGAACGGCTTGCCTGTCGCATCGAGACCGTCGCGGGCCACCACGTTGTACCCGCCGAACCAGTACTGCAGGACGTCGTTGACGCCGTCCCCGGAACCGCGGAGTGCGAGGCAGCGGCGGGGGTCGACGCCCGCGGGCAGGGGTTCGCACGCAATCTCACCCTTGGGGTCGTACATCTGGGTGCCGACGTTGCCCGTGTACTGGTTGCCGGCGGTGTCCCCGGTATAGGCCACGGCTCCGCCCTCGTTGAGGTAGGCGCGGAACTCGAGCAGCTCGTCGAGGGCGAGCCGGTCCGCGTTCCCGGGCCCCCGGCCCGCGGTGCGCGTGACGATGTCGTCCCCCGTGTACCAGATGGCGGCCTTGTAGTGGCTCAGGACGCCGAGGGCGTCGGGCGCCGTCCGGTTCCGCGCGTCGACGTCGTACACGTCCGCTCCGACGCTGTTGTCCTTGAGTGCGTTGACGTAGTAGTCAAGGTAGTTCGGGCCGGACTTCTGGACCGGCGAGGCGCCGGTGTAGTCCTCGGCCGCGACGATGAGCACCTGGTTGCCGGTCTCCGAGACGGCCTTGTAGGTGAACGAGTCGCTCTTCTGGCCCCCGCCCTCGAACCAGACCTCGACCGAATCGCCCGGGCTCGTCCCGGTCACCGTGCCGCGCACCTGGTGGTAGTAGGTGGCAGCCGGCGCGTAGCGCTCGCCGCCCTGCCACTCGGAGGTCGGCGCCGACTGGACGGCGCCGCCGTTGACCCGCCACTTCGCGGTGACCGCGCCGACGCTCCGCTTCGCGATGACCGCGACCGTCTGCGGGTCCCCATAGGAGTATGCGAAGGTCAGGTCCGCGCCGGGGTTGCCGCGCTTGTAGGGGTCGTCGCTCTTGAGGTAGAAGGGCTTGGTCTGCGTGCCGAGCACCGAGACGGGATTGTCCGGCGTGAGGGCTGACTTCGCCACCGACTCGGCGAACGGCAGGTTCCGCTGGAACTCGGCCTGCACGAGGGCCTCGTCGTCGGGGAACACGAATCCGCAGCCGTCGCAGCCCTCCGAGAGCTCCGGCGTCCACGCGAGCGTTCCCAGTGCCGTGTGGGCGTAGTCGTTCGTCTCGCCGTTCGTGACGTACAGGACGTCCGAGCTCAGCCCGGGGTGGAAGTCCTTGATCGCGGGCTTGTCGAGGTTGCCGGACAGGGCGTAGTAGATCGGGTCGTCCGCCGTGGGGGTCCCGATCTGCCAGCCCTCGCTGTACAGGAGCCACTGCCCGTTGGAGTGGTAGTTGACCTGGAACTTGAACTTGATCCTGTCCAGCAGGCCCTTCATCGCTGCCGTCTCGGGCTCCGAGACGGGCGCCGTGCCCCGGTAGGTCTCGCTCGACGGCAGCCCGGACGAGCCCTCGTCGTCGTACCCCCAGTGGTTCGGGAAGTTCCGGTTGAGGTCCACACCGTCGCCGGAGGTGATCTGCCCGTCGCCGTTGATGTCGCGGGTGTTCTTCCGCCAGAGGCGCTCGTGGTCGAACGTGAACTGGTAGCCGTCAGGGTTGGCCACCGGCACGAACCAGAGCTCCGAGGTCTGCAGGAGCTTCTTCACTTCAGGGTCGTTGGCCTTCCACCCGTCGATGTAGTGGTTCATGATCCGTCGCGTGACCTCGGTGGCAATCCATTCGCGGGCGTGCTGGGTCCCGTTGTAGAGCACCGCTGGCCGGGTGCCGTCGGCCACGCCGGTGGCGCCTTGGGTCAGCTTGATCCCGAGGATGTCCCGGCCCTGGATCGTGGTCCCGATCTTGACGAGCTTGGCGATCTGCGGATACTGCGCGGCGACCTGCACGAGCTCGTCGCGGATGCCGCCGGGCTGGTCCCAGGACCGCCAGACCTTGTAGCCCGCGGCGGCCTGGGCGGCCGCGAACTGCTTGACGGTCTGCCCACCGTTGACCTTCTTCAGCTGGGCATTGATGCCGTGGCCGCGCAGGTAGTCGCTCTCCTGCTGGGTGAGGACGAGGTCCACGTCGACGTCGGTGCTGTCGCCGCCACGGGCCTTTGGCTCCACGTCGTGGCCGAGGCGGACGAGCTCTGCGAGCTGGGCCGGCGTGACGGTGGCCGTGTAGGCATCCAGGTCATCACCCCCCTTCGGGGCTGCGACGGATGCCACCGGCGTCAGGCCGACCAGCAGGGCGGCGACCATTCCGATGACCACAGACAGCACAGACGGACGCTTCACGAGAACCCCCACGGCTCCAGATGCGAATGTGATGCAGGTCACCATTTCACCAGCATGTGGATTAAGGCAAGGTGTCGAGCAGCGTATCGGGGTCCCGGTTCCCGGGCCCATGGCCTCTACTGGCCCCGGACGTCCGAAGGCTACGGTTTGCGCGAGGGGGCAGCTTCCGGAGGGCTTGGTGAGGGGCATGGGCGTTCGGCGGATCCTGCGGCCACGAGGCGCGTTCGCGGGCGCCGCGGTGCTCGTCCTCGTGCTGGGCTCATGCTCCCAGGGCGGCGAAACGCCGTCGTCCTCCTCGTCCGGTGCGGCAGCGAACCCGGCGTGCAGCCTCATCACCCCGGAACGTGCCTCGAAGATCGACCCGGCCCTGACGCAGTACGGGCAGGACAGCCCCCGGCCCTTCGGGCCCAAGGACTACAGCTGCAGCTACTCGAGCATGAAGGACGGCGGACCGAACTTCTTGTCGGTGTCGCTGAACTCGCCCGCGTCGGCCGCGGACATCGAGACGGCCAAGCGGTCCAGCGACTGCTCGCCCGTCGCCGGGATCGGCGACTTCGCGTGCTTCCAGTGGTCCGGCTACTTCCGGGGAGAGGGCAACGGCGCCTCCGCCAACACGATCCTTGTCGCGGTGCGCGGCAAGGAGGTCCTCGACCTCCGCTACCTGTCCCCGCCGCCTGCCCCGCCGGGAGCCACCACGACGGCGCCCCCGCCGGACGGCAGCGCCATTGCGCGAGCGCTCGCCCAGGCGACGGTCGACGCCGGGTGGGGGAACGGGACAGCGCTCAGCGTCCCGTCCGCCCCGCCCGTCGGGCCTCCAACCACCACCGACAGCCCCGTCTGCGCCCTCGTGGGCGCCGACAAGGTCAAGCAGGCCTTCGGTGCGACGACCGACGCGCAGCTCCTGCCGGGTGAGACCAGCTGCCGGTACACGTTCGGCCAGCCCGGCACGCCGGGACCGGACTCGATCGTCTTCTCCCTGCAGCTGGAGAAGGGCGCGGCGTCGTCGACCGCCTTCACATCGCTCCAAGGCGAGAAGGTCTCGGGGGTCGGCGACCGCGCGGCCATCGCCACCGGCACGTTCCCGCGGGCCAAAACGGATCGGCCCGCAGGCGACGAACCCGTCACGACGATCGACCTCATCGTGGTGCGGGGCAAGGACGTCGGCGCCTTCAGCGTCCAGGTCCTCATCTCACCGACCGGGCCGACGCTGGACCATGTCAAGGACCAGCTCATCGGGCTGGCGCGCGGGATCGAGTTCTGACGGCACGCTCTCCCCACGGCTACGATCGTGTGACGGCCCCCACCGGGGCCCGCCAACGCCCTCACGAGAGGCAGGGTGATCCCGTGGCCGACGGCGTGCGCGACTTCGAGCCCACCATCCGCACCGACTTCCACGGTGCCATGACGTACGGCAGGTACCTCGACCTCGAGCGGCTCCTGCACGCCCAGCACCCCGTGAGCGAGCCCGAGCACCACGACGAGATGCTGTTCATCATCCAGCACCAGACGTCCGAGCTGTGGCTCAAGCTCATGCTGCACGAGCTCCGCGAGGCCCGCGCCCGCTTCGCCGTCGACGACCTCGGCATGGCGCTCAAGTGCCTCGCCCGCGTCAAGGCCATCCAGAAGCAGCTCACCGACCAGTGGAGCGTGCTCGCCACGCTGACCCCGCGCGAGTACGCGCAGTTCCGCGGCTCGCTCGGGCACGCCTCCGGCTTCCAGTCGTACCAGTACCGGGCGGTCGAGTTCATCCTCGGCAACAAGGACCGCCGCATGCTCGGCGTCTTCACCTCCGAGCCCGAGGCGCACGCGCTGCTCGAGGCGGTCCTCGCCGAGCCGACGGTGTACGACGAGTTCCTGCGCGCCGTCGCCCGCGCCGGCTACCCCGTCCCGGAAGAGATCCTGGCGCGGGACGTGAGCGAGCACTGGAGCATGCAGCCCGCCCTCGTGCCGGTCTTCCGCCGGATCTACGAATCCGACGACACCCCGTGGGGGCTCTACGAGGCGTGCGAGGCGCTCGTGGACGTCGAGGACAACTTCCAGTTCTGGCGCTTCCGCCACCTGCGCACCGTCCAGCGGACGATCGGCTTCAAGCGGGGCACGGGCGGCTCGTCCGGGGTCGGGTTCCTCCGGCGCGCCCTGGACCTGACGTTCTTCCCCGAGCTCTACGCCGTCCGCACCGAGATCGGGACCTGACCCGGACGAGCGGCAGGCGCTCGCGTCAGGCACCGGTCCGCGGGGCGAACATGATGACCGCGACGCCCGCCAGGCACACGCCCGTCCCGATGACGTCCCAGCGGTCGGGTCGGAAGCCGTCCATCACCATGCCCCACGCCAGGGACCCTGCCACGAACACCCCGCCGTACGCCGCGAGCACGCGGCCGAAGTTCGCGTCCGGCTGGAACGTCGCGATGAATCCGTACATCCCCAGTGCGATCACCCCGAGCCCGGCCCACCACCACGGCTTCCCGTCGCGGACTGACTGCCACACGAGCCATGCGCCGCCGATCTCGGCGAGTGCGGCCAGGGCGAACAGGATGACGGCCTTGAGGATGCTCACGCGCCCATGATGCCAGCGGGGCGCGGCGGGAACGCGCGGGTCAGGCTCAGGCGAGCAGGTCCCCGACCAGCCGCCGGCAGAGCGCGTAGGCCTCATGCCCGGGATCGATGACGGCGAAGTGGTCGCCGGTCGTCTCGTGCAGGACGGCGGGGTCCCCGGCCGCCTGCGCCGCCGTGACGTAGTCGGCCGAGAGGGCGAACGGCACCGCCTCGTCGGCGCGCGAGTGGACCGCGTGGACGGGCACGCCGATCGGCAGCGCGCGCATCGGGTCGGCGAGCCCGAAGGAGAGGGCCATCTCGGGCGAGTCCGCCGAGGCGCCGCCCATGAGGTTCCGCGCCGCGCCGTTGCTGAGCCCGAGCTCTTCCGCCGCGGCGAGGCTCAGCACCCCCGCCTGGCTCACGACGCCGGCGAGCACCACACGCGGTCCCGCACCGGGGGCGCCTTCCGGCAGCCGGTGCCGCCCCGCGGCCCACGCGGCGAGGTGCCCTCCTGCCGAATGCCCCAGGCCGACCACGCGTCCCGCGCCGAGCGCCCGCGAGAGCCGCCCGGCGTCGTCGTCCGCGAGCACGCCGAGACCCGGCACATCGGCGAGGCGGTCGATCCCGGCGGCGACGTCGAGGAACGTCGCCGGCCACCCGCCGTCGCCCGCGGACCGTGCGCCGTCCTCGAGGTCGGTCCCGGCCCGCCGGTACTCGAGGTTCCACGCGGCGAACCCCTGCGCGGCGAGGTCCGCGGCGACGGGCGCGCCGAGCTCGGCCGTGTACCTGTCGCGCCAGTAGCCCCCGTGGACCACGACGACGACGCCGCGCCACCCGCCGTCGGGCGCCCGAGACGTCCCGGGCGCGGGGAGATACAGGTCGCCCCACTGGTCAGGATGCGGGCCGTAGGCAATGCGGACGGGCTGGGTCACACCCGCGACTCTACTGCGCCGGGATGCTGCCGCCGCGCATGCGCCATGGCCCTCCCGCTCGCCTCCCATCCTCGGTAGCGTGGGGCGGGTCCCAGCCCGTCGCCCCGACGTCGCCCCCTCACGGAAGGCCCCCATGCCGGCAGCCCCCTGGATCACGGACATCACTCCCCACCGCGGAGTCCTCCCGCCGCGAGCCCACTTCGACACGGACGCCGTGAGCCTGGCGCTCGACGGCGAGTGGGCCTTCCGCTTCTGGCCCACCGCGGGCGGGGCGCATCCCGGCGGGGGAGCGGAGCCCGGATTCGCCGATCCCGGACTCGACGACGCCGGGTGGGACCGCCTCCGGGTGCCGCACTGCTGGCAGCTCGAGGGAGTCCCCGGCCCGCCGCGCTATTCCGCGCCGGCCTACACGAACGTGCGGTACCCGTTCCCCATCGACCCCCCCGAGGTCCCGGACGAGAACCCCACCGGCGAGTACCGCCGCACCTTCGCGACCCCCGAGGCGCCGGCACCCGGCCGGTGGCTCCTGAGGTTCGAGGGCGTCGACTCGGCCTTCGAGGTCTTCCTCAACGGCCACCGCCTCGGCGAGGCGAAGGGGTCCCGCCTCACCCACGAATTCGACGCGACCGAGCAGCTCGCACCCGCCGGCACCCCGGAGGGAAACACGCTCGCCGTGCGCGTGCACCAGTGGTCGTCCGGCTCCTACCTCGAGGACCAGGACATGTGGTGGCTCTCGGGGATCTTCCGCCCGGTCACCCTGCTGCACCGCCCCGACGGCGGGATCGAGGATCTCTTCGTCCACGCCTCCTACGACGCCGAGACCGGATCGGGCGAGCTCCTCGTCGAGGTTCCCGGCGCGGGGTCCGCGGGCGGCGACTCAGCCGCCGGAGCCGGGCCGGGCGCCGTCGTGCGCATCCCCGAGCTCGGGATCGAGGCGCCCGCGAACCAGCCCATCGCCGTGCCGGCCGTGGAGCCGTGGAGCGCCGAGTCGCCGCGGCTCTACCGCGCCACCGTCTCGGCCGGCCGGGGGCCGGACCCGGTGGAGACGGTCCGGCTCGCGGTCGGCTTCCGCACGATCGCCATCCAGGACGCGACCCTCCTCGCCAACGGGGCCCCCCTCAGGCTCCGCGGCGTGAACCGCCACGAGTGGCACCCCGTCACGGGGCGCACGCTGGACGAGGCCACGATGCGGGCGGACGTCGAGCTCATGAAGCGCCACGGCATCAACGCGGTCCGCACGAGCCACTACCCGCCGGACGCGCGCTTCCTCGCGCTCTGCGACGAGTACGGGCTCTGGGTCCTCGACGAGTGCGACCTCGAGACGCACGGCTTCGAGCGCGTCGGCTGGCGCGGCAACCCCGCAGACGAGCCGGAGTGGCGCGACGCGCTCCTCGACCGGATCCAGCGGACCGTCGAGCGGGACAAGAACAACCCGTGCGTGATCGGCTGGTCGGTCGGCAACGAGTCCGGGCGCGGGAGCAACCTCGCCGCCATGGCGGACTGGGCGCGCGAACGGGACGAGGACCGGTTCATCCACTACGAGGGCGACCCGGACAGCTCCTACGTGGACGTCTACTCCCGCATGTACACCGGGCACGCCGAGACGGAGCTCATCGGCCGCGACGAAGAGGCGCCGGCCCAGGACCGCTCCAACGACTACCACCGCCGCGCCCTCCCGTTCCTCCTGTGCGAGTACGCGCACGCGATGGGCCCCGGGCCTGGCGGCCTGGCCGAGTACGAGGACCTGTTCGAGAACTACCCCCGCCTCGCGGGCGGGTTCGTGTGGGAGTGGATCGACCACGGCATCCTCCAGCGCACCGCTTCGGGCCCGGATTCCGGGGCCGAGTTCTACGCCTACGGGGGCGACTTCGGCGAGGAACTCCACGACGCGAACTACCTCGCGGACGGGCTCCTCTTCCCCGACCGCACCCCCTCGCCCGGCCTCGCCGAGCTCGCCAAGGCCTACGAGCCGGTCCGCCTCGAGCCCTCGGGCGAGTGCGTCGCCGTGCGCTCGCGGCTCGCCCACACGACGACCGGGCACCTCGCCTTCCGCTGGCACCTCGCGGACGACGGCGAGCCCGTCGCCTCGGGCGCGCTGGCCGTTCCCGTCCTCGGCCCCGGCGAGTCCGCGGACATGCCCCTGCCCGCCGAGGTGACGGCCGCGCCGGAGCCACGCGGCGGCGTCGTGCGCGTCCTGACGGTGAGCGCGCACCTGGCGCACGACGCCGCGTGGGCGCCGGCCGGGCACGAGGTCGCCTGGGGGCAGGCGCGGCTCGGGGCCGGGGACGGCGCGGCGGTCAGGCACGGCCCCTCCCGCCCGGCGGGGGACGCCGAGCCGGTGGAGACCGCTGAGGGCTGGGAGCTGGGGCCCGCCGCGTTCGACCCATTCGGAACCCTCGTGCGGCTAGGCGACCTGCCCGTGCGCGGGCCGCGGCTCGACCTGTGGCGCGCGCCGACGGACAACGACGAGCGCGCCGAAGTGGACCCTCCCGCCCAGGCGTGGCGGGCGCTGGGCCTGGACCGGCTCCGCCACCGGGTCCTGTCGGTGACCGCCGAGGACGGGGCGCTGAGCGTGGTCACGCACGTCATGCCGGCCGCGACGGACGTGGGCTACGAGGTCGAGTACCGGTGGCGGGCCGAGGGCGCGGCGGTGCACGTCGACGTCGTCGGGTCGCCGGTGGGGACGTGGTCCGTGCCGGTGCCGCGCCTTGGGGTGCGACTCGCGGTGCCCGCGGGGCTGGACCGCGTCCGGTGGCTTGGCCTCGGCCCGGGGGAGGCCTATCCGGACTGCGCCGCGGGGGTGAGGGAGGGCCGCTGGGAGTCCAGCGTGGCCGGGCTCCAGACCCCGTACCTGCGCCCGCAGGAGAACGGCGCCCGGCGCAGCGTCCGCCGGGCAGAGTTCTCCGGGAGACACGGGGGAGCGGGGCGCCGGCTGACGGTCGCGGGCGGGCCCTTCATGCTCACCGCCCGGCCCTGGACCACGGAGGCGCTCGACGCCGCCGCCCATCCCACTGAGCTCGTTCCGGACCCGGACTGGGTCTGGGTGAACCTCGACGCCGAGCACCACGGCATCGGGACGGCCGCGTGCGGACCCGGGGAGCTCCCGCGGTACAGGCTGCACGCCCAGCGGTTCGCGCTGCCGCTCGCGTTCCACGTGGGGGACTAGCGGCAGGCTGTCGGGGTTTGCCCCTGCCGCCGGTCGGGTAGCGGGCGGAGGTCTGACCTCAGAGGAGGATCTGTGCCCCAGGAAGCACTCGCCGAAGCGCGATCGAAGGAGAGCCGTGTCCGGCGCTATCTCGGCCTGCTAGGGCCCGGGCTCGTGACGGGCGCGGCGGATGACGACGCGTCCGGCGTCGCGACCTACGCCCAGGCCGGCGCGAGCTTCTCGAACGCCATGCTCTGGGCGGCGCCCGTCACGCTGCCGATGATGCTCGCCGTCCAGGAGATCTCCGACAGGACGGCGCTCGCCACGGGGGAGAGCCTCGGGACGCTCATCCGCAGGAAGTTCTCCCGCAAGCCGCGGATCGTGATCGGGATCCTCATCGTCGCGCTCCTCGTCGCCAACACCCTCAACATCGCGGCGGACCTCATGGCTGTCGGCCAGGGCATGCAGCTCCTGGGCGCCGGGCCTGACCAGCTGTGGGCCGCCGTCGCCGGAGTGGGCATCGCGGTCACGCTGATGAGCGGATCCTTCGGTGTGATCGCGCGGATCTTCAAGTGGCTCTGCCTGTCCCTGCTGGCCTACGTCGCGGTCCTGTTCGCCGCGGACGTCGGCTGGACGGACGTCCTGGCGGGCCTGGCGCTGGCGCAGTTCCAGTGGAGCTGGGACTACCTCGAGCTGCTCGTCGGGGTCCTGGGCACCACCATCTCCCCGTACCTCTTCTTCTGGCAGTCGGCCCACCGGGTGGAGGAGATGCGCGCCGAGGAGCTGGGCGGACGGTGGCCGATCGCCCTGCCTGACCGGGACGGTCCCGCCGCCCGGCAGAAGCTCCGGGCAGCGCGCGCCGACGTGTTCACCGGGATGGTCTTCTCGGTGCTCGTGATGTTCGCGATCATGGCCGCGAGCGCCGCGACCCTCGGCAAGGCCGGCGGGGTCGCGATCGCCTCCGCTGCGGACGCCGCCAAGGCCCTCGAACCCGTCGCGGGCCCGGCGGCGCAGGCGCTCTTCGCGATCGGCCTCATCGGCGCCGGCATCCTGGCCATCCCGGTCCTGGCCGGCTCGGCGTCCGTGGGCCTGTCGGGGCTGCTCGGGACCCGGTGGGGCTTCGACCGGAGGCCGCGCAAGGCCAGGGTCTTCTACGGGCTCCTCGGGGTCGGCATCATCGGTGGGGTCATCCTCGCCGTCACCCTCGACGACCCGATGGGGCTCCTCGTCTTCGTGGCCATCATCAACGGCATCGCGGCGGCGCCCTTCCTCATCGTCACGATGCTCGTCTCGGGGGACCGGAAGATCATGGGGGCATACGTCAACGGCAGGGTCGCGGCGACCATCGGCTGGGCCACGGCGGCACTCATGGCGGCGGCCGGCGTCGTCGGCGTGTGGACCACGCTCACGGGGACGGGATCCTGACAGGGAACTCCATCCTCGGTCCTGAGGACTCCATCCTCTGTCTTCAGCCGTGCCCCGCCGGGTGTGACCGGGCCACGAGCCACACTCCCGCGATCGCAGCGGCTCCCGCGAGGAGGAAGCCCGCGAACGCCTCGGGCGGCGCGGCGTCCGCCTCCCCGAGGACGACGATGCCGAGGGTCACGGCCGTCATCGGGTCGACGACGGTGAGCCCGGCGACGACGAGTTCGTCGCTGCCGCCTGCGTGGGCCTTCTGGACGAAGCGGGCCCCGATCACGAGCGCAGCCACCAGTCCCGCCAGGCCGGCGACGGAGAGCCAGGCGAAGTTTCCCTGGTCGATGCGTCCGAAGACCGCCTTGGCGAGCGTCGCCACGAACCCGTAGAGGACTCCGGCGGCGCCTGTGGAGACGATGGCGCTCGGGCGGGTGCGGCTGCGGGCGGAGACCAGGAGCGTGGCGGCGAGGGCGAGCGCCAGGAGGATCAGCGTCGTGCGGAGATGCCGGTCGTCGATCTGCACGTCCTGGGCCGATACCGCGGCCACCGCGACGAAGGCGGCGATCCCGAGGACGCTCAGGAGGATGCCCGCAGTCCTCCGCCGGCCGGGGAGCTGGCGGGAGCTGCGGGCAGTGGCCAGGGCCGTCACGACAAGGGCCGCGGCGCCGATCGGCTGGACCACCATGAGCGGCGAGAACCGGAGGGCCGCGAGCTGCAGGAGGATGGCCGCGCCCAGCATCGCGGTTCCCACGAGCCAGACCGGCCGGCGCACGAGGACGCGCAGCGAGGTCTGCCGGCCGCCGTGCGCTCCCACCCCGCGCCCTTGGCAGATGGTCCCGAGCGCGAGGAACACCGCCCCGACGAGCGCGATCGGGATCCCGAGCCAGTGGGTGGAGGAGAAGACCCTCGCCGCGCCCACCGAAAGGCTGGCTCCTGCGACGCGCGCCGCTTCGAGGGACAGCATCCGCGGAGCCTACCCGCGGAGTCGTCGCGGCAAACACTGCTCGCCGCCAGTGTGTTCGTCTAGCGAACAGTTGTGCATCATACGAACGCATGGCATCCTGAATGGGAGAATCCGGAGAGCCAGCGAACTCTCCAGACGTCATCGAGGGAAGCGAGGAGCGCGTGAGCGTACCGACCATCAAGGCAGTGCGGCTGAGCCCGCGCGAGCAGCTGGGGGAGAAGGAACTCGTGGTGCTCGGGCCGTCGCTCGGGACCTCGACCGCCATGTGGGACGACGCCGCGCGGCTCCTCGGCGACGAGTACGACATCCTCGCCTGGGACCTCCCCGGCCACGGCGCCTCGCCGTCACTCGCGCCCGACGCCGAGCTCAGTGTGGGCGACCTCGCGGACGCCGTGGTGGCCGTGGTCGACTCCATCCAGCCGGGCGCCCGCTTCCACTACGCCGGCGACTCGGTGGGCGGCGCCACGGGTGCCGAGATCGCGCTCCGCCACCCCGACCGGCTCCTGAGCCTCGCCATGGTCTGCTCGTCGCCCCGCTTCAACGGTGCCGAGGCCTACGCCGAGCGTGCCGACGCCGTGGCGCAGCAGGGCACGGCGATCCGCCTCGAGGCCTCTGCCCAGATCTGGTTCGCGCCCGGTTTCCTGGGAGAGCACCCCGCGGAGTCCTCGCGCCTGCTGGACACGCTGCGGGATGCCGACCGCTTCGGCTACGCGGCCGTCTGCCGGGCCATCGCCGCCTACGACGTCCGCGACCGGTTCCCCGAGATCGCGGCCCCCTTCCTCGCCATCGCGGGCGAGCACGACTCCGTCTGCCCCCTCTCCGAGGCGCAGTGGATGGCCGAGCACGCCCAGAACGGCACCGCCGTCGAGGTCCCGGGCGTCGCCCACATCGCTCCGACCGAGGACCCCGCCGCCGTCGCCGACCTCCTGCACTACCACTTCCGCGCCGCCGTCTCGGCCGCCACCCCGAGTTCCGAGGAGAGCAACTCATGACCGACGCCTTCATCTACGACGCGATCCGCACGCCGTTCGGCAAGTTCGGCGGCGCCCTCGCCGGCGTCCGCCCCGACGATCTGGCCGCCCACATGGTCCGCTCGATCGTGGACCGCGCCCCCGGCCTCACCGCGGAGGCATTGGAGGGTACCGACGGCAAGCACAGTGCGGTGGACGAGGTCGTCTTCGGCAACGCCAACGGCGCGGGCGAGGAGAACCGCAACGTGGCCCGCATGGCCACCCTCCTGGCCGGGCTCCCGGTCTCGATCCCCGGCACCACCGTGAACCGCCTGTGCGGGTCCTCGCTCGACGCCGCGATCATCGCCTCCCGCCAGATCCAGGCGGGCGACGCCGACGTCATGCTCGTGGGCGGCGTCGAGTCCATGTCCCGCGCCCCGTGGGTCCTGCCCAAGACCGAGAGGCCATACCCCGCCGGGGACATGACGCTGGCCTCGACCACGCTCGGCTGGCGCCTCGTCAACCCGAACATGCCCACGGAGTGGACCGTCTCCCTCGGCGAGGCGACCGAGCAGCTGCGGGAGCGGCACGCGATCGGCCGTGACCGCCAGGACGAGTTCGCTGCCAACTCCCACAACCTCGCCGACGCGGCGTGGAACGCGGGCTTCTACGACGACCTCGTGGTCCCCGTCCCCGGCACCGACCTCACCCGCGACGAGGGCATCCGCCCCGGCTCCTCGGCTGAGAAGCTCGCGGGGCTCAAGACCGTGTTCCGCAAGGACAACGGCGACTCCTCGGGCACGACAACGGGCGGCACCGTCACGGCGGGCAACGCCTCGCCGCTGTCCGACGGCGCCTCCGCCGTGCTGCTCGGCTCCGAGGCCGCGGCCGGCACGCTCGGCCTCGACCCGATCGCGCGCATCGCCGGCCGCGGGGCCGCCGCGAACGAGCCGCAGTTCTTCGGGTTCGCGCCCGTCGAGGCCGCCAACCGCGCCCTCGCCAAGGCGGGCATCACGTGGGACGACGTGGCCGCCGTCGAGCTCAACGAGGCCTTCGCCGCGCAGTCGCTCGCGTGCGTGGACGCGTGGAAGATCGATCCCGCGATCGTGAACCAGCACGGCGGAGCCATCGCCATGGGCCACCCCCTCGGCGCCTCGGGCGGCCGCATCCTCGGCACCCTCGCGCGCTCGCTGCAGCGCAGCGGCGGGCGCTGGGGCGTCGCCGCGATCTGCATCGGCGTGGGCCAGGGCCTCGCGGTGGTGCTCGAGAACGTGTCCGCGAAGTAACCCCGCACGCATCGAAGGAGAGAGACAGGCAGTGGCACACTCACTGGAATTCAAGGACTCCGTGGCGGAGGCCGTGGCGGGCATCGGGGACGGCTCGACCGTCATGATCGGCGGCTTCGGCAACGCCGGCCAGCCCTTCGAGCTCATCGACGCGCTCCTCGAGTGCGGCGCGAAGGAGCTCACGGTCGTCAACAACAACGCCGGCCAGGCGGACGAGGGCCTCGCGCTGCTCATCAAGGAGGGCCGGGTCAAGAAGATGATCTGCTCGTTCCCGCGCCAGAGCGACTCGTGGCACTTCGACGCGAAGTACCGCGCGGGGGAGATCGAGCTCGAGCTCGTCCCGCAGGGCAACCTCGCCGAGCGCATCCGCGCCGCCGGCGCCGGGATCGGCGGCTTCTTCACCCCGACCGGGTTCGGGACGATGCTCGCCGAGGGCAAGGAGACCCGCTTCCTCGACGGCAAGTGGCAGGTCTTCGAGACCCCGATCCACGCCGACGTCGCCCTCATCAAGGCGCTCAAGGCGGACGGCAAGGGCAACCTCGTCTACCGCAAGACGGCGCGGAACTTCGGCCCGATCATGGCCGCCGCCGCCAAGCAGACCATCGCGCAGGTCTCCGAGATCGTGCCGACCGGCGGCCTCGATCCCGAGAACGTCATCACCCCCGGCATCTACGTCAACACGATCGTGAAGGTGGGCTGAGAGCATGAGCCAGCAGACGACGTCGAACATCACCCAGGCGGTCCCGCAGGCCTCCGACTCGCCCCTCGGCCGCGACGACCTCGCCAAGCTCGTCGCGAAGGACATCGCGCCGGGCTCGTTCGTGAACCTCGGGATCGGCCAGCCGACCCTGGTCTCGAACTACCTGACCGACGAGCAGGACATCACTCTCCACACCGAGAACGGCATGCTCGGCATGGGCCCGGTCGCCACCGGGGACCAGGTCGACCAGGACCTCATCAACGCCGGCAAGATCCCCGTCACGGAGCTGCCGGGGGCGAGCTACTTCCACCACGGCGACTCGTTCGCGATCATGCGCGGCGGCCACCTCGACGTGTGCGTGCTGGGCGCGTTCCAGGTCTCCGCCACCGGCGACCTGGCGAACTGGCACACCGGGGCGCCGGACGCGATCCCCGCCGTCGGTGGGGCGATGGACCTCGCGACCGGCGCGAAGGACGTCTACGTCATGATGACGCTGACGACCAAGGACGGGACGTCCAAGCTCGTCCCCGAGCTGTCCTACCCCGTGACAGGCGTGGGCTGCGTGACCCGCGTGTACACGGACAAGGCCGTCTTCCTCATCACGCCCGACGGCGTCCGCGTCCGCGAGACGTTCGGGATCACCTTCTCGGAGCTCCAGGGCCTCGTCGGGGTGCCGCTGCTCCCGGGGGTGTGACGCAACGGTGGTTGAGCGGAGCGAAGCGGGCGCAACGGTGGTTGAGCGGAGTGAAGCGGAGTCGAAACCGAGGGGCAACGGTGGTTGAGCGGAGCGAAGCGGAGTCGAAACCGGGGCGCAACGGTGGTTGAGCGGAGCGAAGCGGAGTCGAAACCGGGGGTAACGGTGGTTGAGCGGAGCGAAGCGGACACAACGGTGGTTGAGCGGAGCGAAGCGGAGTCGAAACCGGGGGTAACGGTGGTTGAGCGGAGCGAAGCGGAGTCGAAACCCAGCGACCAGTTCGTGCAGTCGCTCGCGCGGGGCCTCGCCGTCGTGCGCGCGTTCGACGCCGACCACCAGGAGATGACGCTCTCCGAGGTCGCCGCGCGGACCGCCCTCACCCGGGCCACGGCGCGGCGGTTCCTCCACACGCTCGTCGAGCTGGGGTACGTGCGAACGGACGGTCGCGTCTTCGCCCTCACCCCCCTCGTGCTCCAGCTCGGCTACGCGTACCTGTCGGGGCAGCGCCTCCCCGAGCTGGCCCAGCCGATCCTCGAGGAGCTCTCCCACCGCAACGGCGAGTCGACGTCGCTCGCGATCCTCGACGGGACCGACATCGTCTACCTGACGCGCATCCACACGCGGCGCATCATGACCGTGGGCATCTCGCCCGGGACCCGGTTCCCCGCGCACGCCACGTCGATGGGCCGTGTCCTGCTCGCCGACCTCCCGGCGGCGGACCTCGACGAGTACTTCGCCCGCGCCGACCTCACTCCGCTCACGCCCCGCACGCTCACCTCGCGCGAGGCGATCGAGGCGGAGCTCGCCCGGATACGCGAGGCGGGGTACGCCGTCGTCGACCAGGAGCTCGAGGTGGGCCTGCGTTCCGTGGCCGTGCCGGTGCGCGGGGCGGACGGGCGCGCCGCGGCGGCGATCAACATCGCCCTCTCCGCTCGTCTCGACGACCGCACCGACCGAGACGCGGAGGTGGCCCGGCTCGTGCCCCAGCTGCACGCGGCGGCGGCGTCGATTTCCGAGGCCGCCCGCGCCGTGGGGGCCGCCTGACAGGCTGCCGTGGCGTCGGCGGCCGTTCGGGGGCAGACTCGTGGGAAAGGGTGACAGGAGGACACGGCAATGGCACTTCTCGACGCCGCACTGTGGGGCGGCAAGGTCAACATCGGCGGGTGGACCGAGGCTGAGGGCGGCGCGTACGACGTCGTTGAGCCGGCTACCGGCGCCACGCTCGGCTCGGTCGGGTCCGCCTCGCGCGAGGACGTCTACCGGGCGGCGCAGCTCGCGGCGAAGGCCCAGCCCGAATGGGCGGCGAAGAAGCCCGAGGAGCGCGCCGCCGTCCTGCGCCGTGCGGGGCAGCTGTGGGAGGAGCACGCCCAGGAGGTCCAGGACTGGATCGTCCGGGAGGCCGGCAGCATCCCGCCCAAGGCCCAGCTCGAGACCCATACCGCGGCGAACGAATGCTACGAGGCGGCGGCCCTGCCGTCGCACCCGCACGGGGAGGTCCTGACCTCGGACGAGGACCGGTGGTCGTTCGCGCGGAGGCGCCCGGCCGGCGTCGTGAGCGTGATTGCGCCGTTCAACTTCCCGCTCATCCTCTCGATCCGCTCGGTCGCGCCGGCGCTCGCGCTCGGGAACGCGGTGCTGCTCAAGCCGGACCCGCGCACGGCCGTGTGCGGCGGAGTCACACTGATGCGGGTCTTCGAGGAGGCCGGGCTGCCCGAGGGCGTGCTGTCCCTGCTGCCGGGCGGCGCGGAGACCGGGACTGCCGTGGTCGAGGCGCCCGAGGTGCGGGTGGTCTCCTTCACGGGCTCGACGGCGGCAGGCCGTCGGGTGGGCGAGGCGGCGGCCCGGCTGCTCAAGCGCGCCCACCTCGAGCTCGGCGGCAACAACGCCCTCATCGTGCTGCCGGGGGCGGAGATCCCCAAGGCCGCCTCGGCTGGCGCGTTCGGCTCCTTCATGCACCAGGGCCAGATCTGCATGACGACCGGGCGGCACTTCGTGCACGAGTCTGTGTACGACGACTACGTCGCCGCGCTGTCGGAGAAGGCCGAGAACCTGCCCGTGGGCGACCCCGCGACGAGCCAGGTGGCGCTCGGGCCGATCATCGACGAGCGCCAGCGCGACCGCATCCACGGCATCGTCGAAGCCTCCGTCGCCAAGGGCGGCCGCCTCGCCGCGGGCGGGACCTTCGAGGGGCTCTTCTACAAGCCGACCGTCCTCGCGGACCTCGACCTCGAGAACCCCGCCTTCGCAGACGAGATCTTCGGACCGGTGGCCCCGGTGACGAGGTTCTCCAGCGTGGACGAGGTCGTGGAGCTCGTCAACGCCAACGAGTACGGCCTGTCCGTCGGCATCCTCGGCGACGTCGGGACGGCCATGAAGATCGCAGACCGCGTCCACTCGGGCAAGGTCCACATCAACGAGCAGACGGTCTCCGACGAGGCCAACGCGCCCTTCGGCGGGGTCGGCGCCTCCGGCACGGGGTCGCGGTTCGGCGGGGCCACCGCCAACATGGAGGCCTTCACCGAGGTCCAGTGGCTCACGATGCGCCCTGACATCGCCACCTATCCGTTCTGAGCGGGGATCCCGCTGGGACCGCCGTTCCTGTGGGAATGCTGGGACTTGGGCCCGCTGGGCACTAAGTCCCTATCTCGCTGCGCCGGCGCGGCGCACCGTGAAGGCGTGGACACACCACTGACGGCCCTCGCGTCCGCGGCCCGCTTCGAGGCCGACGGCATCTATCTCGGATGGGGTTCCTTCACGGTCCAGCTGGGGAACCTGATCGTCATCGTTGCGATGATCGTGCTGTTCATCGCCGCGCTCCTCCTGCCCTTCCCGGGAGGACGGGGCCGGCGATGACCAGCGCCCACCCCGCTCGCCGGGAGGCTGCCGCCGGAGGGCATATCGCGAACTGGACCGGAAGGCTCCGCGAGCGGGGCGTCCGCACGCTCCCCCCGGACAGGCTGCTGCCCGAGACACAGCCGAGCTACGTCGCCTCATGGATCTACGTGTTCGGCATGGGTGCCATCGCAGCGCTTCTGTATGTCATCGCGTCCGGAGTCGTCCTCGCGCTCAACGGTCCCGCCTGGTACCACGTCTCGGCGCTCGGGCACTTCATCAACAGCACCCATCTGTGGAGCGTGGAGCTGTTCTTCATGCTCATGGTCATCCACCTGTGGGGGAAGTTCTGGATGGCGTCGTGGCGCGGTGGCCGGGCCCTGACATGGATCACCGGGGTCATCGCGTTCGTCGTCTCGATCGTCACCGCGTTCACCGGCTATCTCCTCCAGACCAACTTCGACTCGCAGTGGATCGCGTTCGAGGCCAAGGACGCGCTCAACGCCGTCGGGGTCGGCGCGTGGTTCAACGTCGCCAACCTCGGCCAGGTCCTCATGTGGCACATCGTGCTGCTGCCGCTCGCGGTGGGCGCCGTCGTCGTGCTCCACGTGCTCCTCGTGCGCGTCCACGGGGTCGTCCCGCCGCTCGAGGCGTCGGAGCACGACGCCCAGCTGCGGCCCGGAGCCGGGGCGGGTGAGCCGTCGTGAGCCGGGGCGCCGATCTCGACCGCCAGCCCTGGCGCGGAGCCGTGCGCGAGTACGACCTCGTCAAGGAGCTCGTCTACGCGCTCGTGGTCGTCGGGGTCCTCACGGTCGGGCTCGCAGCGGTCTTCGGATCCCCCGACGAGGCGCCGGTGACGCTCAAGCAGTGGGCGAGCGCCGCGCCGTCGGACTTCGTGGCCACCGCGACGGCCGAGCTCGGCGGGACGAGCGAGACCGCCGGATACGGGCCGCCGTACAACGGGACGCAGGGCGCGAGCCAGACGCTCGGCCCGCTCGACCTGCAGAGCCTCTCGGGCGTCCGCCTGCCGGTCGACACCGCCCAGGACGTGGTCCTCGGCCCGCTCGAGACGCTCCCGCAGCCTCCTGCGGAGGTGGCCGCGTGGACCGGCGCGACGGACCAGCAGCGCAGCGACTGGACGTCCGCGTACGCCGAGGCGCTGTCGAAGGCGCCCGACGGCGACCCCTCCAAGGTGGCGTCCGGCGACTACGGCCCCGTCCCCGCCCTGGACGGCGCGCTGCTCGCGATGGCGCGGAGCGGTTCGCTGGACGCAGCGCTCGACGGCGGCGCGTCGCCCGGGCTCGACCGCACCCGTGAGGTGCTCTTCCTCGGCGACGGGCAGTACTTCCAGGGGTTCGCCGAGGACCAGCACCTCACCGGCGACCAGTGGGGCATGATGAACGAGACCGGCAACTACCCGGGCCAGTCGTGGCTGTGGCTCTTCTCGTTCTGGTACCAGATCCCGCCCTTCACGGGGCTCGCGAACGCGGACCTCGTGATCACGCTCATCATGGCCGTCCTGACGCTCGCCCTCATGCTCGTCCCGTTCATCCCCGGGGTGCGCTCGCTGCCGCGGATCATCCCGGTACACCGGCTCATCTGGCGGGACTACTACCGCCGCCGCAGAGGGTGAAGGACTGGTCACCGGGGGTTCTTCGCTCCGTGGTAGAAAACTAGGGTGAACCCCCCGAACCCTGTGAACACCCCATCTGTGAAGACGCCCAAGCCCATCTCCCGCCGCATCGTCGGGACCGGTATCGCCGCGACGATTGTGATCGGCTCCGGCGCCTTCGTCCTCAGCTTCTCCGCCCTGACTGACCTGGCCGTGCGTGCCGGCATCAACCCCACGATCGCCTGGATGTGGCCGCTCATCGTGGACGGCATGATCGTCGCCGCAACCGTGGCCATCGTGGCCCTCGCAGGGCGTCAGGGGAGGGAGCAGCTCTACCCGTGGATCCTGCTGTTCTTCGGCGCGATCGTCTCGACCGCCGCGAACTCCATCCACGCGATCCTCGCCGTCCGGGCCGAGAACGGCAACGTCCCCGTCATCGTCTCGGCACTCGTCGCCGCGATGCCACCCGTCGTCCTCCTGGCCATCACCCACCTCACGGTGCTCCTCGTGCAGTACGCCCGGTCCGCCGCCGAGACGTCCGTCCGCGCGGCCGAGGCGGCTGGTCTGGCCGAGCTCGGCGCCGAGGTCGACGCCGCGATGGCCGGGCTCGACGTCGACGCCCTCGAGGCGGCGCTGGCCGGCGACGGGCCCGAGGGTGACGCGACGTCCGCTCCGAAGCCCGCACGTCCGGCACGCAAGCCGCAGACCTCGCAGGTGTCCTCGGCAGCGACTCCGGCAGGGGGGACCGAGGAGGAGCCCAAGGCCGCCCCGAAGCGGAAGCCCCGCAAGGCGGCCGCCTCTGCGACGCCGCGCGCCTCCGCGGCGACCGGTTCTGTCCGGAAGGTGGCGGCCGCGGCTGCCAAAGAACCGGCTGCCGGGGAGCCGGCGGCCGGGGAGTCTAGTGCCGGGGATTCTGGTGCCGCTGGGGCCATTGCGGCGAAGGTCGCCTCGTCCGCCCGTCCTACCGCGAAGTCAGGGCTCGGCTCCGGGCGCCCGATCATGCCTGACCTCTCGACGGTCACCTCCGTGAACCCGCTGCTCCGGGGCCCCGCACCCGCCGAGCGCTCGGCGGAGACGGCGGACGTCACGGAGTCCCCCGAGGCCGCGAAGGACGCCGAGCAGTCGGCCGAACTCGAGGACGCCCGCGCCTGATCAGGCGCTGACTTACCAGGCGCTCCCGCGCGAACGGCAGGGTCAGCCCCTGGCGCAATTGTCGGGTTGAGGCGGGTTGAAGGGCATCGCACCCGTCCCAACCCGACAATTGCGCCAGAGGGGTCGGTCCAGTCGCTCCAGTCGGGCCTCAGGCGACCGGCTGCGGGGCCTGCGGCGAGGTGAGCCGGGTGAGGGAGTCGACGTCGCGCACGGCGCCCTTGTCGGCCGAGGTCGCCATGGCGGCGTAGGCGCGCAGCGCCGCGGAGACCGGGCGCTCGCGGTTGGCCGGGTGGTAGCCGGTGGTGGCTTCGAGGCGCTCGCGGCGCGCGTCCAGTTCGGCCTGGTCCACCACGAGCTCCATCGAGCGGTTCGGGATGTCAATGCGGATGAGGTCGCCGTCCTCGACGAGCGCGATGGTCCCGCCGGACGCCGCCTCGGGCGAGATGTGCCCGATCGAGAGGCCCGAGGTGCCGCCCGAGAAGCGGCCGTCGGTGATGAGCGCGCACTTCTTGCCGAGACCGCGGCCCTTGAGGAACGAGGTCGGGTACAGCATCTCCTGCATGCCAGGCCCGCCCTTCGGACCCTCGTAGCGGATGACGACGACGTCGCCCTCCTTGACCGTCTTGTTCAGGATCTTCTCGACGGCCTCGTCCTGCGACTCGCACACGACCGCCGGCCCCTCGAAGGTCCAGATCGACTCGTCCACGCCCGCGGTCTTCACGACGGCGCCGTCCACGGCGACGTTGCCGCGCAGCACGGCGAGGCCGCCGTCCTTCGAGTACGCGTGCTCGACACTGCGGATGCAGCCGCCCTCGGCGTCGGTGTCGAGGGAGGTCCACTCGTTCGACTGCGAGAACGCCGTCGAGGAGCGCTGCCCGCCGGGCGCGGCGTGCCAGAGCTGCTGGGCCTCCTCGGTGGCCTTGCCGCCGCGGATGTCCCACGCGTCGAGCCACGAGGCGAGGTCGGGGGAGTGGACCGAGTGCACGTCGGTGTGGAGGAGGCCGCCGCGATTGAGCTCGCCGAGGAGCGCGGGGATGCCGCCGGCGCGGTGCACGTCCTCCATGTAGTACGTCTTGTCCTTGGCCACGTTCGGCGCCACCTTGGCGAGGCACGGGACCTTGCGGGACTTCGCGTCGATCTCCGCCAGGCCGTACTCGACGCCGGCCTCCTGCGCCGCCGCGAGCAGGTGCAGGATCGTGTTGGTCGAGCCGCCCATCGCGATGTCCAGGGCCATGGCGTTGTCGAAGGCCTGGGCCGTGGCGATCGAGCGCGGGAGGACGGAGTCGTCGTCGTCCTCGTAGTAGCGCTTGGCGAGCTCGACGGCGGTGGCGCCCGCCCGCTCGTAGAGCGCCTTGCGCGCGGTGTGGGTCGCGAGGACCGAGCCGTTGCCGGGCAGGGAGAGGCCGATGGCCTCGGTGAGGCAGTTCATCGAGTTGGCCGTGAACATGCCCGAGCAGGAGCCGCACGTGGGGCAGGCGTTCTGCTCGATGAGGTCGATGTCCGCGTCCGAGATCGACTCGTCGACGGCGTCGGCGATCGCGTTGACCAGGTCAAGGGAGCGGACCGAGCCGTCCGTGAGCGTCACGCGGCCGGCCTCCATCGGGCCGCCCGAGACGAAGACGGTGGGGATGTTCAGGCGCAGCGCGGCCATGAGCATGCCCGGGGTGATCTTGTCGCAGTTGGAGATGCACACGAGCGCGTCGGCGCAGTGCGCGTTGACCATGTACTCGACGGAGTCCGCGATGAGGTCGCGGGACGGGAGCGAGTAGAGCATGCCCCCGTGGCCCATGGCGATGCCGTCGTCCACCGCGATGGTGTTGAACTCGCGCGGGACGGCACCCGCGGCGAGGATCGCGTCGGAGACGATGCGGCCCACCGGGGCGAGGTGGGTGTGACCGGGAACGAACTCGGTGAACGAGTTGGCGACGGCGATGATCGGCTTGCCGATGTCCGCGTTGGCGACGCCGGAGGCGCGCATCAGTGCGCGGGCGCCGGCCATGTTGCGGCCATGGGTGACGGTACGGGAGCGAAGAGCTGGCATGGGACCACACCATCACGCGCGCGCGGGCCACCGCCAGACTGCAGTGATACTAGTAGTGAAACTACTAGCGTTCGAGGAGGCCGGGGTGGAGCCTGCTGCGCCCGCCGATGCCCGGCGCAAGGAGCTGGGCGCCTTCCTGCGCAAGAAGCGGGAGCGCGCCGTCCGGGCCGAGTACGGACTCCCGCCCGTCGGGCGTGGCCGCGTGGTGGGGCTGCGCCGCGAGGAGATCGCGTTCCTCTCGGGCGTCTCGGTCACCTGGTACACCTGGCTCGAACAGGGCCGGGACATCAACCCTTCGCGTCAGGTGCTCGACGCCGTCGCGGTCAACCTCCGCCTGACCGCGCCGGAGCACGACTACATCCTGGGCCTCAGCGGCTTCGCCCCGGCCCCGCGCGAGGCGCCGGCGGCTCCCGAGCCGGTCCCCGAGCACGTCCAGCACCTCCTCGAGGCCCTCGATCCGGCGCCGGCCTTCGCCGTCACCTCCACGTGGGACATCGGGGCCTGGAACCGCGGGTACGAGGCGCTGTTCCCGGGCATCGCCTCGGTCCCGGCTCCGGACCGGAACCTCCTGCGGCTGACCTTCACGGATCCCTACGTGCGCGGCATGCTGCCCGACTGGGAGGTCACGGTACGCAGCTTCCTGGCCGACTACCGCGCGGAGGCCGGCTCGCACGCCGACCGCGCCGCGCACGTGGAGCTGGTCTCCCGGCTGCGGCAGGACTCGAAGGACTTCGCCCGCGCCTGGGACGACCACGAGGTGCGCCGCTTCGCCTCACGCGCCCGGACCTTCCTGCACCCCGTGGCCGGGCGCCTGGACTTCGAGCAGCACCAGCTCGTCCCCTCCGACGCCCCGACCCTGCACATCGTTGCGTACCTGCCCGCGCCGGGGTCGGACACGCGGGAGCGCATGGCCGAGCTGGTGCGGCAGGCGTCTGCGGCGGACGCGGCCGACTAGGAGGCCGCGCCGAGGTGCTCCACGATGGCCCGCGCCACCTCGTGGGGCGAGTCCTCGGTGGGGATGTGCTTGCCCTCGACCACCACGAGGTCCGCGTTCGGGATCTCCTCGACGTACCGGCGGGCGTACTCGAGCTTCTGGAAGTCGTCGTCGCTGGCCCCGCAGGTACCTACCCTGCCACTGGTTCCGGGGACATGAGGCGCATCGGAACTGTTCGCCAATTCGGCGCCGACACTGCTTGTAGTTTCCATTACCTCAGAACTGCGGAGGCCCAGCCGGCCCGTGAAGGTCTTTCGTCGTTTGCTCTGGCTGAGGTCCCGCGCCATCGGCCTGAAACGAGCGATTGTGGCACAACGGGAGGCCCTTCGAGAAAAACAGTCCCCCGGCCGATGGGGGCGGCCCGCACGCTGCCCTGCGAGTAGATGTCTTCTCCTGTGGTGCGACCGGTGGTGGCGTCGCCGCTACCGCTGCTGTGCGCGCCGGCGGCCGGCCCGGCGGGGTTCCCGTCCCCAGCGCAGGATTGGTGCGAGGACCAGTCCGGCTCAGTCAGTAGTTTTCCGCGACCCAGGCATAAGCGTGCTCAAACAGGGGCCTTCACGACGTTGCCGATCCATGGCCGAGCGACTCAAAGAAAGCCAGCTCACGAAAGCCCAGGACTCCATCGACTTGCCCAGACGAGGGCTCGGTCGCTGTCGTCCGGCTGGGCCGAAGGATGAACCGCGGCTACTCACCGTAGTCGGACCGGTGGGGTTCGAGGCGCAGGTCGGGGTAGGGGGCTTCCCGGATCCCTTGGAGCGTGCCGAACTGGGCGTTGAACCAGTCCCGGGTGCTGTCGTCTGGGAGGCGCTGCTGCGCGCCGTGGAGCGCTTCGAATCCGGCTGTCGCGCGGTTCGATGCCGGAGAAGTGCCGCAGGATGGTGGCGAGAACATCTTCGAACTGGTCGAGGAGGGCGTCGGTCTCGATCTCTTTCCCGGCTTTCTCCGGGTTGGCCGGTGCCATGGCGCGGGCGTCATTCAGAGAACCGGGTTGTTGGTGCAGCGGGGAAGTCGCGTCAGTCTCAGGCGCGCACTGGAGGGGCTTCGGGGACCCAGACGGGGGCGACGGCGGGGTTCTCGGCCTGGGCGCGGGCCACATTGCGCAGCTGCCCGATGCCCTCGACCGAGACCGTCACGGTCTGCCCGTCGGTCAGGTACACCTCCGGGGTGCGGGCGCGCCCGACCCCGCCGGTGGTGCCGGTGAGGATGAGGTCGCCCGGGTTGAGGGTGATGATCTCAGAGATGTAGGAGACGAGGTGCTCGGGGGTGAAGACGAGGTCCCCGATCGTGCCGGTCTGCATCCGGTTCCCGTCCACGTCGGTGGTGATCGCCGCGTTCCGGTCCAGCTCCTCCGGGGTGACCATGACCGGGCCGACGGGGGTGGAGCGCTCCCACATCTTCCCCTGCAGCCACTCCTTGGTGCGGAACTGGTACGAGCGCATGGAGATGTCGTTCGCCGCGGTGTACCCGGCGATGTAGTCGGCCGCCTCGGCCTCGGGCACGCGCCGGGCCTGCCTGCCGATCACGACGACGAGCTCGGCCTCCCAGTCGATCGCGTGGTCCGCGGCGGGCAGCTCGATGTCGTCGTACGGGCCGGTGAGGGTCTCGGCGAACTTCGCGAACAGCGTCGGGTACGCCGGCAGGTCCCGGCCCATCTCCTTGATGTGCGAGGCGTAGTTCAGGCCCACGCACAGCACCTTCGACGGCGTGGGAACCACCGGCGCGAGGTCCCCGCCCTCGATCGGATGGCGCGCGCCGTCGGCCTTCGCCGCGATCTCCCGCCAGCCGGACACGGCCAGCAGCGTGCCCAGGTCGGCATACCCGGTCACCTCGACGTAGGCGTCCTCGTCCTGCCGTACGGCGACGGTGCGCCCCGTGCCAAGGCCGGGGGTGCGGAGGGTGGCGAGCTTCACTTGGTGTTCTCCTCGGGGGTCTGGCCTTCGATGGATGCGCCGCGGCGCGCCGGGTGGTTCTTCGTGGCCATGCGTGCGGGAGGGACCGGTGCCCGGCCCCTCCCGCACGCATGGTCAGCGGGGAATGACGCTTGCGGCCCGGTAGCGTTCGAAGAGGTCGCGGAAGGCGTGCTCGGTGCAGGCATAGCCCGTGAATCCGGCGAGCCGGCTCTTGCGCATGTCGGCGAGGACTTCTCGTTGGCGGCCTAGATCGCCGTCGGTGTGCCACCATGACGCGACCTTGCTCACATCGTGCTCCTTCAGCTTGTGCTTCCGCGCAATGCGCGACCACGTCTCGGCAGCCATGGTGTTCATCTGCGTCCGCAGCGGTGATGCGCCGTCGGTGCCGCCGTCCTCGACGCCGAGCATGTCGGCGATTCGGCCCCACATGGAGCGCCATCGGAACACGTCTCCGTTGACCACGTTGTAGGCGTCCTGGGCCGCTGCAGGTGTCGTCGCTGCCCAGGTCATGTGCCGGGCAAGGAGCCCGGCGTCGGTCATGTCGTTCAGGCCGTTCCACCGGGCTTCAGACCCTGGGAACACGAAGGGCTTCCCGTTCTCTCGGCAGATTGCTGCCTGGACCGCCAGCGTGAGTCCCATGTTCATGGCGTTTCCGACGGCGTATCCGATGATCGTGTGGGCCCGGTGGACGCTCCAAGTGAACCCGAAGCGGGCCGCCGCCGCCAGGACCTCGTCCTCCTGCGCGTAGTAGAAGTTCGGTACTGGCAGGCGGGGCTCGTCCTCCAGAAACGGGGTGTCGGGCGTGCCCGGCACTGGCTGCGCTTCGGCGGGGCCGAGGTAGTGCTTGAGCCCGGTCAGGAGGGCGACATGCTCAAGGCCCCCCTGCTCTCCCGCGGCCGAGAGAACGTTGCGGAGCATCGCTCCATTGACGGCAATGTTCTCGGCCTCGGTCCCCTGCCGCGACCAGGATGTGTAGAAGAGATGGGTGATGCCGATGCCCCTGAGCACGCTCCTGAGCTGGCCGATGTCGCCCAGGTCCGCGCTGACCGTTCGGTAGGGCCGTCCGATGACTCCGGTTCCCCGGGACAGTCCCCACACGTCCCAGCCGAGGTCGACCAGGTGGTGGGCCACCGCTGATCCGGCGATTCCCGTTGCACCGACTACCAGGGCACGCCTGGCCCCGTTGCTCACCGGGCCATCTCCGGTTCGAGCCAGCCTGAGAGCTTGGGTGGGGGAGCGGAGGTGATGGGTTCGATGTGGAGCCTCGTCAGTCTGAGGAAGTCGATCTTCCACTCGCCGTCGGTCAGGAGGTACTCCTCCTCGTAGTATCCGTAGCCGTGGATTCCGCGCTGGCCCGGGATGGACACCCCGAGGTAGGCCCGGGTGTCGGCCTCCCATTCGAGCCTGTCGCTCATGGCCCAGATACCGCTCGCACGCTCGGGCGCCTCGAGTCTGATTTCTGGCATGTATCCGTGGTGGGCCGTGAAGACCCCTGCGAGGTTCCGGGAGATGTTGGATATGAACGCATCCACCCCGTCGCCGGCGGCCCAGAGGCCTTCGAAGCGGGCGGTCTCGGTGAAAAGACCGTGCAGCAGTTCCCACTTCTTGAGGTCGACGTATCGGAAGTATCGCGCCTTGAGCTGTTTGATGGACTCAATGGCATAGAGGGACTCCACCGTGGGAGGTGCGTAGCCCATGGTCTCCCCGCTTCTAGACATGGCTGGCCTCGAGGTCTCCGGAAGAGTCCTTGGCCTTCGCTGCGTGGCGGTCGCTGTACCGGCTGAGCGCGAAGTTCAGGGCCGCCGCGGCGACGAAGAAGCATGCCATGATCATGAGCCCGACCCGGGTGTTGCCGGTCGCGTCCTTCAGGAAGCCCAGGACGACGGGACCGGCGAGCCCGCTGAGGTTGCCGAGGGAGTTGATCATTGCGATCGAGACCGCCGCGAGCCCGCCGATGTAGACCTGGGCCGGCATGGTCCAGAAGGTTGGGATCACGGCATTGAACCCTGCGGCGGCAAGGGTGATGCCCACGAGGGCCCACACCGCGTTGTCCGTGAGCGAGGCGGTGAAGAGGCCGCTCGCTGCGACGACCATGGCCCCGACCATGTGCCAGGTGCGTTCGCCCGTCCGCGCCACGCTGCGGCCGACGAGGATGACGGCCACGGCCGAGATGATCCAGGGGATCCCTGAGATGAAGCCGGATTCCACGGCCCCGACCTTGAAGCGTTCCTGGACGATCGTCGGCAGGAAGTACGTGATGGCCCAGAACCCGATCGTCATGCAGAAGTAGGTCAGGGAGAAGGCCCAGGCTGAGAAGCGCCTGAATGCCTGGGGGAGGTGCTTCAGCTCCTGCTTCGCGCTGGCCGAGGGCTGGACGACCGAACGCGCCAGGTAGTCCTTCTCCTCCATGGTCAGCCACTTTGCCTTGCCCGGCCGGTCCGGGAGGGCGAAGAAGATGTAAGCGGCCAGGAGGATGGCGGGGATTCCCTCGATGAGGAAGGTCCAGCGCCATCCGGCCAGGCCGAGCACGCCGTCCATGAGGAGGAGGGAGGAGGTGAGGGCGGAGGCTATGGCGAGTGCGATCGGGATCGAGACCTGGACGAGGGAGTACGCCCTGACCAGCATCCTCGGAGGGCACCAGAAGGCCAGGAAGAGGTAGACGCCGGGGGAGAAGCCTGCTTCGGCCACGCCCAGGAGGATCCGCATGATGTGGAGCGTGAACTCGTTCTGGATCAGCGACATCAGCATCGTCACGATGCCCCAGGTCACCATGATGCGCGCGATCCACAGTCGTGCGCCGACCTTGACGAGCATCATGTTGGAAGGGATCTCGAAGACGAGATAGCCGATGTAGAAGAGGCCTGCTGCAAGCCCGAAGGCCGCCGCTGTGAGCCCGAGGTCGAGCGACATCGGCTTGGCAAGCACGCCCAGGTTGGCCCGGTCGACGTAGGAGATGAACATGCCGAGCATGAGGATCGGAAGCAGCCGGATGGCCATCTTCCGGAAGACCTGGCGCTCCATGATGGGGTCATCGAACGGTCGTTGCATCTGCGCCATTGCAGTCACGCATCCTTGTTGGTCGGGGGTGGGGGGAGGTCAGGCGCGGCGGTAGCCGGCAAGGGTGGCGTCGTCAACGTCGTCGAGGTTGACGACAATGTTCTCAGGGGTGCGGGCCGTGAGCCACACGAGCTCCTCGGTAACGCTCATGTTCACCTCCACGTGCGGCATGAAGGGGGGAACGAAGACGAAGTCGCCCTCGGACATGTCGACGTATTCGCCGTAGTCCTGCCCGAAGTAGATGCGGCCGTGTCCGCGGAGGACGTACCCGCCGGTCTCCGCCTCGCCGTGGTGGTGCGGGAGCGAGCGGTAGCCCGGTTCGTTGGTGACGCGGCCGAACCAGATTCTCGTGGCCGCCGTGTGCTGGGGACCGACGCCCGAGACTCTGATGCAGCCGCCCGAGGATGCGGTATGCGTGTCCTCTTCGCCAGCGCGGGTGACCTGGGGCCTGACGTCGATGCGCAGCTCGCTGTTCGTGGTGGTCATGTCTGTTCTTCCTTTCATTGCTCCTGCCGTGTGGCACGGCGGGATGGTGACTCTCTGACGGTGGGGGATTCTGGTAGCCGCCTGCTGCAGGTCAGCGTGCCGCGAGGAGCCGGGCAGCTTCGACGGCGGTCTGGCCGACGTGGACGCCGGCCTCGGCGGCGAGATCGTTGACGGCGCTGATGAGGCCGTCGTAGTAGGTGGAATGCCCGTCTCCCATGCGCGCCGTCGCGGCGGAGACTGCGGCCCCAGGTATCCCGGCCTCGTTGGCGGGGGCGAGTGCTGCGATGCCCGAACCCTCCCGCCCCATGGCGCCGTCGGAGCAGATGAACCCGTAGGGCCGGAACGACAGGATGTAGTCCACGACGGAGCGTCCCGTGTGTCCGGCGGTGCACAGGACGTTCGTGTCGCGGTCCTCTGGTAGGGCGTCCGCGATGGAATTGGTGCACACCACGTCGTGGCCCGCGGGCCCGTGTGCCACCACCTCGCGGTTGGCCGGGTCGATGCTGACCCCGGCGGCGGGGGCGTCGAGGAGCAGTGCTGCGGCGTCCCGGACGCTGGTGCCCGGCGTGACGCCCAGAGCCCGGGCGTGGTCGTTGACCCTGGAGATCACGCCGTTCTCGTACAGGTCGGCGCCATTGCCGTGCTCGAGGGTCGAGATGTCCGCGGCGGCCGCAGGGGTTGCCAGGGCATCGAAGTACCACAGTCCCGCGATGCCGGCCCCGTCCTTGCCGATGCCGCAGTCCAGTCCGATGACGGCGACCGGTGCTGCCTCCTGCAGCAGCCTGGCGCAGTACACGCCGGCGTATGAGGCATTGATGATGATCTCGGACCCCGGGGCAGCCTCGGCGGAGGCCGCGTGGCGGTGGGAGTGGGTTGCCGAGTCGAGGACGACGACGCGTCGGCCGTTGCGCTCCTGGGGGAAGATGCGGCCCGGCACGGGCGCCTGCGCCTTGGTATCCAGCATGGGGTGTCCTTCGGTCTAGGCAGGGCGTGTCAGCCCTGGGAGGGCAGGGATTGGGGCGACCAGTCGACCCAGGTCGTGTCGTCGGTGATGAGCGGGACCTTGGCGAAGAGGACGCGTGCCGGCTCCCCGGTCTCGTTGACGATGTAGTGGTGGATCCCCCGCCGGCACAGCAGTGAGGTGCCCTCGGTCAGTTCCACGCGCTGGGCGCGGCCGGTCCACAGGGTGAGGGACCCCGAGAGCCCCGCGAAGAACTCGTCATAGCCCTCGTGGTAGTGGTTGGCGAACACCTCGCCGGGGGCGAACTCCTTGACGCCGACGAACAGCTGGCTGCTCTCGATCAGCGCCGCCCTGTCGGCATTGGCCAAGGGTTCGACGACATCATCGAGCCCCCAGGGGAGGCCTGCTACTGCGGTCATGTTCGTCCTTTCCATGCAATGATAATAATCAATATTCTGATAACTGTGAACCCCATCACGCCCGAGGTTGGCCCGTGAGCCGCCAGCCCCGTTCCCGCGGGTTTCCTATAGTTGAGAGATCCCCAAGGCGAGGAGCCCCAGAGTGGTCGCAGAGTCCAAGGCAGAACGCCTTGCAGAGCAGATCCAGTCAGTGATCGATGCCGAGGACCTGGATGCGGGGACTCCTCTGGGAACCAAGGCTGCGCTCCAGAAGAAGCACACGGTGGCCGCTGGCACGCTCAACGAGGCACTGCGCCTGCTGCGCGCCCGCGGCTACATCGACATGATGCCTGGCCCGCGCGGGGGGATCTTCGTGGCGGACAGGTCGCAGCGGTTCCAGATGCGCCGCACTCTGCTTGCGGCGCAGGAGGATCCCCTGACCGTCGACGACTGCATGCAGGTTCAGGACGCACTCCAGGGCATGATGGCAGCACGGGCGGCTGCCGACCGGACGGGGGCCGCCGCTGCGGAGATCGAAGCGGCGGTGCAGCAGCTGCGGGCCGCCCGCGGGGCGCGGGATGTGCTGGTCGCGGCGTGGGATGTGGACCGCGCCATCGCCCGCGCCGGCGGCAACGCGGTGCTGACCGACATGTACTGCGGGATCCTCGACACGCTCCAGGCCTCAGTCCAGCGGTACTCCCTCGGCCCCACGGTGAGCGAGAAGATCCTGCAGGTGCACGAGGATCTCGCCCGGGCCGTCATCGACGGCGACATCGACGCCGCCGAACGCGCGGCCCTCCTGCATTCCCCCATTAAGCCCTCAGCTCAGGCCAAGAAGCGCAAGGGCCAGCAGGCCGGCGGGGGCGATGCCTTCCTCCTCAGGCTCGAGGACGCCATCTCGCCTCGCTGACGCGCCGGCGGTACCCATGCGGCCCCCTACTCTTCCGGGGCCAAGGTCACGGTCGTCCCGGCAAGGGCCGCGGCGAAGTGCACCTGGCAGGCGAGCCGGGAGGCCCCCGGCCGGAAGGCCTCGGTCTCGGCGAGCAATTCGAGCTCCTCACCGTCCCGCTCGCCGAGGGTCTCCATGACGTCGTCCGGGAGGAACACGTGGCACGTGGCGCACGAGCAGCACCCGCCGCACGAGGCGAGGACCGGCATGTCGTTGTCCCGCAGCGCTTCCATGAGCGACTGGTCGGGTTCCCACGGGACCGAGTGCTGACGGCCTTCGCGGTCGACGACGGTGATCTGGGCGTTCATGATCGGCCTTTCCGGTTCAGAGGGTGGCAAGGGTGAGCTTGGTGGAAGGATCGGTCGCAGCGGCTCGGTCGATCATGCTGCCCGCGGCGATGAGCTTCTTCGCGGGAACGAAGTCCTGCAGCGCATTGACGGTGTCGACGGCGGCCAGACGGCCCTGGCGCAGGTACAGGACGCTGAAACCGTCGCCGCCCGCACCCCGGACGACGACGTCGTCGTCGGGATGCCACAGACCGGCCGTCTGGAGGCGCACGTCGTGCTGGACCGTCCAGAACCAGGGGACCTCCCCGCCGTCCTTCACGGCACCCGCGATGCTCGCCGCGACGACGCTCCCCTGGGCCACGGCACTCTGGATGCACTCGAGCCGCAGCCCTGGGGCGCCGTCCGCACGGCGCGCCCGCGCGACGTCTCCTGCCGCGTAGATGTGCGGATCGCTGGTGCGCCCGTCTGCGTCCACGAGGATGCCGTCTAGGCAGTCCAGCCCTGCGTCCGCGGCGAGCTGGTCGTTCGGGATGATCCCGACCCCGACCACGACGACGTCGGCCGGGTACGCCGCACCGTCGGCCGTCACCACGGCCGTCGCGGCCTTCTCGCCCTCGATGCGGGCAACCGCCGCGCCGAAGACGAACCGTACGCCCTGCGCCTCGTGGAGGCGCCGGAAGTGCTCCGAGACCACCGAGGAGGTCACGCGGCTCATGGCGCGGGCCGCGAACTCGATGACCGTCACGTCGCAGCCGAGCGCACTCGCGGCTGCCGCCACCTCCATCCCGATGTAGCCCGCGCCCACGATGACGACCCGTCTGCCCGGCGCGAGGGCCTCCTTGAGGGCAAGCGCCTCGTCGCGCCGCCTCAGGTAGTGGACGCCGCTCAGGGCGTTTCCCGGGATGGCGAGCGGCCGTGCCCGTGCACCCGTGGCGAGGACGAGCCGGTGGTAGGGGAAGGTCTGCCCGTCGGTTGTGACGACCTCCTGCCTGTCGCGGTCGAGGCGTCCGGCCCTCGAATTCGGAATGCGCCGGATGTCCTTCGCCCCGTAGAAGGACTCCTTGCGCAGCAGTGGGGGCTCGAAGCCGGCCGGCTTCTTGAGCGCCTCCTTGGACAGCGGGGGACGCTCGTACGGCACGTGGGATTCCTCGTCCAGGAGCGTGATCCCCCCGGCCCAGCCCTCGGCGCGCAGGCTGGCTGCGGTGTGGACTCCGGCGTGGCCGGACCCCACGATGACGACCTGAGACTGGTCCGCGCTCATCGGGCTACCTCCCCGGTGCGCCCGGTCAGCTTCGCGACCAGCCTGCTGGGGCCGGTGTTGGCCAGGTTGCCGCCCGTGACGAACTCGATGGGGTGCGCTGGATCCAGTTCGACCCGGCTCAGCCGCTGGGTGATCAGCTCGACGCCGATGCCGGCCTCCAGCCGCGCGAGGTGCTGCCCGAGGCAGCTGTGGATGCCGTGGCCGAACCCGAGGTGGCCATTGGTGTCCCGGTCGATGTCGAAGCGGTCGGCATCCGCGAATCTCCTCTCGTCCCGGTTCGCGGAGCCGGGCAGCAGGATGACGATTTCCCCTGCGGGGATCTGCACTCCCGCGACCTCGACGTCCTTCGTGGTGATGCGGCTGATCCTCTGGATGGTGCCGCTGTGGCGGGCCATCTCCTCGACGAACGCGGCTGCGTCGGTCGGGTTCCGACGGATGCGCTCGAGGAGCTCTGGGCTCTCTGCGAAGCGCAGGAACGCATTGGCGAGGAGGATCGTCGTGGTCTCGTGGCCCGCAACGAAGAGGAACGCGCAGAAGTGCTTGGCCTCCTGCTCTGTCAGAACTCCTTCGGTCAGGAGTCGGGCGATGTTGCCGCCGACCGAGTCGGTGTCATCGCGGCGTGCCCGGTCCAGGTTGTCCAGGAGGTATGCGAAGAACGCCTTGGCCCCCTCCTCGTCGCCCTCCGACCCGGGCGCCTGGCGGGCGAGGCGCCCGAAGTAGCTCGAGATGTCGTCGGACCAAGCCTTCATCTGGTCGAAGTCCGAGGCGGGGATGCCCAGCAGCCCGCTGATGGTCGCCATGGTGATGCGGAGCGCGAAACCCTCGACGACGTCGCCGCCTCCTGCCGCGAGCAGCTCATCGAGGTAGCCGTGGGCGTAGCCGCGGACCTGGTCCGAGAAGGCGGCGACGGCTTTGGGCGTGAATGACGACGCGACGACCTGGCGCAGGCGCGTGTGCTCGGGCGGGTCGAACAGCGTGAGGAACACAAGCGGAGCAGGATCCACGACGGCCGAGGAGAAGACCTTCGGGGCCCGGAGCGCGGCCCGGACGTCGTCATGCCGTGAAATGAACCAGACGTCGCGAGCCGGCGTCTGGGTCCGCAGGACGGGGGCGTGCTCGCGCATCCAGGCGTAGTGCGCGAACGGGTCCTTCTGGATCTCGAAGTCCACCGTCTCGAAGGGGCGGAGGTGCTCGGGCCAGGGAAGCTCGTGCGAGTACGGGATAAGAGTCGTGGTGAGCATGGGGGTCTTTCGCGTTGGAGTCGGTCTGTCCGGCTACTTGCTGGTGAATCCGCCGTCGATTGTCACGGACGAGCCGTTGATGAACCAGGACGACTCGTCGAGGAGGTGCAGCACCGTGGGCACCACGGAGTCGATGGTCCCGAGGCGTCCGACGGGGTAGTGCTTGGCGGCCTCTTCAGGGCCCATGGTCCCGAGGCCGCGATCGGTGGCGACGGCGCCAGCGCCGACGAGCTCGGCGATGTTGGTCCGGATCTTCGTGCCCTGGATGGAGCCCGGGGCCACGGCGTTGACCGTGATCCCCTCCGGCCCGAGCTCGACGGCCAGATGCTTCATGAGGCCCTCGACGGCGTGCTTGGACATCGTGTAGGCGATGCCAGCGGCCGCTGCCACACTGCCGGCTATGGACCCGAAGAGCACGATGCGGCCGTAGCCGCGGGACCTCATGTGCGGGACTGCGGCCTTGAGGACCCGGACCGCACCGACGGCGTTGACGTCGAGAACCGTGTCCATGAGCTCGGGGCTGATCTCCTCGAGCGTGGCGTACCCGTCGAGCACGCCGGCCGCGTAGACGAGCCCGTCGATCCGGCTACGCGAACGCACGACGGCCTCCACGGCCGCAATCACCGACTCCTCGTTCCGGACATCCACCCGGTAGGCGATGACGCCCTCCGCGCTCGCTTCAGGTGCGACCCGGTCGAACACGTCGACCGTGCCGCCCCTGGCGACGATGGCAGATGCGACGGCGGCGCCGATCCCGGATGCCCCTCCCACGACGATGTAGCTGCGGCCGGTCAGGTCCATGTGATGCTCCTTACAAGTTGGCTGTGCATCAAGCAGGCCACGCGAGGACGCCGTACGTGAAGGGAATACCAGCAGTTGTGCCGCTCAGGAAGACACTTTTCAGGTAACTAGAGAGCCAGACAGCCCTTTGTACCTGTGGGTGAGACAATCGGGAATAGGGCGACCGGCGACCCAGTAGTCTCGTTGCCATGCCGCAGGACCGAACTTCGCAAGCGCGCCCCCTCGAATCCCTCGACGCCGGGATCCAAGTCATGCTGATGTTCACCTCACGCGACACGGTGACGGTCACAAGCGTCGCCACGGCCCTAGGCATCTCAAGGTCGGGCGCCCACCGCATTCTGAATACCCTGCGCTCGAGGGGCATCCTCTCCCTCGGGCCGACAGGCCGGGGGTACTTCCCCGGCCCCGCTCTGGTAGAGATGGCGAGGCCCCGGGGAATGGACATCGAAGCTCGGTTGCGGCTCCGACCCGTCATCGATGACGCGATGTACCGCACAGGGGAGACAGTCCATGTCGCGACCCTGCTTGGCTCCCAAGTCCTGCTCTTCGACGGACGCGAGTCGGAGAAGCCGCTGCGGGCGGGGATCCGCATCGGCTATCTCCGTCCCGCCTATGCACTGTCGGCTGGAAAGCTTCTGCTGTCCAGACTCATCCCAGAGCAGGTCCGCGCCCTGTACCCGGAAGAGGGCCTCCCCCAATTCACCCCCAGGACGACATCCTCCGTCACGCAGCTTCTGCGTGAGCTGGACGACCTGAAGTCCCAGGACTACGCCCTCAACCTCCAGGAGATCGAGGAGGGGCTCAACGGGGTTGCCATCATCCTCGAGGGAAGGAGCTGGCGGGACAGGATCGCACTCCTCGCCTCGGTGCCGGCACATCGAAGCGACATCGCGTCGCTGATCCAAATCAAAGACCGTCTCCAGGAGTCAGCCATGCTCCTGAGGAAGCGCACCCCACCGGGCCTCTAGACCATCGCTCCGCTCGGAGGAGAAGCCGCGCAGATGGGACCTCCCCAGACGGCACACGAAGGATCGTGCCATACCCCGGCTGCCGACTCGGCAACGGCGGTGCTCTGGAACGTCATGGCCGGGTACTGCGCCACATCGAGGTAATGCTCCGAGCGCAGGTCGTCGCCGTGCACCGGGTTCAATGTGTTGATCGCGGCGGTCTCGACACTGACCTCGACGCTCGATGCGGTCAGATCCTCGGCCACCACGACGGTTCCCTGCAACGTACCCACCGGCGCCCCCAGCACGTGATTCACGATCCGGCTGAAGTCGCTGCCGGAGCTCTGCCCTGTTCTGGCGATGGACCCTCATGACGGTCGGCGCTGCGAGCGTAGGCCGCGGGGGCGGCGGTGTCCATGCAGCGCCGGATGCATCCCGCGCCGGTTTCGCGTGAGGTCCGGATCCCGCGCCTGGGTATTCGCAATCCGCCGGGGCCAGTCCGGCCCAAGCGCCCAGGGATGAGCCCTGAGAGTCCGCTGCCAGACGAATCCGTGCTGTGAGCCAAGCAGTGCGCGGGGGGTGGCACGGCTCGGGGGCAGGCATATCGTCGTGCCGTTACGGCCCGACGGTTTACCCACCCCACCTGCCGGCTCTGACACTGCTGGACCCCCAGTCCTCACGGGATGGGCAGGAACATGACAGACGATCAGGTTCAGAACAACCTCAAGGGCACGGATGATCTCTACTTCGACTGGTGGAACAAGGCCGGTTGGCACGGCGTGTCCGCCCACCACCACACCGATGACGTGCACGTGGACTGGAAGGGTGCGCCGCCGATCGACGGCGTGCAGGAGCACATCGACGCGATGAAGGCGTACGTGGAGACGGCCGGAGGAACGCCGCCGCAGATCACCTCCCACCCAATCGGCTTCAGCTCCGGCGAATGGACGTGCGTGATCGGCGATTTCGAGGGGGGCAGCCGCATGGTCACCGTGGCGAAGTGGAAGGACGGCGCGATCGCCGAGGAGTGCATCTGGTCCTAGCCGTCTCAGCGTGCAAGACCGGCTGGAGCGTCTCTCGGATGGCTCCAGCCCAGCCGCATCATCGAACCGTGCAAACAAGACCGGGCTGGCAGGTCGGCCAAGGCGGTCCGGTCCTTTGTGTGGGCGGCGGCATCGGCGGGGTCCTGGGCACGGTCGCAGCTACGCCCGGGCCGCCGCTCGTCGCTCGTGGGCCTCCTGCCCGAGCACGCGATGGACCGCACCTACGAGATCTTCCAGCGGCAGCTCGGTAATTCTTATAACGGGACCCCGGGGCCGGTCTGGGGGCGGCCCCGCACCTGCTGGTGCGAGGCCGCCGATCGCTGAGCGGGGGGGGGAGAGCCTCAGCGGCCCTCGACGTAGCCGGCGTCGACGTGCAGCGTGGTGCCGGTGACGAACGAGGACAGGTCGGAGATCAGCCACAGCGAGGCCTGGGCGATTTCGGTCGGCTGGCCGAACCGGTTCAGCAGGGACAGCTGCGGGGCGTAGGACTCCTCGTCCAGCCCGAACTCCTCGAGCGCGCCGCGGAGCATCGGGGTGTCGATCGCTCCAGGGGCCACGGAGTTGACGCGGATGCCCTTCGGCCCGTACTCCATCGCGGCGGTCTTGGTCATGCCGACCACGCCGTGCTTGGCCGAGACGTAGGCGATGTTGCCAGGCTGCGGGCGGAAGCCCGAGACGGAGGAGATGTTCACGATCGATCCGCCGTCGCCCTGCTTGAGGAGCTGCTGGAGCTCGTACTTCATGGACAGGGCGGTGCCCTTGAGGTCCACGGACATGAGCCTGTCCCAGTAGGCCTCGTCGAACTCGGCGGAGTAGCCGTTGTCCGGGGTCAGCGCCGCGTTGTTGACGGCGCCGTCGAGCCGGCCGTACTTCTCCACCGCGAAGTCCACCATGGCGTTGACCTGATCGGACTTCGAGATGTCCACCTTCACGAACGCTGCAGAACCGCCGTTGGCCACGATGTCGTCCGTGACGGCCTGGCCCTTCTCCACGTTGAAGTCCGCGAGCACCACGTTCGCCTTCGCTTCCGCGAACAGCCGCGCGGTCGCCTCGCCCATGCCCATCGCGGCGCCGGTCACGATGACAGTCTTTCCTTCGAGGACTGGATAGGTGGTCATGCCATTTCCCTTTCATCGACTTTAGTTGATACTTCAATCAACGGGGGACGAGGGGCAAATGTTCCCCGACCACAGCGCGCACCCGCGCGCACGTCCGCTGTGGGGCGCCCACTCGGCTGCGACCTCCACCCAGCTGGCGCTGGTCTTATGCCACAGCCCCCACGTTGGGGATAGTCCTGTCAATGGAACCTTTCCCAAGACTCAGGCGCAGTGGGGCACGACGACGGCCCTGCCGTTTACCTGTCCGGCCTCGAGCCGGTGGTAGGCCTGGAGGGCATCGTCGAGTGTGAACCTCTGTACCTGCGGTGTGATCTGCCCGGCACGGGGCCGTACGCGACGGCGGCGTTCTTGGGCACGCCGACCACGCCGCGCTTGGCACCGACAACCGCAGCGCGGAGGCTTCAATCAGTCAACCCGTGTCCTTGTCCCGGCGGCACGCCGGCATTTATGCTCAGGCCAGGCTTTCCGCTATTCCTGGGTTCCGTCCTGTGAGGAAGAGAGGCACGTCATGACCGAGGAAGCGCCACGGCGCCCGGACGACGTGGTCAGCCCGATCACCGATTCGTCCCTTCCCAACAAGGTTCCGGCGGCAGATGCGCGTGCGGCCGGCCGGTTCGGCCATGAGAAGCCAACGGCGGAGAACAGCATTGTCCTGCTCATTGACCACCAGATCGGACTGTTGGCTAGCACGCGTGACTTCAGCTCGGCGGCGGAGATCAAGAGCAATGTCGTCGGTCTGGCGCGGGTAGCCAAGGCGCTGCAGCTCCCCGTGCTGATCAGCTCCTCCAACGCTCAGTGGCAAAACGGCGACACCCTTCCCGAAATAAAGGAAATCTTCGATACGGAGCCGATCTACCGTCGCACCGGCATCATCAACGCCTATGAGGACCCATCCTTCCGGCGTGCCTTTGACGACATCGTGGACCGTACGGGCCGCACCCACGTCATCATTGCCGGGGTCACCATCGGCACGTGCTGCGCCTTTCCGACACTGTCCCTGCTCAACGACGGGTACAAGGTGTTCCCGGTGATCGACGCCTGCGGCGCGTGGAATCAGTACGAAGCGCAAGCGGCCACCCTGCGCATGGCGAACGCCGGGGCCGAACCCGTCACCACCTTCGCCTTGGCCTGCGAACTGCAGGCCGACTGGAAGGGCCCGTCGGCCAACGCGATGCTCGAACCGTTCTTCCAGAACCTCTCCGAATACGGCTGGATCACCCAGAACTACTGGAACAACGCCGGCCAGAAGTCCGTGCCGGACCCCTTCGGGTCAGCCGGATAGGCCGCCAGCGCTGGGCGAAGGCGAGCCCGCGACGGCGCCATCGACGATCAACCGTCGGTGGCCGCCGGTTGCGTTCCTGTTCCCGTTAGGCCCGCCCCACCAATGGAGCCTTTGCTGGGACTTCGGTGGATGACCGCATGCGCGGCGATGCGCTCTCCCGGGCAGTGAAGGGCATCAGCGCGGCGGCGCTGCCCGTTGCCGTCCGTGGCGGACATTCCATGTCGATTACGATCGCCGTGCTGACAAACACCAAACGCTTTGATGAGCTGCTCGCGGACAAGTTGCGAATGCCGGGCAATCGGTGAGGCCGCCCGCGCCCTCGCCGAACGCATGCAACACCTCTGACTGCGGTCAAAGCCCGGGACAAGGGCGAGATGCTAGCGAATGGCCACCGATCCACCCGAAAGTACCGATGCGACGAAGGTGCGCTGGTCCGCGGCAAGTGACGGACATCGGGGAACGCCCTTGTCGTGGTGTCTGCTCGTCCTGCGGAAACGAATTGTGCGCAGCACTCCGAGATGCACGAGCACTGCCGCGTCGGTGCCGAAGCCAGACGCGCCTCAGCTGAAGTGGGTCTCGGGATTCGCGTCGCCGAATCTGGCCAGGACCGTAGAGGCGACGTCGCGCAGCTTCATGTTGCGGTGCATAGAGGCGCTCTTGAGGACCTCGATGGCCTGCGCCGGGGTGCAGTTCGACTGCGCCATGATCACCCCGGCCGCGAGGTTGATCGTGGTGCGCGACTCGAGGGCCGCCGCGAGGTCCGCGGCCCTCTCGCTCTCCTGGGCGCAGCGGATGGCCAGCTGCACCGACCGGGACGCGAGGGCTGCGAGTTCCTCCGCCTCGGAGCGGAGCTCGGCAGAGAAGCCCTCGGGCTCGGTGCTGTAGCTGTTGAGCGCGGCGGTGGCCTTGGCCGAGGTCGGCAGCGGAATCGGGGTGGCGAACACCGAACGGAGGGGTGCGCCGTCGACCGCCTCACGGTAGCGGGGGTAGCGCTTCGTGGTGCGGAGGTCGGGGACGTAGACGGTGCGCTCGGTGCTCACGGACTCCTGGCAGGGGCCCTCGCCGCTCGCGTACTGGATCTCGTCCATGGCCTCCGCCATCGCATCGCTGCTCGCCACGGTGCTCCGCCGGCCGTCGCGGTCCAGCGTGACGCTGCAGGAGACCTCGCCGGTGCCGGAGAGGGCCTCGGCCGCACGCTGGGAGACGCGGGTGAGGAAGGTCGAGAGGTCGGGGCTGTCGAGCAGGAGGTCGAGCAGCTCCTCCTCGCGGGCCCGCGCTATGGCGGAGCGGCCCTCGACCTCGGCGCCGTCGGCGGGAGGCGCCGGCGCGGGCGCAGACCCGTTCGAGGGCGCTGCAGCCCGCTGTGGAGGGGCGACGACCTCCACGTTCGGTTCGATGCGGCGGTCAGGTCCGCCCGCTGTCTCGTCCATGATCACCTCTGCCTCCTGAGACGGCCCTCGCTGGACCAGCGTGATCTCCAGAGTACGCTGGTCCGGCTCTCGCGCTACACCGCCTTCCGGTGGATCGACTTGTACGTCAGGTACGCGCCCAGGCCCTCGACGCCGTACTCGGTCCCGAGCCCCGAATCGTGCCGGCCGCCGAAGGGCGCGGAGTGGTTCGAGGCGAAGAAGTTGATGCCGATAGACCCCGTGTCCACCCGGTCGGCGACGGCCAGGGCCGCCTCCGGGTCGGACGAGAACACGAGGCCGCCGAGGCCGAACTCGGTGTTGTTGGCCAGCGCCACGGCCTCGTCAACGCCGCCATCGGGAGCCGAGTCGTCGTACTTCAGGATGGTCAGGACGGGCCCGAAGATCTCCTCCCGCGACACCCGCATGGACGGGGTGACGTCCGCGAACACGGTCGGCTCCACGAAGAACCCGCCCTCGAGGCCGGTCTCCTGGGCGAACGACGCCGCCCTGCCGCCCGCCGTCGCCCGCGCGCCTTCCTCGAGGCCCGACTCCACGTAGCCCACGACGGTCTCGAACTGCGACTTTGTGGCGCTGGGCCCGAAGACCGTGGACGGGTCGAGCGGGTCGCCCTGCGGCGCCGCGGCGATGACGGACCGGGCCATCTCCACGACCTCTTCGTACCGGGAGGCCGGGGCGAGGATGCGCGTGGAGATGTAGCAGGTCTGCCCCGTGTTGCGCATCGAGGAGCGGATGAGCACCTTGGCCATCGCGTCCAGGTCCGCGTCCGGCAGCACGATCGCGCTGGACTTGCCGCCCAGTTCCAGGGTGACCGGCCGCAGCAGCTCCCCGCAGGCCGCCGCGATGCGCCGCCCCACCGGCGTCGAGCCCGTGAACGCGACCTTGTCCACGCCCGGGTGCTTCACGAGCAGGTCGCCCATGCGCCCCGAGCCGGTCACGAGGTTCACGACGCCGGCCGGCACGCCCGCGGCCGCGACGGCGTCGACGATGAACCGGATCGACAGCGGCGTGGGCGAGGCCGGCTTGATCACCACGGTGCACCCCGCCAGCAGCGCGGGGGCGAGCTTGATGACCACGAGGTTGATCGGGAAGTTCCACGGCGCGATCAGCGCGCACACCCCCACGGGCTCGCGCCGCACCACCGACTCCTGGCCCGGTGCGAACGGGAACGGCCGCACGTCCTCGCGCTCGAGGTACTCGGCGAGGGTCGCAAAGTAGCGGAAGATGCCCGCCGCGTTCGCTGCCGCGCCACGAGTCTCCGTGATGGGCGAGCCGTTCTCGCGCGTGTTCGTCAGGGCGAGGGTCTCGGTGCGGGCCTCGATCTCGTCCGCGATCCGCGTCAGGTACGCCGCGCGCTCGGAGGGGGAGAGGCGGGGCCAGGGGCCGGCGTCGAACGCCCGGCGCGCTGCGGCCACTGCGGCGTCGACGTCCTCGGCCGACCCGTCCGGGACCTCGCCCCACACCTCGCCGGTCGCGGGGTCGGTCACGGGGTTCCGGCCGGTGCCGCGGGCGGGGACGTACGCGCCGTCGATGAACATATCGTCGACGCGCGTGTAGGGCAGGTCGAGCGCCGCGCGCCGGGCGCGGGCATCCTGGGTGTGCGCATCCTGGGCAGTGTGGACCGTGGTCATCGGAGAACTCCCGTCTTGAGCAGCGCGTTCGAGCGCGCAAGGTCCGCCCCGGCCATCTCGACGGCGGCGGCGGTGATGAGCTCGGGCACGATCTCGGCCGCAAGGCGGTCCGTATACGTGGCCGGGTCCATGCCGAACCACGAGGAGGCCAGCGCGATCCCGGCCCGGTCGAAGCGCCAGGCACGGTCGGCGTCGCGCACGAGCGCGTCCTCGAGCGAGTAGGCGACGTGCCGCGTGTCGTGGCCGTCGATGATCGCCGTCACCCGCTCGACGAACTCGTCCGCGTACCCGAGACCTGGCAGCACCTCCTGGGCCACGAGGCAGCCCTGGTGCTCGTGCTCGTAGCGGATCTGGGCCTTGCGCCAGTCGCCGGTGAAGCCCTCGGACAGGATCCGGGATTCGTCGACGCGGGCCCAGCCGGTGTCGTGCAGGAGGGTCGCGACGAGCACGAGCTCGCGGTCCGCGCTCGGGTAGGCGTCGCACAGCCGCTCGGCGTAGGCGACCGAGATGGGCAGGTGGATGTCGTTCCCGCGCGTCCTGGTGTACGGCACCACGGCCTTCCAGAGCGCGTCGAGGCGGCCGCCCGGGCCCGCGGTGCTGGGCGTGTCGCAGATGGACCGGGTGTCCACGGGGCCCTCGGCGGGGATCGGTCGGACGGGGTGGGCCGCGGCGAACGCGTCCGCGCGGGCCGTGTCCACGGCGGGCTGGCCGGCGTGCGGCTCGGCGGCGGACGACGGCGGCGGCTCGGCGCTCGCGGTCGCGCTCGCCTGCGGTGCGGCGAGGCTGGGGTGGTCAGTCATGGGATCCTCCGGTGCAAGGAAAGGGACGAGGGGGCCGGTGGGGCGGGTCGCCGGCCCGGATGCGGGACGCCGCCGGGCCGGCCGGGGGTTGCCGGCCCGTACGATCGGTGCCCGCCCGCACGATCGGTGCTGGTCCGCACCGATCGTGCGGCTGCGCACCGATCGTGCGAGCGTGGCCCGCCGGCGGCCTACGCGGCCAGGGTTTTGAGCTGGACGGTCATGTCCGCCTCGGCGCCGGCGGCAGCGACGGCGTCGGCCGGGATGTTCTGGCCCTTGGCGAGGGCATTCTTGACGGCCATGAAGTCCAGCGGGGCGTTGACGCAGTCGGCGGCGATGATCCGGCTGGCGCGGTAGTACAGGACGGAGAACTTGCCGCGTTCGTCGTCGCGCCGGACCACGGTCTGGTCGTAGCCCATCGAGAGCCCGGCGATCTGCAGCTTGAGGTCCGCCTGGTTCGACCAGAACCACGGGATGCCCGCGTAGTCCTCGCGGCGGCCCACGAGCGAGTACGCCGCGACCTTCGCGTGCTCGATCGCATTGTTGACGCTCTCGAGCCGGATGCGCTCACCGGCTGGGGAGCCCGGGACCGGGTTGGGCATGTTGGCGCAGTCGCCCACGGCAACGGTCGTGCCGTCGGAGGCGAGCGCGTGCTCGTCCACGACGATCCCGTTGTCCACGGCCAGGCCCATCTGCTCGGCCAGCTCCGTGTTCGGGATGACGCCGATCCCCACCAGCACGATCTGCGCCGGGATCACCTCGCCGGCACCCCCGGCACCAGCGAGCTCGACGCCGGCGACGGCCTTCCCGCCGTCGCCCGTCGCGCCCGGCACGAAGCGGGAGATGCGGGCGTCGAGGCGGATGTCCAGCCCGCGCGAGCGGTGCGCGTCGAGGAAGAACTGCGCGGTCTCCTCGCCCACGGCCCGGCCCACGAGCCGCGGCCCGTGCTCGAGCAGCACCACGTTCTTGCCCATCTTCTTCAGGCTCGACGCCGCCTCGAGGCCGATGAACCCGCCGCCCACCACCACGACGTCGGTCGCGTCGCCGACCATGGCCTTGAGCGCCAGGGCGTCGTCGGCGTTGCGGAGGTAGACGACGCCGGTGAGGTCGGCGCCGTCGACGGCGATCTTCCGCGCCCGGGCGCCCACGGTGAGGGCGAGGCGCTTGAACGGGAACTCCGCCCCGGACTCCGCGACCGCGATGCCGGAGCCATCAGGTTCCTTGCGGACCTCCACGATCCGCTGGTCCTTGACCAGGGTCACATTGTGCTCGTCCCAGTACTCGGCCGAGCGGAAGATGAGCGACTCGTTGCCCACCTCGCCCTGGAGCCACTCTTTGGAGAGGGCCGGGCGCTGGTAGGGGCGGTGGTTTTCCTCGCCGAGGAGCGTGATGGGCTCCTCGAAGCCGAGGGCGCGGAGCGAGATGGCCAGCTGGACGCCGGACTGGCTCGCGCCGATGATCAGCAGGCCTGTGGGCTCCTGGCCGGGGGTGTCGGCAGCCATCTCACACCTGCGTTTCCGGGGTGGTCACGTACAGGTCCATCCCCTCGGTGAGCTTGAGCTGGCAGGAGAGGCGGGAGTTCTCCTCGCGGTCCACGGCGGTGCCGTAGAGCATCTCGTCCTCCATGGGCTCCATGGGCGGGAGCTCGGAGAGGCAGTCCTCGCGGACAAACACGTGGCACGTGGCGCAGGAGAGCGATCCGCCGCACTCGGCGACGATCCCCGGCACGCCGTTGCGCACGGCGGTCTCCATGACGGAGTCGCCGGGGCGTCCCTCGATGTCCCGGACGGTGCCCTCCGCGTCGGTGTAGTGGACGGTGGTGGTCATGTCTGCTGCTCCTGGTGGGTGCTGACGACGTTTAGGGGTCAGATTCTGGGGGTCAGGTTCTGGGGGTCTAGGGCGGGTGGGTGGGTCTATATGAATTGCCGGCCGCCGTCGACCACGAGGGTCTGGCCGGTCATGTAGGAGGAGTCGGGGCTCGCGAGGAAGAGCGCGGCGCCCACGATGTCCTCGGGCTGGCTGGCCCGCTTGATGGCACCGCGGTCCACGCCGTACGTGGCGGCGTTCTCCATGAGCCCGTAGCTGGCCTCGGTGAGGGTGAACCCGGGGGCGATCGCGTTGACGGTGACGCCGCGCTTGCCGAGCTCCTTGGCCAGGACCCGGGTCAGGGCCACGACCCCGCCCTTCGAGGCGACGTAGTGTGCCCACTGCTCGGAGCCGGAGTAGATCGTGGCGCTCGAGAGGTTGATGACGCGCCCGCCCTCGCCCAGGTAGGGGCTGGCCGCGCGGGTCACGAGCCACGGGCCCTTGAGGTTCACTCCCATCACGAGGTCCCACTCGGCCGGGTCGATCTCCTCGAACGGGCTGCGGGTCACCGTCGCGTAGATGGCGGCGTTGTTCACGACGACGTCGATGCGGCCTCCGCCGAACTCGGCGGCTTCCGCGGCCATCGCCTCGGTGGACGCGACGTCCGTGACGTCGACCTTCAGGGCCGTGGCCTGGGCGCCGGCCTCGCGGACGAGCTGCGCCGTCTCCTCGGCCCCGGCTGCGTTCACGTCCGCCACGGCGACGCGGTAGCCGCGGGAGGCGAAGCCGAGGGCGAAGGCCCGGCCCAGGCCCCCGGCCGCGCCCGTGATGAGCGCGAGCCGGGGAGCCTGCCGGCCGCCAGGAGAAGCAGCGCTGGCCTGCTCAGACATGCGCCGGCTCCTGCGCGGCCTCGCCGTGGCCGTGCTCGTCGTGCGAGTGGCTGTGCGCGCCCGGCCCGGACACCGCGGGGCCGTCCAGGATCTCCACGATGCCCTTCGTCCCGTCGACGCGCAGCCGCTGCCCGGTGACGATCGTCGTCGAGGCCGAGCCGGTGCCGGTGACGGCCGGGAGCCCGTACTCGCGGCACACGATGGCCGCGTGGCTCATCATGCCGCCGATGTCGGTGACGGTCGCGGCGATCTTGCCGAAGATCGGTCCCCAGGACGGCGCCGTGACGGGTGCGACGAGGATGTCGCCCTGCTGGACCTCGGAGAGGTGGTCGGCGTCCATGATGACGCGCGCAGGCCCTTCCACGACGCCGGGCGAGGCCGCCATGCCGCGGAGGCCGCCGCCGTCGACCGCTTCGCCTTCGCCCAGCCACTGCTGCACCTGCTCGGTGGTGATGCCCCAGAGCATGCGGGTGAAGGGCTCGGTGATGGAAGCCGGCGGGGTGTTGAGCGCGGGGGCCGGGCGGGCGGTCTTGAGCGCGTCGACGATGGCGCGGCGGCGCTCGATCTCCTCGGGCCAGTAGCTCGGGCCGATCGGCTGCGCGGCGCCGACGCCCCACCAGGTCACGAGGTCGAAGATCGCGTCGCGGACCTCGTTGCGGCCCAGGTAGAGGAGGTCGTCGGGCTGGGTCCAGAAGCCCTCGGCGTGGAAGAGGCGGGAGAGCTCGCGGATCTTGCGCCAGAACACGCCCATGGTCCAGTGCTCGATGTAGAAGTTGTGGTTCTCCACGTACGGGTAGCACTGGGCGGCCAGGCCGCGCTTGGCGTCGAAGGCGGCCAGGTTGTCGCCGTCGAGGAGCTCGCGGTACTCCTCGACGATCCGCTCCTTCTCGGCGACGAGCGCCTCGACCGGGCGGAGGATCTCCTGCCCGGCGTCCAGGCGGGCGATGTAGTCCTTGATGTAGTTGAGCGGGATCTCGGGGTGCTCGTTCCAGTACTTGTCGTGGCCGTAGAAGCCGTTGCCCACGGTGAAGTTGAACCACGGCTCGTGGGCCTCCTCCCACCGCTTGATCCAGTGCTCGCCGCCCTCGGAGGCGCGGATCGCGGCCAGGGTGGCGTCGGCGTCGTCCGCGTTCTCGAAGGCGGACTGGATGCCGAGCTCGACGGCGAGGGCGGCGAGGCCCTTGAGCTCGTCGTCGGGGCGGAAGAGCTCCATGTCGACGCCCTGGACCATGGTGGCGATCGACTGGTCCGGGATGTTCGGGAAGACCTGCTTGCAGAAGTTGAAGAAGTCCAGGTAGGCGATGTACCCGAGGTTCAGGAACTCGAAGTGGTACTGCCAGTTCTGGTAGGCGAGCTGGATGAGGCGGTCGTAGTTGTCCATGAGGACCTCGGAGCCGTCCATGGCCTTGCCCGAGTGGATGTCCTCGATCGGGACGATGGCCGGGGGCTTGGCGAAGGTGATCTTCTCCATCTCGTCGATGGTGCCCTTGACCTTGGTGTGCCACTGCTCGAGCAGGCGCGGCCAGTTCTGGAAGTAGTAGCCCACGCGCTCCTCGAAGTCCGGCACGCGCGCGGCGATCTGGTCCTCGGGGACGGGGATGGGGCTCATGTAGAGGTAGCCGAGGTGGATTCGGAACTCGATCCCGTTCGCGTTGGGGATCATGAGGTGGCGGGCGTTGTACTGGCCCAGGCACTTGACCGCGAACTCGCCGCCGATCGTCTCGAACGGCTTGAAGACCGTGGGCCAGTGCTGGGAGTCGCAGAACCAGAACTTGGCGTCCTCCTGCTCCTTGAGCTTGTCCTGGAACACGAGGTAGTAGGGGTACAGCTTCTCCCAGCCCTCGGCTCCGGCGGGGACCGGCAGCTCGGACGGCTTCGGGAAGGACTTCATCGACATTGGTGTGTCCTGTCTTCTGTGGGGGTGCTGCGGATACGGGGTGGGTTAGGCGGTGAGCTTGATGGAGCCCCAGCTGAACCCGCCGGACGACGCCGCGGGGCCGGGTTGCGTCGTCGTGCTCACCACGGGCTGGGGTGCCGTGGCGGGCTTGTTCGAGTGGACCGTCTCGGGGCGGGCCTGGAGCAGGAGGAGGTTCTCGCCGTCGGGGAGGTCGGCGTCGAGGGCCCACTCGATGTCCTGCGGGGTCTTGTAGTGCTTCTCCGCGCGCTTTGCGAGCGTGGCGACCGCGGTGAGCTCCGCGTCGGTGAGGCAGCGGCGGGCGCGGCGGTCGGCGTCGACCTCGCGCTCGACGAGGCGGCGCGCGGCCGGGTCGGGGATGAGCTCGGCGTGCTTGTCGCCGAGGTGCTCGTTGATCAGGGTGAGCGTGACCTTGTCCAGGACGATGTTGTCCGGGGTGACCTGGCCGGAGACGACCATCTCGCCGACGCCGTAGGAGGCGTCGATGGTGATCTTGGAGCGGTCGCCGTTGGTGGGGTCGAGGGTCATGGCGACGCCGGAGGCCTTCGCGTTGACCATCTTCTGCACCACGACCGCCATCGAGAGGCCCTCGTTGGGGATGTTGTTCTTGAGGCGGTAGATGATGGCGCGGGAGGTGTAGAGGGAGGCCCAGCACTTGCGGATGTGCTCGCCGACCGCGCCGAAGCCCTCGAGCCAGAGGTACGTGTCCTGCTGGCCCGCGAAGCTCGCGTCGGGGAGGTCCTCCGCCGTCGCGCTCGAGCGGACCGCGACCGGGACGGGGGCGTCGAAGCGGGACATGAGGGCGTCGTAGGCCGCGACGGTCTGGGCGCGGGCCTCGGTGGGGACCGGGCGGGACTCGATGTCCGCGCGGATGGCGGCGGAGACGGCGTCGACCTCGGCGACGTCGTCCGGGTTGAGCCCGGCCAGGAGCGCGTGGATGTGGTCGGTGATGCCGGCCTCGTGCATGAACGCGTCGAACTGGGCGGTGGTGACGACGAAGCCCGGGGGGACGGGCATGCCCGCGGACGTCATCGTGACGAGGGAGGCGCCCTTGCCGCCGAGGTTCGCCAGCGTCGGCTCGGTGCCGCCGTCGAAGAACTGGATGTACTGGGTGTCGGTGAACTGCTGGGTCATGGGTCTCAGGCCTCCCACGAGACGGGAACGGACACGGGGACGCGGAACGAGAGGTTCTCGCGGAATTCGATGCTCTCCGGGTCATCGACGTGGAGGTGCGGGAGCTTCGCCGTGGCCTCCTCGAGGGCGATCTTGGCCTGGAGCTTGGCGAGCATGTTGCCGAGGCAGTAGTGGATGCCGAAGCCGAACGAGAGGTGCTCACGGGCGTTGGGACGGGTGATGTCGAAGGTCTCGGGGTCTTCGAACTTGGACTCGTCGCGGTTGGCGGAGCCCATGACGAGCAGGACGCCGGAGCCCTCGGGGATCTTCACGCCGCCGATTTCGGCGTCCTTCGTTGCCTTGCGGCGCCAGGCGACGATCGAGCCGGAGTAGCGCAGGACCTCGTCGATGGCGCCGGGGATCTTCTTGGGGTCCTTGACGAGCTGGGCCCAGACGGCGGGGTCCGCGGCGAGGAGGCGGAGGGCGTTGGAGATGAGCGTGGTGGTGGTCTCGTGGCCGGCGAAGAGGAGGCTGTAGGCCACGGAGGCGATCTCGTGGTCGGAGATCTCGGCGCCGTCCTTCTGGGCGGTGACGAGGTCCGCGATGAGGTTGTCGCCGCCCTCGGCGTGGGCCTTGGTGACGAGGGCGAGGCAGGCCTGCCAGTACTCGACGAGGTTGTGCGCGTGGGGGATCTGCTCCTCGTCGGTGAGGTCGCCCCAGGTCATCGCGGCGCGGGAGTCGGACCAGCGCTTGTAGTCGTCCAGCTTGGCGAGGTCCTCGCCGAGGAGGGTGAGGATGGTGATGGTGGGGACCTCGTAGGCGAGGTCCTTGACGATCTCGCCGTGGTGGGTGCCGGCGTCCTGGCCGCGGGCGATCATCGCGTCGAGGCGGTCTGCGACGTTCTGGCGGATGAACGGCTCGAGGACCTTGAACCGGCGAGGGGTGAAGGCCTTCTGGACGATGCCGCGGATGCGGGTGTGCTCCGGGGGGATGCGGGCCGAGAGGCCCGAGTAGGCGGTGAAGCCGCCCTCGTTCATGATCTGGGTGGCCTGCGGGCCGCGCTTCCGGACAGGCGCCTGGGCGTTCTCGGAGGAGAAGGTCTCCCAGTCCTCGAAGACGGCCTTGATGTCGTCGTAGCGGGTGACGACGAACATATCGATCCGCTCGTCGTACATGACCGGCTCCTCGGTGCGGAGGGCCGCGTACGCCGGGAAGGGGTTCTTCATCTGGAACGGCTCGTAGCCGTGGTGGGTGGCGTTGTGGGTCGCCGCGGGGGCGGTGGCGGCGTTGGTTGAAGCGGCGGCGGGGGAGCCCGTGTCGGTGCCGGCTTCGGCGCCGAATCCGAAGGGACAGCCCGTTCCCTGAGTCTCCAGTGACATCAGCACTCCTTGATCTCGTGGCCTCCGGCGCGGCTGGGGGCCGAGCCTGTGCGTCTGGATCAAGTGTGGTCCTGATCACCGGGTAGTGCGGTCGGTCACCTTCCACTGAGTGGAAGTGATCGTAGCTCTTCGCCGCTTCCATCAGTGAGGTCGACCAGTCGATGTGGCTCTTCGGATTCGGGCTACCCTATGTACGGCCTTCGTTGTAGCGTGCTGAATGCTGCCACTGTGCTGAATCTAGGCGCAGGGCCGGTACAAAGAGGGGGGCTTATGGCGGATGTAATCGGAAAGTACTTCGTGCTGCTTGACAACGAGAAGCGCAGCGGAGGGCTTTCTACAGTGCGTAAGGGGATCGATACGCGCGACGGAACCTCCGTTGCGGTCAAGTTCGTTGTTAGCTCCTCAGACATATTGACTCGTAAAGTATTTGATCGGGAAACGCGCGCCCTGCGGAGTCTGAGTCATCCAAACATTGTCCGTTTTCGCGATGCCGGAGTCGATGAGACAGGCAGCTATTTTCTGGTTCTTGATTGGGTTGAGCGAAGCTTGGTTGACCTTCTGAAGGAGCGCCCATGGAATGGTTGGGATGAACTCTACGAATCAATTGGTCGTCCTCTTGTGGAAGGGCTGGCGTATGCGCACCTCAACCTGCTCGAGCATCGAGATATCAAGCCAGCAAACATTCTGATCGCTGATTCCGGCGAACCTCTGTTAGCCGATTTCGGGATCGCGAAGCTTCGCGGCGATGATCAGCACAGTGATTTCACTGTTCAGCGATTTCGTTCCGGAGCGTATGCGCCTCCGGAACTCGATGCTGCCATCCCGTATGTGCGCGACGTCTACAGCGTTGGGGTGGTTTTGCTTCAGTGTCTCAGTGAAACCACCATTCGTGACTTCCCCGATGTAAAGCTTGCGTTGGAATCAGTGGATGTTCCGGTAAGGATTAGGGATCTGCTTGCGGCTTGCGTTAATCCGGAGCCGACTGAGCGACCAGCAAACGGAAGCGAGCTCGCTTCTGAATTCAAGAGTCTTGCAGTACAGCGAACCGCGCTACGTGAGCAGCCTCGGCATCCACTTTGGCTCGACCTTACACGGAAGGCCCAGCAGCAGTTGGCGGGTGAGCCTGTCGACAAGACGCGAGCACTTGCCAAGATCCAGCAAGACCTATCTGGGGAGGTCTTCGCCTCGTATGGGATGAATTGGGAGACTGGGAGGCGAGATCCATCTGTCGTACTTCTGGTGGGTAACGAACATCGTTATACACTGAAGCCTGACGAAAAGGCGGCGCGATTCATAGTGACTGCGGCCCCTGCGCTTGAGTTCGAGAAGCTTGAGGGTGGCCGTAACCACGGAGTAGCCCTCCCCTCGATCTTTAGCTGGATAGTTCATCAGCCGATAAAATTGGCGCCAGTCGAGCGCGCACGCTATGCGCTGATAGAGTTGATTGACGATTATTATGCGCGGCGCGACTATCTGGACGACGGGCGAAGCGATGAAGATGGGGAGGAACTCTTCGACCTCTGGTTGCGAGTGTTGGACGCCCGGGAGGACCTTTCTCGTGGCGAGCATGGGCCGCTCCGCTACAAGAAGGTGCAGGCTGATGGGCGTCGAACACTATTTACACTGAGCGAGGAGCACGAAACTGACATTGTCGGAACCGACTGGGAGGTGATCGATCAGCATTCCGGTCGCAGATTTGGGCACGGCGAAGTCATCGATCAGGACGCCGATCGGATTACGCTTCTTTCGAAACGCGCATTGGCTGGACTTCCTCCGACAGCGAGTCTTGTGCCGTACGACCAGCCTTCGGCGATCTCTCTTAACCGTCAACGGAGCGCCGTACTCTCCGTGAGAAGCGGGACAACTCCCAGTCAAGATCTTCGCAGCGTACTCCTTGATCCCGCCTCTAACGCGAAGCCGCTTGCCGTCGAGGTAACCGAGTGGGGAAGTGACCTCGACCCGATTAAGCAGCGTGCGGTTAACCTCGCTCTTGGCGCTCAGGACGCTCTCGTCATTCAGGGACCGCCAGGTACCGGTAAGACTAGGTTCATCACTGAGACGGTGGTGCAGCTACTCAAGCGTCAACCGGATGCGAGGGTGCTTATAGCATCCCAAACGAACGTCGCGGTGGATAACGCTGTTGAGCGTCTGCACGCCGTTGGCATCGGCGGATTGGTCCGTCTTGCGGGGCCAGATGAGTCGGTCGTACAGCCGGGGGTGAGGGAACTCCTTTTGGATACTCAGATCCGCCGGTGGGCTGAGGAGGTGAGGTCCCGGGCCGACCGTAACCTTTCGATGTGGGCTAAGCGGCTCGGTATCGACGCTGATCACCTACGTGCCGCCCTCACCCTCGAGCAGCTCGTCGCAGTTACGCGAGAGATCGAGTTGGTCGAGCGCCATGTGGACGACCTCGTGGCGGCTGGATCGTTTGCCGACTCGGATCTCACGACCGCCATTGAGGGTGAGAATCCTAGGGAACGCTTCCAAGAGCGGCTCGACCAGCTGAACGGTCGGCGCACGGAACTCTCAGCCACCGCCCAAGCGCACCTTGCGGGAGATCTCACAATTCCATCCGAGATCAGCAGCAGAGAGGCCCGGAGCGCGGTCGATCTTCTGTTGGGCACGAGCGCGCCGGCACGCGAACTGCTGAAGCGTCTCGAGCTCCAGGCGGGCTGGCTGGAGGCTATAGGAGCGGAAGATAGTCTCACCCCGATTTTCTTGTCGGGCACATCCGTGATAGCGGGCACTTGTATCGGTTTCCTTCGCAATAAAGCGGTCGGACAGCTTGAGTTCGATCTCTGTATCGTGGATGAGGCATCGAAGGCGACACTCACCGAGGCGTTGGTGCCCATGTCCCGGTCCAAGCGTTGGATCTTGGTAGGCGATACTCGTCAGCTCCCGCCAACTGATGAAGACTTGTTCCGCGCCACTGCGGTACTCGAAGAGCATGGACTGCGAAGGGACGACGTCACCGAGACTCTGTTCCAACGCTTTGTTAACCACCTGCCGGAGCACTCGCAGCTCATGCTCCAAGAGCAGTATCGGATGATTCGCCCGATCGGCGATCTCATCTCGAACTGCTTCTACGACGGATTGCTGCGATCGCCGCGCACGGATGGGCTTCCAGGCTATGACAAGGTGGTTGGACCGGCAGTTACCTGGATCGATACTGGGCCTCTCGGCGATCGCCGACGAGAGAGTGGGACAATCAGCTTTGCGAACCGCGCTGAGGCGCGCCTGCTTGTGTCACATCTGGAAACTATAGACCGCGCTGTCGACTTTGAGATCATCAAGGCCCCAGAAGGGAAGCGCCTTGAGGTACTGGTCATCGCTCCGTACAAGAGTCAAGTCGAGGAGTTGAGACGGCGCCTTGCTCCGAAGAGTTTCCGTCGACTGGATACGACAATTTTATCCGTTGACGCCGTGCAAGGGAGGGAAGCTGATCTCGCGATATTCTCCCTGACGCGGAGCAATCCGCAAGGCAAATTAGGATTTCTGGGCGCTGACTACTGGCGGCGGATTAATGTCGCGCTGTCACGCGCGCGATACGGACTGACCATAGTTGGCGACGCTGACTTCATCCGCGGTACGGGCGGTTCGTTGAGAGCAGTCTTGGAGTACATCGAACAGAACCCAACTGATTGTGCAGTGAGGCCAGCTGATCGTGACTAGACAATTTCAGATTTTCCAGCGCCGGTTCGGAGATGCGCGCCCGGGTCTTCAGTTGATTGCTGTTGAAGATGCAGCAGTGCCAGTGACGGTGTTGCGAGCCGATGTGCTCGCCCAGGAGAAAAAAGACCTTCCTATTACCGAAGCCTTTACTCTGCGTTTTGTGGAACTGGGCGTAGACACCGTCGAGGAGATCGCGGCTTTCCTTGGTCTCGAGCCTGTGCACGTACTTGAAGCAGCGGCGGCCCAGATCACCGAGAACCACCTCCGTCGCCGCGAAAGTGGTGGTCGACTCGCCCTGACTCGGCTGGGTACCGAAGTAGTCCGGAACCTTGCAGCGACTCAGCCCGTACTCAAGCCACTCCCAGTTTCGTTTGATCGTCTAACTTGGTCGCTAAAGGACTACAAAGAGAGCGAGCTTATCGAAAAGAAGGAAGCTGAGAACCGCGGCATGACGATTCTTCCTGCCGCTAAGAATGCCAGAATAGGTCTGGATGATGTCACGCCGCACGGCTTTAATGCTTTGCTTAAGGCTGACCGATTGCAGATCCTTCGCGTCCATAAGGTCGCAGTGAAGAAGCATCGATATCTTCCGGTGCAGATGCTCGTTTACGCCGATCAGAATCGGCAGGAGCTTGAGCTTGCTATCTGTATTGACGACGATTTGGCTACGGGGCATGGATTGGCGCTCGATAGTATCGGGGCTGTCGGGCGACTTGGATTGTCACTTGGCGTGTCGGAGCAGCGACCGCTCCTAGATGAGGAGTTGGAGGCCCAGCGAACGGCCGCTAAGTCGGTTGATAGCGATCAGACCGCGGGGAAGGATGATCCATTCGCCACTGGTGCCGGCGGGTCGCCGGTGCGCAGCGTGAGCGTGTTCGAGCACGCGGACCTTCTGGCTGAGGCACTAGCGACGGCGCGACGCAGACTTCTGATTATTGCGCCTTGGATCAAAAAGGCGGTTGTGAATACTGACTTCATGGCAAGTCTGGAACATCGCCTTCGTTTAGGCGTCGAGGTCACGATAGCCCATGGATATGGTGAAGATGATAGGGGCTCGGACGGGTACATAATTGACCGGCTGAAGAACCTGTCGTTGCGCTTCGATAAATTCACCTTTGTGCGTGTCAAGAATACCCACGCAAAGATCCTAATCTTCGACGATGTTTGGGTGAGCACTAGCTTCAACTGGCTGTCATTTCGCGGCGATTCGGATCGGACGTACCGAATGGAGGAAGGAACGCTCGTCGCAATCCCCTCACGCGTCGACAAGGAGTACCTCCGGTATCTAAACCTAATAGAGGAACAACGAATGGACCGGTAGACCCCATCGGAAGAGAGCGAAGCGCGGCCAGGGCAGTCCTCGGCGATGACTGGCCCGGTACTCCACGGCGCTGCGCCAGTAGCCTCCGTCGCGGAAAGTGCGGAGCCCGGCTGCGCTGTTGCAGCCGGGAGCATTGGACACGGCCGCTGCCGGGAGCAGCGTGAGCCAACTCAGAAGGAGGGCCTGACCGCAGCTGGCCTGAGACGGCGAGATCCGGACCGCTACGCCCGATTCAATCCATCGTTCAAGCCCGGGTTCCTCCGCCATAGCGAGGTCATCCAGGACGTGGTGCTTGGATCAGGATGCGAGGCCTCAAGCGGAAAGCTGACGAGGACACTCCGGCGCAAGGACACGGCGCACGACAGCTGCGGGGCTGTCACTCGTCCGCGGCCTGGTTCCGCGCCTCATCAAGGTACGAGTAAGCAGTAACCCGCGAGATTCCTAGCCGCGCCGCAATGCGATCGATCCCCTTGCGCATCTGCAGCACGCCCTGCTGGTCGAGCTTGGTGAGGATCGCGATGCGGTCGTCGCGGCTCATCTGGTCCACGGACTTTCCGACCTCGCGGATGGCCTCGGTGACCATCGCGTCCATCACCGCCACGAGGTCGCGGCCGAAGAACTCGTTCGGCTGCTCGGGGGAGTCCGATGCGGCCGTGGGCAGGAGGCCCTGGAGCAGGGACTGCAGGCGCTGGATCGTGCTGATGTCGAAGTTGATGCAGAGGGCGGCGATGATGCGCCCAGCTGAGTTGCGGAAGTACACCGAGGAGCAGCGGAGCTCGCGGCCGTCGGCCGTGAACCCCCGGTAACCGAACGCGTTGTGGTCCGCGCCCTGGTTGTGGAGCACGCCGGCGCCGAGGCTCGACGACGGGCCGCCCACCTCGCGTCCGGTGACGTGCCCGTTCTCGATCGCTGCGATGGTGTGGCCGAGGTCCACGTCGGGGGCCGAGAGGTCGTGCAGCACCACCTCGCAGCCGGGCCCGACCGCGGCGGCCATCGCGTGCATGGCCGGGCGGAACACCGCGAGGATGTCGGCCACGGACTCGTACGTCCCCATGTGGGCGAGCGGGTGGTCCGCCGCGGGCTGCGCCGAAGTCAGGGTCATGTCTACCTCGCTCATGGGTCAGTACTACGCGCCGACGATCGGCATAGACAAATTGTATTAGCCGTAGACAGACTGTTCAAGCGGGTGCTAGCTTCGAAAAGGAAGGGCGGAACGACTCGTCGCCCGCACTCACCACATCTGCAGGCATCGGGGCAAGGAGGCTCTTGTGGCACAGACACACCAAGTTCAGCAATCTGGGTGGCGATCGATCTCCGCGAAGCGACGTCGCACGGTCGCGGGCGGGGCCATCGGCACGCTCATGGAGTACTTCGACTACTACCTCTACGGGCTGGCCTCGGCCACCGTGTTCCCCGCGGTCTTCTTCCCGGGCGATGACCCCGTGGTCGGCACGCTCTCCTCATTCGCGAGCTTCGCCGTCGGCTTCCTGCTCCGCCCGATCGGCGGCCTGGTCTTCGGCCACATCGGCGACCGGATGGGCCGCAAGACCACGCTGATGATCACGGTTATCGGCATGGGAATCTCCCGACTTGCACAGGTGAACGGCTCCTTGGAATGTTTCCGCAGGTCAGGGAGGGGTCGGCGGCGTGAATGGGGCACTAATCTGTAGCCTGCTGGGGTGTCTCCATACATCCGGAAGGTGAAGACGGGCTCCGGGGCCACCGCCGTGCAGATCGTGGAGAAACGCTCCGGCGTCCGGCGGATCCTCGAGCACCTCGGCTCCGCGCACAGCGAGGCCGATCTCGCCGCGCTTGTGCAGGCCGCCCAGGACCGCCTCAATGCGGGTCAGCAGGCCTTCGACCTCGGCCTGACCGCGGATGAGGGCGCGGGGCCGGCGCCGTCGCTCGGCCCGGCGGTGGTGGCAGGGACCCGCTGCGAAGTCCTCTGGGAGGTCCTCTCCGATGCCTACTCCGGGCTCGGGTTCGACGCCCTCGGGGACGCGGCGTTCAAGGCGATGGTGCTGGCGCGGCTCGTCGAGCCGGCCTCGAAGCTGGCCACGATCGGCATCCTCGAGGACCTCGGCATCGTGGCCCCGCACCGGAACACCCTGTCCGCGGCGCTGAAGCGCTGCCAGGGCCGGGACTACCGCGACGCCCTCGCCAAGGCGTGTCTGGCCCACTCGGTCCGCGCCACCGGTGCCGCGGCGATGGTCATGTATGACGTGACCACGCTCCACTTCGAGAACGAGGACGAGGACGAGCTCCGGCGGGTCGGGATGAGCAAGGAGCACCGGGTGGACCCGCAGGTCCAGGTCGGGCTCCTCGTGGACCCGGGCGGCTTCCCGCTGGAGGTGCACCTCTTCGACGGGCGCAAGGCCGAGACCACCACTCTGGTGCCGGTGCTGAAGGCGTTCCAGGAACGCCACGGGGTCACGGACATGGTCGTGGTCGCCGACGCCGGCATGCTCTCCGCGGGCAACCTGAACGCCCTCGAGGACGCCGGATTCTCGTTCATCGTCGGCTCCCGCCTCACCAAGGCCCCCTACGACCTCGCCGAGCACTTCCAGGCCCACGGGGACTGGTTCGAGGACGGCCAGATCCTCGAGACCCGCCGCACCATGGGCACCGGCAAGGACGCCCGGGAACGGCGGATCGTCTACCAGTACTCCTTCAAGCGGGCCAAGCGCGACCGGCGCACCATCAACCTCATGATCGAGAAGGCCGAACGAATCGCCGCCGGCACCACTCCCTTGAAGAAGGCGCGGTTCCTGAAGGTCACCGGGGCCGAGAAGGCCCTGGACCAGGCCACCATCGACCGCGCCCGCCAGCTCGCAGGTCTCAAGGGCTACGTGACCAGCCTAAGCACCGAGAAGATGACCGGGAACGCGGTAGTCGGCGCCTACCACGACCTCTGGCAGGTCGAGGCGTCCTTCCGCATGACCAAGTCCGACCTGAAGGCCCGGCCTGTCTTCCACCACCAGCGCGAGGCCATCGAGGCCCACCTCACCGTCGTCTTCGCCGCCCTCGCCATCGCCCGCCACCTCCAGGACACCACAGGCGTCACGATCAAGAAACTCGTCCGAACCCTCAGGCCCCTGCGCACCGTGGACATCCGCATCGGCAAACAGACCATCACCGCCGCCCCAGCCATCGACACCGACGCCCGCGACATCCTCGACCGCCTACCACCCATCAACGCCCCGGGGCACTAAGCCTGTGCAAGTCGGGTCGGGGCAAGGAGGCTCTTGTGGCACAGACACACCAAGTTCAGCAATCTGGGTGGCGATCGATCTCCGCGAAGCGACGTCGCACGGTCGCGGGCGGGGCCATCGGCACGCTCATGGAGTACTTCGACTACTACCTCTACGGGCTGGCCTCGGCCACCGTGTTCCCCGCGGTCTTCTTCCCGGGCGATGACCCCGTGGTCGGCACGCTCTCCTCATTCGCGAGCTTCGCCGTCGGCTTCCTGCTCCGCCCGATCGGCGGCCTGGTCTTCGGCCACATCGGCGACCGGATGGGCCGCAAGACCACGCTGATGATCACGGTTATCGGCATGGGAATCTCGACGGCGGCGATCGGCCTGATCCCGTCGGCCGGTACCATCGGGATCGCCGCACCGATCCTCCTGCTCTTCTTCCGGATGCTGCAGGGCCTCTTCGTGGGCGGCGAGATGGGCGGCGCGGCCGCGCTCGTCGTCGAGCACGCTCCGGCCGGGAAGCGCGGCCTGTACGGCGCGCTGCTGATCAGCGGCGCAGGCATCGCCAACGTCGCCTCGGCCGGCCTCATGGCCGCCTTCGGCGCCGGACCCAAGTCGTTCTTCATGGAGTGGGGCTGGCGCATCCCATTCCTCATCGCCCTGGTCCTCGCGATTATCGCGATCGTGCTCCGCTCCAAGCTGGACGAGTCCGATGAGTTCAAGGAGCTCGCCGCGAACCGCGACGCCGCCCCGACCGCCCGCAAGTCCCCGCTCCGCGAGGTCTTCCGCCACCCGAAGAACGCGATCCTCGGCATCCTCATCGGCCTGCCGCAGAGCATCGCGGGCTACGTCGTGCTGACCTTCGGCCTCGCCTACATGGTGTCCAAGGGCACCCAGGCCCAGGTCGGGTTCATCGGGACGATGATCGTGGGCGTCCTGCAGATCTTCGTCGCGCCGATGTGGGGGAGCCTCTCGGACCGGATCGGGCGCCGCAAGGTCTACATCGGGGCCTGCATCGCCTTCGCCCTGCTGATCTACCCGACCTTCGCGCTCTTCAGCACCGAGACCGCTGTGCTGATCTGGCTGGGCATGGTCGTCGGCTTCGTCATCCCGGGTGTGGCCATGCAGGGCACCCTCCAGACGATGCTGGTCGAGATGTTCGACGTCGAGGCGCGCACCACCGGCGTCAACATCGGCTACCAGATCTCGAACACCATCGGCGGCGGGTTCGCCCCGCTCATCGCCACCGCGCTCTCAGCGGCCTTCCACAGCGTCTGGCCCGTGGTCATCTACGTCGCGGTGATCGCCCTCATCGGCGTCATCGCCACCGCCTACGCATCGTTCCGCCCCGACGTCGAGAACGCCGGCCGGCTGCACGAGCTGAACGCCAACTGAACGCACGACGGCGCGCGGGCACCTCGCGCGCCGTCGTCCCTCCAGCCCTCATACAGATAGGAAAAGAAACCCATGAACGTCAGCACCAAGACCGCCTTCCACACCACCAACGCCCCGCAGCCGGCCGGCCCCTACAGCCAGGCCGTCGAGGCGAACGGGTTCGTCTACACCGCAGGCTTCGGGCCGCAGGATCCCGCCACCGGAGCCGTCGCCGACTCCGTGGGCGAGCAGACCCGACAGGTGCTGCGCAACATCCAGGCCGTCCTCGCCGAACGCGAGCTCACCCTGGACGACTGCGTCAAGACCACCGTGCACCTCGCCGACCTGGCCGACTTCGCCGAGTTCAACGAGGCCTACAAGGAGTTCTTCACCGAGCCCTACCCCGTGCGCACCACGGTCGGGTCGCAGCTGGCGAACATCCTCGTGGAGATCGACGTCGTCGCGGCTCTCCCCGACGCCCGCTGACACCCGGCGATCCGCGGAAGGCAGCAATGGCAGGCACACTGCGGCTGGGTGAGCTGGGGGAGAGTCAGCTCACGGCGCGCGACAAGGGCATCCCCGCACGGGCCGTCGGCATGACCGTGGCCGAGTTCCTCGCCAGCGAGCCCCGGCTCTCCGAGTTCTGGACGCCGATCGTCGCGCTCGACGACGCGCTCATCACGAACAACGTGGACGTGATGGCCCAGTGGTGCGCCTCCCGCGGGCTCGAGCTGATGCCGCACGGCAAGACCACCATGGCCCCGGCGCTCTGGCAGCGGCAGCTCGACGCCGGAAGCCTCGGCATCACGCTCGCCACCATGGGACAGGTCCGCACCGCGCGCGCTTTCGGTCTGGACTCGATCATGCTCGCCAACTCCGTGGTCGACGAGAGGTCGCTGCGGTGGCTCGCCGCCGAGCTCGCGGACCCGACGCTCCGCTTCGTCTGCTGGGCCGACTCGTCCGCGACGATCGAGGCGATGGAGCGTGGCCTCCGCAGCGTTGGCACGCCGCGGCCGGTCGACGTCTGCGTCGAGCTGGGCGCTCCCGGCGGGCGCACCGGGGCGCGGACCCTCGCCGAGGCGCACGACGTCGCGCGGCGGGCTGCCGCTTCCGACGTCCTGCGCCTCGCGGGAGTCGCCGGCTACGAGGGCTCCCTCGCCCACGACCGGTCGGACGCCTCCCTCGACGCCGTCCGCGGCTACGTCGAGCGGCAGGTCGAGCTCCACCGCGACTTGGGAGAGCTGTACGACGGCGACGGCGACCTCTACGTGACCGCCGGAGGAAGCGCGTACCCCGACGTCGTGGCCGACGTCTTCGCGGGCGCGATGGCTGCCGATTCGCGCACGGGCGACTCGCGTACCCTGTGGACGCTGCGCAGCGGCGCCTACATCACGCACGACGACGGGTTCTATCGTCAGATCTCGCCCTTCGACGAGGGGAGCGCGCGAGCCGCGGGCCAGGCAGCGGCGGGCCGGCTGCGCTCGGCGATGCGCGGCGTCGCCCGCGTGGTATCCCATCCCGAGCGGGGCCTCGCGCTGCTCGACGGCGGGAAGCGGGACTTCCCGTTCGACGAGGGCCTGCCGATTCCCCGCCAGGTCGCACCCGACCTGGACGGCGCGTGGGAGCCGCTGGCGGACGCGACCGTCCTCGCCATGAACGACCAGCACAGCTACCTCGGGCTGGCCGGGCAGGACGTGGCACTCGGCTCCGTCGTCTCGCTGGGCCTCTCGCATCCGTGCACGACGTTCGACAAGTGGCGCTACCTGCCGGTCGTGGCCTCGCGGGACTCCGACCGCGTGGTCGACCTCGTCCAGACCTTCTTCTGACCGACCAACGAAAAGAGCAACAGGATGCGGCTGGTTCTTCGCGGCGGGACCGTCGTCGACGGCGACGGGATGCGGAAGGCCGACGTCGCCGTCGAGGGTGACACCATCGCCGAGGTCGGCGACATCGCCCCACGGCCGGACGACCAGGCCATCGAGTGCGGCGGGCGCTACGTCCTGCCCGGGTTCATCGATGCCCACTCCCACGCCGACGGCCTGCTCGCCGACGAGGACGTGCAGCGGGCCCTGCTCAAGCAGGGCGTGACCACGGTGATCGCGGGGCAGGACGGCGTCTCCTATGCGCCGGGCAGCGGGGCGTACGCGAGCGAGTACTTCGCCGCCATCAACGGCCCGCACCCGCGCTACGCGGGCGGCGGGGTGGCCGAGTACCTCGCGGCGGCCGACGGGACGTCGCGGCTCAACGCCGCCTACCTCGTCCCGGCCGGCACGGTGCGCTGGGAAGTGTGCGGACGCTCGACCGCCCCGGCAGACGAGGCCCAGCGCAAGGCGATGGCCGCGCTCGTCGACGAGGGCATGCGGGCAGGGGCGGTCGGCCTGTCCACAGGCCTCGACTACGTGCCGGGCATCTTCGCCGACGCGAGCGAGATCTCCGCGCTGTGCGCGCCCGTCGCCGAAGCCGGCGGCGTCTACGTCACCCACATGCGCGGCGGGTACGAGGCGAACTCCGCGGCGGGCATCGACGAGATCGCGGGCATCGCCGCGGCCTCCGGCGCCCGCGTCCACATCTCGCACTTCCACGCGCCGGCGGAGATCCTGCACGAACAGCTCGCGGTGCTCGAGCACGCGGGGGAGGATGCGACCTTCGACGCGTACCCGTACACGCGCGGCTGCAGCCTCCTGGGCATGCCGCTCCTTCCGCCGGACCTGTCACTGCTGCCGGTGGACGACGTCGTCCGCCTCCTCGCCGACCCGGCCGAGCGGGCGCGGCTGCGGCGCGACTGGTTCCCCCGCGTGGAGCGCAACCCGAGCCTCGGGCCGGAGTGGCCGTCGATGATCACCCTGGCCCACATCGCGGCCCCGGAGTTCGCGTGGGCGCACGGGCTCACCCTCGAGGCAGCGGCGGCGCGCCACGGCACCGACGCGATCGACCTCGCGCTGGACGTGCTGGCAGCGTCCCGTCTGGAGGTCAACCAGGTCATGGCGGTGCGGCACGAGCGCCCTGTCTCCGAGCTCGCGAGCATCTTCGCCAGCCCGGCCCACATGGGCGGCTCGGACGGCATCTTCGTGGGAGCCCACCCGCACCCGCGGGCCCGCGGGACCTTTGCCCGGTACCTCCGCGAGTACGTGCGCGAGACGCAGACGTGGTCCTGGCCGGAGGCGGTGAGGCACCTTTCGGGCCTCCCGGCCGAGCGGTTCGCGCTGGGCCTCCGCGGGCGGGTGGCCGTCGGCTGGGTCGCCGACCTCATCGTCGTCGACCCCCAGACCGTAACCGACACCGCGACCTACGAGCAGCCTCGGGGCGAGGCCGCCGGCATCGATGACGTCATCGTGGCCGGCCAGCCGGTGCTCGCTGCGGGCTCGCTCGCTGACGGCGGGCCCGGCCGTGCCCCCGGGCGGGGCATCAGACGTGATCAAACCGGACGATAGGGAATCCATGCCAACACCTGAGAACGCGCCGCGCCTCATCACGATCGGCGAGACGATGATGATGGTCACCTCCGCGGGCGCGGAGTCGCTCGCAACCGCCGAGGATCTGCGGCTCCACCCGGGCGGTGCCGAGTCGAACGTCGCTTGCCATGTGGCGGACCTGGGCATCGCGTCCGCATGGGTGAGCGCCCTCGGTGACGACGTCCTCGGCCGCCGGATCCTGGCATCGGTGCGCGGGCGCGGCGTCGACACGCGGTGGGTCGCGTTCGACCCCGCCGCTCCCACGGGGGTCTACTTCAAGGACCCCGGGCAGGGCGTCCTGTACTACCGCCGGGGCTCGGCGGCGTCCCGGATGAGCCCTGCGACCCTCGCGGGCGTTCCGCTTGAGGACGCCGAGGTGGTGCACCTCTCGGGCATCACCCCCGCGCTGTCCGCGACCTGCGCGGCGCTGGTCGACGCCGCGATCGAGCGCGTGGCTGCCAGCAGGGCGAGGCTGAGCTTCGACGTCAACTACCGGCCCTCCCTCTGGCCCGACGGCGCGGCCGCACCCGTCCTGCGCGAGCTGGCCGACCGGGCCGACGTCGTCTTCGTGGGCCTCGATGAGGCGCAGGCCCTGTGGGGGTGCGCGACGCCCGACGACGTGCGGGAGCTGCTGCCCGGCCCCGGGACGCTCGTGGTCAAGGACGGAAACGTCGGGGCCACCGAGTCCACCGCGGACGTGCGCGTGTTCGAGCCGGCCATCGCCACCGAGGTCGTGGAACCGGTGGGCGCGGGTGACGCGTTCGCCGCCGGCTACCTCGCGGCCCGGCTCCGGGGCGAGGCTGCGCGGGACCGGCTCCGCGCCGGGCACCAACGCGCGCGACTCGTGCTGCTGTCGACGAGCGACTTCGTCGCCGATGCGGCAGGCGCCCCGTCCGCACTGCTCACGCAGCTCACCGATTGAAAGGACCGATTCACCCATGATCGACAACTCGCAGTTCGACGAGATCTTCGGCGCGGCGCCCCTCATGGCGATCCTCCGCGGCATGGGGGCCGAGAGGAGCCTCGCGGTCTCCGCAACGGCGTGGGACCTCGGCATCGACGTCGTCGAACTCCCCATCCAGACGCCCGACGACATCGAGGCGCTCCGCGTCGTCGCGGCGGCCGCGCGCGAGCGGGGAAAAATCGTCGGAGCCGGCACCGTGGTGACGGTCGAGCACGTGCAGCAGGCCGTCGACGCCGGCGCCGCCTTCACGGTGAGCCCCGGGTTCGACCTCGAGATGGTGCGGGCCTCCTCCGACGCCGGCCTGCCGGCGCTGCCGGGCGTCTCGACCCCGAGCGAGGTGCAGCTTGCGCTCAAGGAGGGTCTGACCTGGCTCAAGGCCTTTCCTGCGTCGGTGCTCGGCACCGAGTGGATCAAGGCCATGAAGGGCCCCTTCCCGCAGGCGAAGTTCGTCACGACGGGCGGTATGAGTGCATCGAACGCGGGCGACTTCCTCCGTGCGGGTGCACGTGTGGTCGCCGTCGGATCGGCCCTCGAGGACCCGTCCCAGCTGCCTGCGCTCGCGGCGCTCCTCGGGACAGCCGATCGGGCTGTCTCGGCGGGACGGTAGCTGTGGCCTCCCGGGCCGACGTGCTGGCGTTCCTCGAAGCCAAGCTGGCGTACGAGATCGATGTGGTCGCGGCCGCTGAGGCACAAGCCGATGGCACGGCCGTCATCGTCGACACCCGGCGGCAGTCGTCGTGGGATCAGGGCCACGCGGCCGGCGCCCTCCACCTGCCCAAGGACGCCCTGGATGCCCCGTTGGGGTGGCTGCCTGATGACCGGACGCTCGTCGTCTACGGATGGGGACCCGGCTGCAACGGTGCCACCCACACCGCACAACGGCTGCTGCTCGAGGGCTTCGACGTCCGCGAGATGATCGGCGGGTACGAGTACTGGGTGCGGAACGGGTTCGCGGTCGAACGGGGGAGTCATGTCACGCAGGGGGCGCCGGACCCGCTCGTCACGCACGTGGAGACCCATCAGCTGTCCGCCGACTAGGTCGGGGCGCACGACGGCGGGTGCGTTCCCGCCGTCGTGTCCTCACCGCCGTGCACCTCGCTTCGAGTCAGCGCCCCGCCGCCAGCCGGGCGCTATTGGCGGCGAGCATCGCGTTGACCTCTTCGATCTGGTCGGTGGGGCTGAAGGTGATGAGCTCGGTGCCCGCCGGGCACTCCGGGAGGTGACCGGGCGGCGCGTAGTAGGCGTCCCCCGCCTCGAAGGTTTCGTCGTGGTCGGCATAGTGGAACGTCAGGCGGCCTTCCAGCACCACCCCCCAGTGGGGGCAGGGGCAGCGGTCGTCCGGCAGGCCCTTGAAGAACGGCGAGGAGTCGCCGTCCCGGGTGATGCTCTCGAAGGCGACCGTGTACTCGCCCAGCTTGGCCAGGCGGCCGGTATAGGCCGGGCTCTCGAGGGTGATGGGCGTGGTGTCCTTGCGTGCTCCTGGCATGGGGTCCTCCTTGGGATGCCACCCATTGTGTGCGCAGTGAGGCGCCCGCCGCATCGGGGAACTGACCTATCTTCCCGCGGGGGATTCCCCGGCGAGACGGAAGCTCGCGGCGAAGGCTGCGGCCTCACTCCGGTTGCGCAGGCCCAGCTTCGACAGGATGCTGCTTACGTGGTGCTCGGCTGTCCTCGGCGTGATGTGGAGGCGCTGGGCGATGTCCGGGTTCGTCAGCCCGCGGGGGAGCAGGTCCAAGACCTCGCGCTCCCGGTGGGTCAGCGCGGCGAGCGGCGCTGATGGTCGCGGGGCGGGCGACGCCGGCCGGCCCAGCTCGCGCAGCAGCTCCGACGCTGAGGCGGCCTCGGGGGCCCCGAGCCGCTCGTAGACTGCGAACGCCGTCTGGGCGTTGACAGCGGCGTCGGCGGGCCTGCTCCCAGCCTGGGCGCGGGCGAGCGCGAGGTGGAGCGCCGCGCGGAGGAGGGCGGCGCCGTCGTGCATCACGGCCAGACCCGCCGCGAATCGCTCTGCGGCCGCGGCCGGGTCGCCACGCGCGGCCGCGGTACGCCCGACGGCGAGGGCTGCTTGGGCGGCGACGGTCGACACAGCCGTGAGCTCGGCCATCCGGGCGAGCTCCTCGGCCGCCTCGCCCGCCGCCTCGATGTTCCCGGCGGCGAGCTCGGCGTCGACGAGGACGAGGAGCAGCGGTGCGGCGCGCAGGCGATCGCCGTCGAGCTGGCGGAGCGCCTGCCGGGCGACCGCGGCGGCAAGGTCGCTGCGCCCCTGGGCGAGGTGGAGGCGCGCCCGCGGGCCGAGGACCTCGACGCGGTCGCTGCCCTCGTCGATGAGCCGCGCGGCTTCCTCGAACCGGCCCTGGCGGATCCGCAGCTCCGCGAAGGCGGCCCGCGTGGCGAGTCTCGCGAAATGGTACGACCGGTCCCCGCGGGCCAGCGCCAGGCGCAGCAGGGTCTCGGCCTCGGTCCACTGGCCGGCCTCCGAGAGCACCGAGCCGAGGGCGCGCCAGCACTGCGCGAAGGTGTGGATCGACGCCCCCTGGCCCTCGGCAGGTGTGCGCTCCTCGACGAACCGCAGCCACGTCTCCGCCCGGGCCAGGTCCCCCGACCGGTCGCAGGCGTTGATCATCCCGCAGACCGCCTGGCTGATCACGGCAGGATCGCGGGTCTCACCGGCGGTGATCATGGCCAGAGCCTCGTCGAGGTGGGCCATCCCCTCGGCGATCTGCCCCCGCGACACGAGCGCCAGACCCCAGTCCGCCAGCGCCTTGCACTCGAGGTTCGGATCGCGGAACTCGCGGGCGACGGCGAGCGCGGCCCGCGCGTTCTCCTGAAGTGCGTCGGCACTCGCAACGGCGATGCCGAAGAGCGCGACCAGCACGTAGCCCTGCTCGACGCAGCGCCCCTCCGGCTCGAGCAGGCGCCTCGCCCGGTCCAACCAGGCACGGGCCGCGATGCGCTCGTCGAGCAGGTCGAGGTGCACGGCGAGCCACGTCGCCGCCAGAGCCGCGCGACGCGGCAGGCCCCGTTCGCGGAACTCACGGTAGGCCCGCTCGAGCTGGTCTCGCGTCTCGCGGTCGTCCGTCAGGACCAGGGCCAGCCTGCCGATCAGCAGACGATCCTCCGGGTCGCCCGAGGCCTCGGCCAGCGGGCGCAGCATGGCGACGGCGGCGGACAGATGGCCCAGTGCGGCCTGTCGCAAGGCCTCCTCGCGCCGGGTCGGGTCTGCGCCCATGGGGTGATTTTCACCCCGAGGCGGGCGCCCGGCAACCGGCCGAAGGGGACACGTCGCGGTGGCCGGGCGCCGTCGAACGCTTGAAGTCAGCTTGCCCGGCTGCGCTCGGCTTCCTGAACCTTGTGGCCGCTGACTACTTCCACGTCGATGCCCGCCTCCCGGAAGAGCGTGATCTGGTGGGGGTCGGCGCCGTCGTCGGTGACCAGCGTCCAGGGCAGCGGCAGGCGCACCCAGGCGTGGAAGGGGCGCTGGCCGAGCTTGCTGGAGTCGGCGAGGACGTAGACGGCGGCGCCCCGGCGGGCCATGAGTTCCTTGAGCCGGGTCTGGGCCTGGTCGGCTTCGCAGATCCCGTCGTCGGCGGTGACGGCGTCGGCACCCAGGAAGACCCTGTCGAAGGTCATGCGCTCGAGGGCCGCCTCGGCGAGCGGACCAACGAAGGTCTGGCTGACGCTGCGCAGCCGCCCCCCGAGGCAGTCGACGTGGATGCCGGGAGAGTCGGCGAGTTCCTGGACGGTGTTCACGGCTGGTGTGGTGACGGTGAGGCCGCTGCGGTCCCGCAGAGCGTGGGCAAGGGCGCCGACGGTCGACCCGCCGTCGAGCAGGATCGACTCGCCACCCTGGACCTGCCCCGCGGCCCACTGCGCGATGGCCTGCTTCTCCTCGAACGCCTCGCCGATCCGCTGCCGGAGGGACGCTTCGGGGTGCGCGCCGATCGCGAGCGCGCCGCCGTAGGTCCTGGCCAGCTTGCCCTCGTCGTGCAGGAGCGCGAGGTCCCTGCGGATGGTGGAGGCCGTGACGTTGAAGCGCTGCGAGAGCTCCTCGACAGAGGTCAGCCCGGCCGTGGTGGCGAGGCGGTAGATCTCTTCTCGCCGGGCCTTTGCCGTCGTCATCCGGATCCCCTTCGGCTCACGTGGGCGCATCTGTTCAACGGTGAGCGGGCGCCTTCCCTCATCGTAGCGAGTGGCGCGGCGGGGCCGCGGAGCGCGTGCTATAGCGACGCTCCCGCGCAGATGACGTAGTCCTGACCCGTGATCGAAGCCCCGTGGGGACCGACGAGAAGGCCGACGAGTGCGGCCACGTCGTCCGGGTCGACGAGGTGCCCGAGCGGGGTCGACACCGGGGGCACGTCCGCGCGCGCCGGGTCGGAGAGCATCGGGGTGTCGGTGGGGCCGGGCGAGACGACGTTGACGGTGATGCGGCGGGGTGCGAGTTCCTTGGCCCATGACCTGGCCAGCCCGAGGAGCGCTGCCTTGGTCGCGGCGTAGTGGCTCTTGCCGGCGGCGCCGGCAGCGGTCCTGCTGCCGAGGAGCACGATCCGGCCGCCGTCCGGCATGGACGGGACGAGGGCGTCCGCGAGGGTGCTCGCCGCCGCGACGTGCACAGCGAACATCTCCTGCAGGGCGGACGCGTCCAGGCTGCCGAGGCGCCCGGTGCGCTGGAGCCCTGCCGCGTGGACGATGGCGTCGGCCGCGGGCAAGCCCTCTACCGCTTCGGTGAGCGAGCGCGAATCGGCGAGGTCGGCCTGCCGCCAGCTGAAACCGTCGCCGAGGTCGGTCTCCCTGCGGCTCAGCCCCGTGACGCGCCACCCCTCCGCCAGGAGGCGTGCGGCGATCGCCCGGCCGATGCCGGAGCTGCAGCCGGTGACGACGGCGTGCCCCACCTCAGGCATCGGCGTCCCCGCCCGGGGTGGTCGTGCCGGCGTAGGCCCATTCCGGGCTGACCTTGACGTACTTGATGGCCTGGCGGAAGTAGGTGTAGGCGATGTTGAGCCCACCGTCCGGCCCCTGGTGGATGGAAGGGTAGGAGAACTCGCGGTTCAGCCCGTCGCGGGAGTTGTTGGACAGGCAGTAGCCGTCCCCGACCTCGAGGTTCCGCCGGATCGGCCAGCTGCGGCCCCCGTCCTCCGAGATCGCGAGGGTCATGGGTGCGCGCGGGGTCCCCCAGAAGGCGCCCCGGCCGGCCGTGGCGGGCGAGGGCTCGACAGCGGGGGCGGCCGAAGCTGCTGCGCCATCATCGATCAGCCCGTCGTCGTCGATCTCGTCGTAGAGCGAGAGGCGCCGCTCCGTCGTCTCCTCCGCGCGGCGGTGGTTGTAGACCAGGGCGAGCCGCCCGTCGGCGAGGGCGGTGAACTGGATGGAGGAGTTGTTGTTCGGCAGCTCGGTCGGGACGGGCTCGCTCCAGGTGGCGCCGTCGTCGGTGGAGCGCGACTCGTAGATGGAGTCGGCCCAGCGGCTGCGGTAGAGGGCCAGGAGCGATCCATCGGGGAGGGGCTGGATGTCCATGTGGACGCAGCCGAGGCTGCCGGGGACGAGCTGCTCGCGCCAGGTGCGGCCGCCGTCGTCGGAGACCATCACGGCGCTGTCGTCGTTGTTGCCGACCCACTTCTCGCCAGGGGTGGTGAGGCAGCGGAAGATCGGGATCAGCCAGCGGCCCGAGGGGAGGATGAGGGGCTGATGCCGCACGAAGACGCCGCCGGCCTCGGTGGCGTGGAACAGGGTCTCCACCGGGCCCCACGTCGTCCCGCTGTCGCGCGAGATCCGCCGGCGAACTTCGGCGGTGTCCTGGTTGCCTGCCTTCTGTGCCGTGTACAGGAGCCAGACGTCGTCCCCGCCGGGGGCGAAGAGGATCGGGTTCTGCTCGGAGCGCGTGCTGTCATCGGAGAGCTGCTCGGGCTCGGACCAGTGGTCGCCGCTCGGTTCGAGGGCGGAGAACCAGACCGAGATGTCGCCGATGCCCTCCTGGGTGCCGCCGAACCACACGCAGCCCAGGCGCCCGTCGGGGAGGGTCTGGAGGTTCGCGGCGTGGGACTGCACGGTGGCTGCGGGCAGGTAGGCGAAGGTCGCCCCGTCGGCGCGGCGGAGGACGCCGTCGCGGGTGATGGCGCTGTAGGCACTGTCGATGGTGTTGGCGGTCATGGCGGTCTCAGTCCTGTGGAGTGGCTGCGTCGGAAGTGGCTGCGTCGAGGTGGGCCCTGGCGGCCAGTTCGAGGTGGGTGAGGTCGGAGGCGACGGTGGCGAAGGTGTACCCCTGCTGGAGCCGCTGGGCTGCGATCGCCCCGGCGGCGGTGTGGATGCCGGCGGCGATGCCGGCGGCCGCCGCGGCGTCCGCGACGGTGGCGAGGGCGTGGTCGAACTCGGGCTGGACGGCGGGGTCGCCGGGGAAGGCCCCGCCGACGGCGAGCGTGAGGTCGGAGGGGCCCACGTAGATTCCGTCGAGGCCCGGGGTCGCGCAGATCTCCTTGACGTTTGCCAGGCCCTCGGGGGTCTCGATCATGGCGAAGACCAGCGTCGTGGCGTCGGCCTCGGCCGGGACGGGTCCGATCCGGAGCGCGGAGCGCATGGGCCCGTAGGAGCGGCGTCCCAAGGGCGGGTACTTGGCAGCGGCGACCGCGGCGGCGGCGTCCTCGGCGCTGTCGATGAGGGGCACGATGACGCCGACGGCGCCGGCGTCGAGGGCTTTCCCGATCGACGTCGGGCTGTTCCCGTCGACCCTGACCAGACCGACTGCGCGCTGGGAGGCGTCGATGGCCATCAGCCCGTGGAGCACCCCCGAGTAGCCGAGGAGGCCGTGCTGGGCGTCGAGCGCGACGTAGTCGTAGCCGAGGCGCGCGATCCGCTCGGTAGCCACCGGCGCGTCGAGCACGGCCCAGTAGCCGACGGCGCGTTCCCGGGCGCGGATCTTCCGCGCGAACTCGAGTGCCTGAGGTGAAGACGTCATTGTTCTCCTGCTTTCGGTTTCTCGTCTGCTCGGCTCAGCGGTTGTAGGCGGGCATCGGGCCCCGCAGCATGGCGCCGACGCTATCGCACGCCTCCACCACGTCGGCCGGCAGGGGGCCCTTGGCGACAGCGGCGATGTTCGCGCGCAGCTGCTCGGCCTTCGAGCCGCCGAGGAGCACCGAGCCGACGCCGTCGCGGTGGGCCAGCCACCGCAGCGACAGCTCGACGAGCGACACGCCCGCCCCGTCGGCGATACCGCTCAGCGCCTGCACGGCCTCGAAGAGCCGCGGGTCCCAGTACCGCTGCGTGTACATCGCGGCGAGCCGCGAGTCGCCGAAGCGGCCCTCCGTCGGCTTCGCCTCGAAGCGGTGCCTGCCCGTGAGCAGGCCTCCGCCGAGCGGGTTGTAGACCATGGTGTGCACGGCGTGGGACGCGGCGAACTCGAGGTACTCCTCCTCGACCCGGCGCGCGAGCAGGTTGTAGAGCTGCTGCGCCACGACCGGACGGGGAGAGCCGACCTTGTCGGCGACGTGGATGAGGTCGGCGATCTGCCAGGCGGCGAAGTTGGAGACACCCAGAGCCTTGATCCTGCCCTCCGCGGCCAGTTCGGCGACGGCGCCGAGCGTCTCCTCGATCGGCACCGCACGATCCGGCTGGTGGAGGTAGAAGAGGTCGACGCTCTCGACCTCGAGGCGCCTGAGGCTGCCTTCGAGCGAGAGCCGCAGGCCCCGCGCCGAGAGCGGCGAGTGGTCCCCGTGGTCGGGGTGCGGCATGCCGGCCTTCGTGGCGAGGAGGACCTCGTCCCTGCGGCCCTTGAGCAGGCGGGACAGGATCTCCTCCGTCCGTCCGCCCGCGTAGCCGTTGGCGGTGTCGATCGCCGTGATGCCGGCATCGAGCGCCTCGTCGAAGATCACGCGCGCCGTGGCCTCGTCCGCGGTGTCGCCGAAGGTCATGGTGCCGAGGACCAGCTTCGAGAGCGGAAGCTCCTGCGGGGGAGCGGCGGCGGGGTGGTTGCTCATTGTCGTCCTGTCGATGGAGGGTGGGATCTGCCGCGCGGGAAATTGCGCGTTCTGCGCGAAATGCGCACTATCGCGCCGTTGTCCCTGCCCGGCGATCTGCCGTCTGTGGGATCAACTATCCCACTGCTGCGCGAATTGAGCAATAGGACTAGCGCGTTTCGCGCAGCTATGTCATGCTTGCTGGTGACACAGCTCTCACACCGAATCGGAAAGGAGGAGGGACATGGCCAGGATCCTCGTTCAGGCGGACGACTTCTCGGGTGCCGCCGAGGTCGGCCAGCAGTTCACGGCCCACGGCTTCACTGCGCGGATCGCGCTCACGACGCCGGGGGCGCACCTGGGCGATGCGGCCTCCGACGATTCCGAGGTCGTCGTCCTCGACACGCACACGCGCAGTGCCTCGCCTGCGGCGGCCGGCGCGGCGGTCAAGACCGCCGCCGCGGGTCTCGGGACCGGGGCGGTCGTCTTCAAGAAGACCGATTCGCTCTGGCGGGGCAACGTCGGGCCAGAGCTGTCGGCCCTGGCCGAGCTCGGGTACGACGTGGTGCTCGCCGGTGCCCTCCCTGCGATGCACAGGACCGTCGTGGGGGCCGAGCCCCTCGTGGCCGGCGTGCCGCTCCGCGAGGCCGGGCTCTGGGGCGCCGAGCCGCGCCCTGCCCCAGGGAACCTGGGGGAGCTCTTCGCCACCGGAAGCAACGTCCTGAATGTGGGCCTCGAGGCGGTGCGGTCCTCGGGCCTCGCCGAGCGGATCCAGTCGGTCTGCGGCAGCGCCGAGCCTGCCATCCTGGTCGTCGACGGCGAGACCGAGGCGGACCTCGCCGCCGTCGTCGAGGCTGTTGCCTCGCTGGGGTTCTCGTCAGGCCGGCGTCGCCTTGCGCTCGCCGGCACGGGACAGGTCGCGGGCGTGCTCGCCCAGCGCCTGGCCAGGGAAGCTGCGCGCACCGCGCATACCCCCGCTGCGGCGATGCCAGCCGCAGGCCGCCGCGGCGCCGTGCTCGCCGTCGTCGGCTCCGCCTCCCCCGCCGCCCGGCGGCAGGTGGAGCACCTCGCCGCGGAGGGCGTCGACGTCGTGCGCCTCCCCCCGCACGGGGGAGGGGCGGCGGGCGTCCGCGTTGCGCTCGCCGAGGGCCGGTCCGTCGCCATGGCTGTCCCCGAGGGTCCGGTGGATCCGGCCCGCTCGGCAGCCATCGTCGCCCAGCTTGCCCGGCTTGCCCAGGAGGCCCAGCAGGGCCTCCGGACGGACCTCATCCTCACCGGCGGGGAGACCGCCCGGGAGGTCCTCGATGCCCTCGGCATCGCCTCACTCGTCCCGCTCACCGCGGTCCAGCACGGCGCCGTGGTCAGCAGAGCCGACGATGGCCGGCTCGTTGCCACCAAGCCCGGCAGCTTCGGCGATCCGGAGGTCCTGGCCCAGCTGTACCGTGCCATCCAGTCCTCGAACCATCCCAGAGAAACAACGGAGATCCATATGACCCCCGCATACGATGACAGGCCCTTCATCGCCGTCACCATGGGCGACGGCGCCGGAATCGGGCCTGAAGTCACCGTCGGCGCCCTCGTCCACCCCGGCGCCTACGCCGACAGCCGCCCCGTGGTGGTCGGGGACGCCCACCGCCTGCGCCTCGGTGCCGAGGCGCTCGGTGTCCCGGCCGAGATCGTCACGGTCCAAGGGGTCGAGGACGCCGAGTTCACCCCAGGGCGGGTCAACGTCATCGACCCGGAGCTCCTGCCCGAAGACCTGCCCTGGGGCGAGGAATCCGCGGAGGCCGGCAACGCCGCCTACCACTACATCAGGATCGCGTGCGAGCTCGCGATGGCGGGCAAGGTCCAGGGAATCTGCACCGCTCCCCTCAACAAGGCCGCGCTGCACAAGGCCGGGCACATCTACCCCGGGCACACCGAACTGCTCGCCCACTTCATGGGCGTCGACGAGGTGTCCATGATGCTCTCGACCCCCAAGGTCAAGGTCATCCACGTCACCACCCACATCGGCCTCCTCGACGCGATCCGCAGGATCGAGCCCGGACTCGTCGAACGCACCGTCCGCCGCGGCGACGAGGCGATGAAGCGCGCCGGCGTCGCGCATCCCAAGATCGGCGTCTGCGCCATCAACCCGCATGCGGGGGAGAACGGCCTCTTCGGCTACGGCGAGGAAGAGGAGAAGATCACCCCCGCCATCGAGAAGCTTCAGGCCGACGGAATCGACGCCCGCGGCCCGCTCCCGGCGGACACGGCCTTCTTCCTCGCCGGCCGCGGCGACTACGACCTCATCGTCGCCATGTACCACGACCAGGGCCACGGCCCCGTCAAGGTCCTGGGCATCGAGGCCGGCGTCAACATCACCGTCGGCCTCCCGGTCATCCGCACCTCGGTCGACCACGGCACGGCATTCGACATCGCGGGCAAGGGGATTGCCGACGTCCGCAGCATGATCGAGGCCCTCCGCCAGGCGGCAGAGATGTCGCCCCGCCCGTCCCTCCAGCCGTAGACCCCCCGCGCCAGCTCCCCTACAACGCAGTAGAAGGAACAGCAATGTCCAACGTCATGACCCCCACCCCCGAGCAGCGGACCCGCTGGGTCCGCCGGGCCATCATCGCCGGCGTCATCGGCACCACCATCGAGTGGTACGACTTCGTCCTGTTCGGCACCGCGTCCGCCCTCGTGTTCAACACCCTCTTCTTTCCCAAGTTCGACCCGCTCATCGGCACCGCCGCCGCGCTGACCACGACGGCGATCGGCTACTTCTTCCGCCCCCTTGGAGGCTTCGTCTTCGGCGCCCTCGGCGACCGGATCGGGCGCAAGAACGTCCTCGCCGCGACCCTCGTCCTCATGGGCGCCTCCACCGTCCTCATCGGCTTGCTCCCCACCTACGACCAGGTCGGCATCTGGGCCCCGATCCTGATGCTCCTCCTGCGCATCCTGCAGGGAATCGGCGCGGGCGCCGAGTTCGGCGGGGCCCAGGTCATGGTCTCCGAGCACGCCAGCAAGAAGCGCCAAGGACTCCTCACCAGCCTCCCCGGCGCGGGCCTGGCCCTGGGCATCATGCTCGGCACCTCCTTCTACTCCCTCCTGGACTTCATGCCCAAGGACGAGTTCATGGCCTACGGGTGGCGGCTCCCCTTCCTCGCCAGCGCGATCGGCATCGTGGTCGGCCTCTTCATCCGGATGCGCGTCATGGAGTCCCCTGAGTTCCTGGCCGTCACCCGGACCAAGGAGAAGCCCAAGAGCCCCGTCAGGGAGGTCTTCGCCTCCCACACGCGCAACTGGTTCGTGGCCATGTTCGCCTGCTTCGCCGAGAACGCCACCACAAACCTCGTCAAGACCTTCGTCCTGGCCTACGCGGCCACCTTCCTCCACCTCGACAAGAGCGTCGGGCTCAACGGCCTCTTCTTCGCCTCGCTCGTGAGCCTCTTCACCTACCCGCTCTTCGGATGGCTCGGCGACCGCCTCGGCATCGCACGGGTCTACATCGGCTCGGCCATCGCTGTCGCGGCCTTCATCTTCCCGATGTTCTGGATGATCGACACCAAGTCGACCCCGATCGTCATCATCGCGATCGTCATCATCTACGCCATCGCCGTACGCGGCATGTCCGCCACCCAGGGCGCCTACCTGGCCAACCTCTTCCCCGCCCGCATCCGCTTCACCGGCCTCGCCTCCTCCCGCGAAGTTGGTAGCGCGATCTCCGGCGGCATCGGGCCCGTCCTCGCCACCCTCCTGCTGGCCGCGACCAACTCGTACTGGCCCGTGGCCCTCTACATGATCAGCCAGGCGATCATCACGATCGTGGCCGTCTGGATCGGTCCCAGCAAGCGCGCGAGGACCGAGGTCCAGGAGGACGAGCACGCCCGCCACGCCACCGCGTAGGATCCTGAAGCCGCTGGCACGAGCCGCCAGCCGCACCAGGACGACCCTCCCGACCCGGGCCCCGCGCCAGCCGCCGCTGGCGCGGGGCCCGGGTCGGCGTCGTGCGCCCACCCAATCCACACGCCAGCCCTCGTCCCCTCCCGTATACGGCATTACGATCGCGCCATGGCGGACACCTATTCAGCCCAGACGTCGATCACGATCAACGCCCCGATCGAGCGCGTGTGGGACGCGCTCGTCGACCCCGAGACCGTCTCGCTGTACCTCCACGGGACGACGCTTGAGGCCGACTGGCGGGTAGGCGGCTCCGTGACCTGGAGCGGGGAATGGAAGGGGCAGCGCTACACCGACAAGGGCACTGTCCTGCGCTACGAGCCGCCCAGGGTCGTCAGCACGACCCACTGGAGCCCGTTGGCCGGCACCGACGACTCGCCCGAGAACTACCACCACGTCACCTACGAGCTGACGGAGCACGACGGCGCCACAACGCTGACCCTGACCCACGGCAACAGCCCCACCCAGGCCGACGCCGACACCATGGTCGCCAACGCGTGGGCCCCCGTCCTGGCGGACATCAAGCGAGTGGTCGAGGAGGGCCAGCCCTAGGGCGGACGCTCCGGTGACGCCGCGCACCCGAGCCGGGGAAGCGCCGTCGTGCATGCGACGGAACTTCATGAGCGCCGGGTGCCGAACGCAAACGCCATGCCGGCAGCCGGTCTGCCTCAGCAGTGCATGCATCGCGACGGTGCGGGGGTCACGCGCGCGCTGGGAAGAAAGCCGCGCAGGCTCTGGGCATTGCGGCACTTGCACAGCTGGTCGGGGAGGCGCCGGATGTGGAAGCGGCAAAGTTCGCGGCTACGGCGCTCGACCCGATCGTCTTCCCGGGTGATGAGATCGAGCTCGTAGACGGTTTGCAGCAAGCCGGGGCACAATCAGAGGACCAGCAGACGGAGGAATCGTGATGGCCGAAGGCACCAAGCGCAACGTCACTGGCACTGTGCGTACGACCACGTCCGGCAGCCGGTTCGTGTCCAAGAAGGCTGCCAATCGGGCCGCAGCTGCCAAAGTCTACGTGGCTGCTCTGGAGAAGGCCGGTCAGGAAGCGCCCGAATCGGTCAAGAGGCTCGCCCAGCAGGCCCGCTGATCGCCGCGGCATTAGCGAATGCGGGACCGGCCCGCTGAAGGCGATGGCGTCGGCGACGATTGATGATTGTTTCCTAGCCCCTTTCCTGCACGTCGCGGCGTCAGTCCCGCGCGAAGGTCATGTGCACGACGCCGCTCTCGGCAACCTCGCTGCTGACGGTGTAGCCGGCCTCGAGCCCGCGCAGGTCCTCCCACAGGCTCGTCCCGCGGCCGAGCAGGATGGGCGAGATCGCCACGTGCAGACGGTCGACGAGCCCGGCCTTCAGGAACGCCCGCACGGTGTCTACGCCGCCGCCGATCCGCACGTCGGCCCCGCCGGCGGCCTCAGTCGCCTTGGCCAGCGCCTCCTCGGGGGTGGCCGAGAGGAAGTGGAACACCGTGCCGTTGTCGAACTCGATGGGCGCGCGGTCGGCGTCGTGCGTCAGAACGAAGACCGGCGCGTGGAATGGCGGCTCGTCGCCCCACCACCCGCGCCAGTCCGGATCGTCCGGGAAGGTGTGCAGGCCGAACATGCCCGCGCCCATGATCTCGGCGCCGATGCCCTCGAAGTAGGCCGCCCCGTAGCGGTCGTCGACACCGGTGGTCCCCTCGCCGGAGCGGTCGCCGAGCACCCGCTCGCGGAAGGTCCTCGTGCCGATGTAGGCCGCGACGAGGCGCTGCCAGTCATCGCCCATCGGGTTCTCCGGCGTCTGGTCGGCGGTCGAGGCGTAGCCGTCGAGGGAGATGTTGAGGTCGACGCGAACGGCCATGGGTGGCTCCTTCGGGGTGGGGGAGTGACGAGGCGGCGCGGCGACGCGGCCCCACCGCAGTCCGAGGGCCTCGCCATCCAGAGCCATTGTGCCGCTCGGGCTCCCGCTGGGCGAGGAGGCGCCCGGTCAGCGGACGATCTTGAAGTTGAACTCCGGCGTCCCCAGAGCGCCCCACAGGCGCAGCCAGACGGGAAGGAGCATCTCGGTGCCGCGGGCCGTCGTGATGTCGCCGAGGTCGATGATGTCCTGGTGGCCCATTTCCGCCAGGAGCCCGGACACCGTGGCCTTTGCTACGGCGTCGTTCCCGGAGACGAACACCGTGCTGGCCTCGCCCAGCTTGGCGGGGTCCGCCATGAGGGACGCGTTGAGCGTGTTGAGGGTCTTCACCACGAGCGCGTCGGGGTGTGTGCGCTGGATCTGCTCGCCGAGCGAGTCGGTGTCCTTCACGAACAGGGTCGGCGGCATGCCGGCGCTAAAGTGCAGGGGGTTCGCGATGTCGACGAGGACCTTGCCCGCGAGGTTCTCCTGACCTGCCAGCGAGAGGACCTCGAGCGCCGCTCCACCGTTGGTGGCGTTGATGGCCAGCTCGGCGCCCGAGGCGGCGTCGGCGAACGAGGCGAGCCCCACGGCCGGGTTCGCCGAGGCCCAGGCGGCGAACGCGTCGTCGCCGGTGCGTGCGAGGGTCTCCTCCGGGCTGCGGGTGCCGACGGTGACGGTGTGGCCGAGTTCGGAAAGGCGGCCCGCCAGGGCGCGCCCGACCATGCCGGTCCCGAGTACTGCGATCTTCATGGTGCTCCTTCGAGTCGCCATCCGTACGATGTGACGGATCGTTCCGTCTATTATTTGTGACGGATCGGTCCGTCTGTCAAGCTGGGAGGGTACGGACGGCACGAGGAGGAAGATCGCGGTGACGCGGCGGACGGCTGAAGAGAACAGGCGCAACATCCTGGAGGTGGCCACGCGCCTCTACTACCAGCAGGGGATCCGCGCGGTAGGCATGGATGCTGTCGTGAAGGAGTGCGGCGTCGGGAACGCCACGGTCTACCGGCAGTTCCCCACCAAGGACGCTCTGGCCACCGCCTATGTCCGAGGCCGTGCCGACGCGTGGTTCGAGCGCATGGAGCAGGCCGCGGCCGAGCACGCGGACCCCCGGGAGAAGCTCAGCGCAGTGTTCGAGGTCCTCGCGGAGGACACCGCGGGGACAGGGTACCGGGGCTGCCCCATGCTGAACACGAATACCGAGTTCCCCGAGGGAGACCACCCGGCGCACCGTGTCGCCGTCGACCACAAGCAGAGGGTGCGCGACTGGCTCCACTCCCTTGCCGAGCAGGCAGGCGCCGAAGATCCCGGCCGCCTTGCCGAGGAACTGCTGATCGTGCTGAACGGCGCCTATGCCACCGCGGCGGTGCTCGATGGGCGCACGTACGGCAACCGCGCGCTCGGTCTGGCGCGGCGCCTCATCGACGAGGCCTGCCCGCGGCGCTGAGGCATACACGCCCCTATGCTCAGCGCCACGCGGGGCGTAGCGTCTGGGTGAGGATGACTGAACAGCAGCCCTACGAGCTTCTGCGGCGCTATGCGGACTTCGAGCTGCGGCGGTACCCGGAGCACACCGTCGCGGAAGTAGAGGTCGACGCGACCTTCGACCGCGCCGGAAATGCCGCCTTCCGCCACCTGTTCAACTACATCAGCGGCAACAACGCGGCTCGCCAGTCGGTGGCGATGACCGCGCCCGTCCTCCAGGGCGCAGCGCCGACCCGGAAGCCTCCGTCTCAGAAGGTGCAGATGACGGCGCCGGTGCTCCAACAGGGTCCGTTGGGCGGAGGCCCTGCCGGCGGCAGGGAGTCGGACGGTGGCGCGTACGTCGTGTCGTTCGTGCTCCCGACCGGAATGACCGAGGAAACGGCCCCGGTGCCGGCGGACCCGCGGGTGACGATCCGGGCCGTGCCGGGCTCCACGGCAGCAGTTGTCCGCTTCTCGGGCCGCGGGACCGAAGCTGACTTCGCCAAGCGCAACCGCGAACTCCAGGAAGCCCTGACCGCGGCCGGCCTGAAACCGTCAGGTGCTCCCCGCTTCGCCCGATTCGACCCACCATTCAAGCCCTGGTTCCTCCGCCACAACGAGGTCATCCAGGACGTGGCGCCGGACCAGGCTGCGAGGCCGCCGACGGAGAGCTGACGACGGCGGTGGGGCACTCGGCTCCGCCGGCTCAGCGCCTCGCCTCGTACCGCGTCATGACCACGCCGCCGGGGAACGTCCGCGTCTCCACCAGGTCAAGGTTCACCCAGCTGTCCATCGCGGTGAAGAACGGGGTGCCGCCGCCGACAAGGACGGGATGGGTGGCCAGCACGTACTCGTCGATCAGCCCGGCCCGCATGGCTGCCGCCGCGAGCGTTGCGCCGCCGATAGTCATGGGGGCGCCGTCCTCGTCCTTGAGCCGGGCAATCTCGGCGACCGCGTCCCCGGCGACGAGGCGGGTGTTCCAGCCGAGGTCGCCGTCCAGCGTCGAGGAGAACACGACCTTCGGCGAGTCGCGCCAGTTCCGCGCGAACTCGATCTCCAACGGGTTGGCATCGGGCTCCTGGTCCGCGGTCGGCCAGTAGACGCTCATCGTCTCCCACAGCTTGCGTCCGTACAGTGTCAGGCCGCTCGCTCGCTCCTGGTCGAGCCACCACGCGAACAGCTCCTCACTGGGCTCGCTCCAGCCGATGTCGTCGCCGACCGCCGCGATGTAGCCGTCCAGCGTCACGTTCATGCCGTAGATCAGTCTCCGCATGGCGCCAGCCTGCCACCGGCCGGTCCCCAGCGTAAGAGCGGGCGGACCCGACGGGTCGGGTCGCAGTCTCCCGCGGACGCGCACGCGACCGCGCACGACGGCGGGTGCCCACCCGTCGTCGTGCGCTGACAGCTCTGCGGAGACGCACCCGCCCCAGCGGAGCTACCGCGTCCCGGCGCCTTCTGGCTCCCGCTCCCTCACCGCGGGGCCGGCCGTCGGTCGCCGGCGCGCACGGACGAGCGCGAACGCTCCGAGCGCCGCGAGCACGCCGACGAGCGCGAGGGCGACGGGGCGCAGCGTCTCGTCCCAGGGCCACGGCTGCCCCGCGAGGCCCAGGTCGTCGACCGGGTACTCGAGGACCTTCGCCGTCCAGCGCGCCGTCGCGACGTCCGTGGTGCGCGCGAGGTTGCGCAGCACGCCGTCGTACGGGAAGCCCCCGTCCCGGTGCGGGTACTCGGCAGCCGCCCCGGCGACCGCCCCGCCGCTCCCCGAGCCGGGCACGATCACCCGGTCAAGCCCCGCCGCCGTCGCGGCCCGCGGCACGAACGTGAGCCCGTGGCGGGTGTGCACCGGGCCGGCTCCCACGGCGACCGTGCGGACCGCCAGGGACTGCCCGAACGTGTCGAACACCGAGGCGAGCTCGATCTCGCCCACTCCGTCCTCGAGCAGCACTCCGACCTTCTGCCGGTCCCAGCGGAACGCGGTGTTCACCGCCGCTACGGCGTCGCGCGGCTCGAGCCGGGCCTGCTCCATGGGCGCAGGACCGCCCGGGTGGTAGTGCGGCCAGCCGATCGCCGCGGCGGCATCGGCGGCGGCCTTCGCCCCGACGAGCCGCTCGACGACGCGCAGCGTGCCGTCCACGCCGGACAGGATGCCGGCGGTGCTGACGACCGCGCCGTCGTCGACGTACCTTGTGCCGCGCACCCAGTCGACCCGCGGGTACGTGCGCGCCCACTCGTCCAGCCGCAGCCAGTGCGCGGTGGCCCGGTGCCCGTCGAGGACCCCGGCCGACGCGGCGATCGCGCCGCCGTTGCAGACGGTCAGCACCAGCGAGCCCGCGGAGGCCTGCCGCGCGAGCCAGCCGGCCACCGGATCCGCGGAGGGATCGGCGACGTCGGGCATGGCGGGCACGACGACGACGTCGCTCGCCTTTCCGATCAGGCGCTCGAGCTGTGCGAACGTGAAGTCGGGCACGAGGTCGAGCCCGCCGGTCAGGGGAACGGGGTGCGCCTCGGGGGCGACGGTGTAGACGTTGAACGCACCCGTGCTGGCAAGGATCTCGTACGGAGCGAGGGCGTCGGACACCACCGCGCCCTTGTCGCCGACCACGACGACGGCCGTCGGCTTCGCCGGGTCGTAGGCCGCGGGTGCGGGCCGCGCCGTGGCGCCGTCGGTCCGCGGTGCATTGAGGGTGGAGACCAGGTCGTTGACGGCGGCGGCGCCTGCCGCGGCAGGGAGTGCCAGGGCGGCGACCACGACCACGAGGACCTTCGCGATGGTCTTCAGGATGGCGCGCATCGTTACCACCCGTACTCGTGCCGGCGGCGCAGCATCGAGGCCAGCATGGCCGGGAGCATGAGCACGTGGCCGGCGCTCATGACGTCCATGGCGGAGAGCGCGCCGGTCCAGTAGAACGGCAGCAGCGCCAGGAACGGCACGTACATCGCGGCGGACATCTCGACGATGGCCGGCAGCCCGTGCCCGCGGAAGCGCATCCAGACCGCCATGGCGATCGCCATGTCCGTGGCCATGACGAGCGACTCCACGGCGGTGTCGTGGCTCAGCCCCAGCCATGACCAGACGGTCCCCAGCACCACCATGCCGACCAGCATGGCGATCACCATCTCCAGGCCGTGCAGCGCGAAGCGGCGTGCGGAGGGACGGTGCGAGGTCTTCTCTTGGTGGTTCATCTCTGCTCCTGTTGATTCCTTGCGGACATAGGAATCGTCGTCCCGGGGCAGAGGCCGGGTCAGGTGCCGGAGGTCATGGCCGGGGTCACCTTCGCGGGGTGACCCGGGGTCCCGTGAGAGGCAGGTCAGACGAGAGGCGGTTCAGAGAAGCCCGAGGTCCCGGGCCTTGAGGGCCGCCTGGGTGCGGTCGCGCACGTCCAGCTTCGACAGCACGCTCGTGACGAGGTTCTTCACCGTGCCCTCGGCGAGGAAGAGCACGGCGGCGATCTCGCGGTTGCTGTGTCCCTGAGCGAGCATCCGCACGACCTCGACCTCCCGCCCGGACAGCGGATGCTCCGGCGCCGGCGCTTCCGCGGGGAGGCTCGCGACGCGGGCCACGACCTTCGCGGCCACGGACGGCTCGAGCACGGATCCGCCCCGCGCCGCCGCCTCGAGCGCCTCGACGAGCCGCGCCGAGGTCACGTCCTTGAGCAGGTACCCGACGGCGCCCGCGCGCAGCGCGGCGAAGACGTTCTCGTCGTCGTCGAACGTTGTCAGCGCCAGGACCCGCACGCCGGGCTGCTCGGCGTGCAGCCGCGCGGTCGCGGCGATGCCGTCCAGCACCGGCATCCGCAGGTCCATGAGCACCACGTCGGGACGCAGCTAGCGGCTCCGGCGCACGGCCTCGTCGCCGTTGGCGGCCTCACCGACCACCTCGACCCCGGCCTGCACCTCGAGCAGCGTCACGAGCGCCTCGCGGAACAGCGCCTGGTCGTCGGCGACGAGCACCCGGATCGTCACGCCGGCACTTCCACGGTGAGGGTGAGCCCGGTGGGGTCGGCCGGGTCGAGGGACAGGCGCCCGCCGAGGCCCGCCATCCGCTCGCGCAGCCCGGTCAGCCCGAATCCGACGCCGGGCTGCTCGCCGAGGCCCCGACCGTCGTCGTGCACCTCGAGCCGCACGCGGTCCGCACCGCGGTAGTCGAGGACGACGGCGATGCGGCTCGCCTCGGCGTGCTTGCGGACATTCGTGAGGCCCTCCTGGGCGGCCCTGAAGAGGGACTCCTCCACCTCCGCCCGGAGGGGCCGGGCCGTGCCGCGGACCTCGACCTCGGCCGGCACGCCGGTCTGGGTCGCCTCCGCGGCGAGGACCCGCAGGGCCTCCTCGAGGGAGGGGCGCCGCTCCCGCAGGGCGGCCACCGACCGCCGCACCTCGGCGAGGGCCTGCCCCGACTGCTCCTGCGCGGTGGCCAGCATGGCGTCGAGTCGCTCAGGCCCCGCGGTGCGGAGGACGGCGCGCGCCGCCTCGAGCTGCATCTGCACGACCGTGAGGTGGTGGCCTACGCCGTCGTGGATGTCCCGCGCGAGACGGTTGCGCTCCTGGATGGTGGCGAGCTGCTCGGCCTGGGCGGCGTAGCCGCGCAGCCGCTCATTGGCGGTGGCGAGCTCCGCCCGGGCCTTCTGCTCCCGGACGAGCAGTTCGGTGACGATGAGCGTGAAGACCGTGGCGGCCAGGGTGCCGAGCCCCTCGCGCAGGCCGTCGCGCCAGTCCATCCCGAGGTGGATGAGCGGGATGACGGCGGCGACCGCGGCCGCGGCAGGCAGCGGCAGGAGCAGCACGCTCTCCGACACGAGCACGACGAGGAACAGGACGGACCCGACTGCTGCCCCCGAGAGCGAGAACTCCCAGAAGCCGAGCACCAGCAGCACGCCGATGAAGGGCGCCCTCCACCAGAAGGAGCGCCCCTGCACGAAGCGGAACCCGAAGACTGCCAGCAGGGCGAACGCCAGCCCGACGAGCAGGGTCATCAGCGGCTGCTGCTCGAAGCTCGCGGACCCGAGCGGCAGGGTCACGAACGCGATGACAGTGAGGACGGCCAGTGCCCAGTGCACCGTTCCACAGTGCGCGGTGCCGGTTCCGCGGTCAACAGGGGCGGGTCGAGGCGTCGGTGGCGTAGGCGGCTGGCGCGTTGGCGCCTGCGGGTCAGACGCGATCGGGTGCGAGAGCCTTGGCCCGGTCGTGGACGCGGATCTGCAGGAGGGCCAGGTCTGTCAGGGGCGTTTCGACGCCGAGCCCGCGTGCGGTGGCGGCGAAGTCGCCGATGAGGTGCTCGCCCTCGTGGTCGCGGCCCTCGGTGAAGTCGCGGTACAGGGAGGGGACGAAGGGCGAGCCCGGCTGGGTCAGCATCTCCAGCGACGACCGGTGCGAGGACTCGGACGCCGGATAGCCGGCAGCCTTGAGGACCCCTTCGGTCTCGGCGATCACGTCCCGGATGAACGACTGTCCCTCCGGCACCGCAGAGATCTCGCCGAAGGCGGCCCGCATGAGGATCGACCCGACTCCTGAGGCGACGATGAACGCCCACTTGTGCCACATCGTCGTCAGGATGGCCTGCGTGACCCGCAGCCTGTAGCCCGGCACGGACAGCTCGCGGCCGACCTCCTCGGCGCGGGCGGTGGAACCGCCCGGCTGGGCGCCGAGGACGATTTCGGCCAGCGGGAGGACCTGGCGGATCGCACCGTCCGGGGTGACGTGGGTGACCACGCGCACGGACCCACCGAGCACGCGGCCCGTGCCGAACCGGTCGTTGAGGAGCCGGAGGTGCCGCATGCCGTTGAGGAACGGGAGGATCAGCGTCTCCGGGCCGATCGCCGGCCCGAGCTGGTCGAGCACGCTCTCGAGGGCGCTTGCCTTGAGCGCCAGGATTACGAGATCGTACGGCCGGTCGTCGAGCTGCTCGGCGGTCAGAGCGTGCACCTGCACCGTCTCGTCGGTGTCCGGGCCGATCAGCCGCAGACCGTTGGCCAGCTGTCCCGCCCGCCCTGTTCGGACCAGGAAGGTGACGTCCCGGCCGGCCTGGGCCAGTCTCGCCCCGAAGTAGCCGCCCGTCGCCCCAGCACCCGCGATCAGTATCCTCATTGCCTCGCCTCCTCCGTCAGGGTACCGGCGCCGCGCAGCGTACCGGCACGGCGCGGCGTGCCGCGGCGCGTCCGACGACGCCGCCTCAGTCGCGCCGGAGCGGCTGCTCCTGCGGGTGGGTGGCCAGCGCCTCGACGGTGATCGTCTGCCATGGGAACGTCGGCAGCCCCGACAGGACGTCGTGGAGCTCTGTCGCGTCGTCGGCCTCGTACCAGCCGATCGCCGTGCGCGTGCCGGGGACGCGCCACAGGCGTCGGAGGATCCCGCGGTCCCGCAGCTGCTGGGCATACTCCCGCTCGGCGGCCTTGATCCGCGCCGCCTCCTCCGCCGGCATGACCGGCATCCGGTTCTCCTGCCTCACCAGGAATTCCATGGTCGTCTCGCTCTCTAGTCGGCCGACGCCATGGCGCCGGACTGGAGGAGGTGCCGCGCGAGCAGCTCGGGGTTGGTCACGAGGACCTCGTGGTCGGCGTCGAGCTCGGTGACGTTCCAGCCGGCGGAGTTCGCCCGCTCCGCGAACCGGGCGAACGGCGTGCGCCAGCCGGAGCACAGGAGGTAGTCGCCGGTGAACGGGAGCTCTCCGAGCCCGCGACCGACCGAGTCCATGTAGGTCTTGGCAGGCTGCGGAGTAAGCCGCGGGGTGAGCTCGTCGATGACCTGCCGGTCGGTCACGCCGAGGTTGGCAACAGGCCGCGGGTCGATCACGAGCCCGTCATTGGCCTCCGCCGACTCGAGGTAGTGGGCGGCCGCGTGCTCGGGGAGGAGCCGGATGGCGGCCTCGCCGGCCTCGGGCAGGAAGCCGTCGACGATGACGAGGCGCTTGATCCGGTCCGGGATCTCGGCCGCGACCCCGGTCACGACCATCCCCGCGTAGCTGTGGCCGACCAGGACGACGTCGCGCAGCTCCTCCGTCTCGATCGTGGCCCGCACGTCGGCGATGTGGGTGTCCAGCCCGACGTCGGGAGTCAGCAGGTGCGCGCGGTCGCCCAACCCCGTCAGCGTCGGCGTGAAGACCCGGGCACCGGCGGCCTCGAGGAGGCGCTCCACCGGTCTCCAGCACCACGCCCCGTGCCACGCCCCATGGACGAGCACATACGTCTCCTGATCCACGTGCCGCTCCTTCTCGCTGGTTCTCACTGTCGGGTTCTCACTGTCGCCGTCGCTCGGACTCAGTGTACGGGCGGGTATTCGGCGCCCATCGCGTGGGTAACCTTGAGCCATGGCCTCTTCCGCACCCACTCCCGAGACGAGGTGGGAGCCCCTCAGCGCGCAGGCCGCCGCAGACCTGCTCGCGTCGTCGCCCGTCCGCTGGTGGCTCTCGGGCGGCGTCGCCCTCGACCGCTGGCTCGGCGAGCCCATCCGCGAGCGTTCCAACACCGACGTGAGCGTGGTGTTCGGCGACCTTCCGCAGCTCGTGGCGAGCCTTCCGGCCGGCTACGACGCGTGGGCGGTGCGCGATGAGGACGACCTCGTGCCGTTCGCGGAGGTCCAGGCCGGCGACGAGGTGCAGCCCGTGCTCATCCGCGACGTCGCCAAGGACGTCTGGGTGCTGAAGGTCAACCTGGAGGACGGCGCGCCGCGCGCCTGGGTGTACAAGCGGGACCCGCGGCTCCAGCTGCCGTGGGACCGCGCGGTGCTCGACGTCGGCGGCATACCCACCGGTGCGCCCGAGGTGCAGCTGGTCTGGAAGGCGCTGCGGCCGCGCCCGGAGGACGACGTCGACAAGGACGCCGTCCTGCCCAGGCTCTCCGACGAGGCGCGCGCCTGGTACGAGCGGTGCATCCTCTCGATCCACCCGCACTCCTCGTGGTCGATCCACGTGCGCAGCCCCTTCGCCCCGGCGAAGGCGAGCTGGAACCGCAAGCGCAGCTGACCGCCGTCGTCCGCCCTATTCGCGGACCGCGGCCAGGACCAGCGAGCGGAACCACCGCTGGGCCGGCGTCAGGCTCGCCTCCCGCCGCGTGTACAGCGACACCGGGGTGCTCTGCCCCGGCCACGGGAGGTCCGCGATCAGCAGGCCCGGGAACCAGCCGGTGAACACCTCGGCGACGTGGCGCGGCAGCAGCACGACGAGGTCGGTGGCCTCCAGGACCGCGGGGACGGTCGCGTACTCCTCCACGGTGAGGACGATCTGCTGCATCAGCCCGTGCTCGGTGAGCGCCTGCAGCGGGAAGATGTGGCCGCCGCGCGCCGAGACGCGCAGGAAGTGGCGGCCCGCGAACATGTCGGGCCCGGTGGGCGGCAGGGGGTGCTCGCCCGAGACGAGCGCGACGTACTCGACGGCGCGCACGTGCGAGCGCCACAGCCGCGGGCTGCCGATCATCGACACCGTCATCGCCAGGTCCACCGTTCCGCGGGTGAGCCCGTCCTCGACCAGGTCCGAGTCCAGCCGCTCCACCTGCAGGTGCGGCCGGGAGGCCTCGCGCGTCAGCGCCGTCATGATCGGCGGGAGGAACGTCTGCTCGCCGATCGAGGTGAGCCCGAGCGTGAGCTGGCCGTTGAAGCCGGCGGGCTCGAAGGCCTCCGTCTCGTTCACGGTCGCGTCGATCTGCGCGAGCGCATCGTGCAGCGGGCCGAACAGCTGGGTGGCCCTCGCGGTCGGCACCATGTCATGCCCCTCGCGGCGGAACAGCTCGTCGTCGAACCGCGCCCGGAGCCGCCGCAGCGTGTAGCTGACCGTCGGCTGCGTGACGTGCAGCCGCTCGGCGACGGCGGTGACGCTGCGCAGTTCGTAGAGCACCACGAACGTGCGCAGCTGGTTGAGATCGGTCAGTGCCATCCATTGATGATATCTATGCAGGCGCCAATGAATATCTATTCGACTGCATCCGAGCGCCCTGCCTAGCATGGTTGGAGACAAGCCTCCAAGTGACAAGGACGACACTCGTTGATCATCGACATCCATGGCCACTACACGACGGCCCCGGCCCAGCTCGGCGCCTGGCGCGACCAGCAGATCGCCTTCACGGAAGGACGGGGCGAGGCTCCGGACCCGGCGACGCTGAAGATCTCCGACGATGACATCCGCGAGACCATCGAGGCGAACCAGCTGCGGCTCATGAACGACCGCGGCAGCGACATCACGGTCTTCAGCCCGCGCGCCTCGTTCATGGCCCACCACATCGGCGACCTCGAGGTCAGCAAGACCTGGGCCCGCATCTGCAACGACCTCTGCGCGCGGGTCAGCGAGCTCTTCCCGGACCGGTTCCTCATGGGCGCCATGCTCCCGCAGTCGCCCGGAGAGGACCCGGCCACCACGGTCGCCGAGCTGACCCGGGCCGTCGAGGAGCTCGGCGCCGTCACAGTCAACCTCAACCCGGATCCGTCAGGCGGCAAGTGGACCGCCCCGGCGCTGACCGACCGGTCCTGGTACCCGATCTACGAGAAGCTCGTCGAGTACGAGATCCCCGCAATGGTGCACGTCAGCACCTCCTGCAAGCCGGTCTTCCACACCACGGGCGACCACTACCTCAACGCGGACACGACCGCCTTCATGCAGCTGCTCAAGGGCGACCTGTTCAAGGACTTCCCCGAACTCAAGCTCGTCATCCCGCACGGCGGCGGCGCGGTGCCGTACCACTGGGGCCGGTTCCGGGGCCTCGCCATGGCACTGGGCAAGCCGGAGCTCGAGGAGCACCTGCTCAACAACGTCTTCTTCGACACCTGTGTCTACCACCAGCCCGGCATCGACCTGCTCACGAAGGTCATCCCGACGGACAACATCCTCTTCGCGAGCGAGATGATCGGCGCCGTCCGCGACATCGACCCGCGCACCGGCCACTACTTCGACGACACGAAGCGGTACGTCGACGCCACCGACAGCCTGACCGACGCGCAGCGCGCGCAGGTCTTCGAAGCCAACGCCCGCCGCGTGTACCCGCGCCTTGACCGCGCCCTGACCGCCCGCGGGCTCTAAAGAGGAGGAACCACCTTGCGACTGAACAACCTCGGACTCATCCACACCAACATCGAGCGTCCCGACCCCGAGGACGTGGCACGCCTCTCGAAGTTCGGCGTCGCGACGATCCACGAGGCGATGGGCCGCGTTGGCCTCCTGCGCCCCTACATCCGCCCCGTCTACAACGGCGCCAAGCTCTGCGGCCCGGCGGTCACCGTGCTGCTCCAGCCCGGCGACAACTGGATGTTCCACGCCGCCGCCGAGCAGGTGCAGGAGGGCGACGTCATCGTCGCCGGCTGCACCACCGAGAGCGAGGACGGCTTCTTCGGCGAGCTGCTCGCCACGTCGCTGAGCGCCCGCGGCTGCAAGGGCCTGGTGATCGACGGCGGCGTGCGCGACGTGGCGGACCTCGAGAAGATGGACTTCCCGGTGTTCTCCCGCGCCATCAACGCCAAGGGCACGGTCAAGGCCACGCTCGGCTCCGTGAACGTCCCGGTCGTCGTGGCCAACGCGCTCGTCAACCCGGGCGATGTCGTCGTCGCGGACGTCGACGGCGTCGTCGTCGTGCCGCGCGAGCTCGTCGGCGCCGTCGCCGAGGCGAGCCAGAAGCGCGAGGACAACGAGGAGAGCAAGCGCCAGAAGTTCCGCGAGGGCGTCCTCGGCCTCGACCTCTACGGCATGCGCGAGCCGCTTGCCGCCGCCGGCCTCGAGTACGTGGAGAACTGACCATGGCGCACGGAAAGACGACGGGCGACTTCGAGAAGACCCCCGGCTGGCTCGACTGGTACGAGGGCCCCTCCAAGCCCACCTTCAGCCTGCCTGCCGGTGCGGTCGACGCCCACTGCCACGTGTTCGGCCCCGGTGCCGAGTTCCCCTACGCCCCCGAGCGGAAGTACACGCCCTGCGACGCCTCCGCCGAGGAGCTCTTCGCCCTGCGCGACCACCTCGGCTTCGACCGCAACGTGATCGTCCAGGCGACCTGCCACGGGGCCGACAACCGTGCACTGGTCGACGCGCTGCGCCGCAGCGAGGGCCGGGCCCGCGGCGTCGCGACCGTCCGCCGGGACGTGACCGAGGAGCAGCTCGCCGAGCTGCACGAGGCGGGTGTCCGAGGCGTACGGTTCAACTTCGTCAAGCGCCTCGTCGACCGGGTCCCCACCGACTCGCTCGAGGAGATCGTCGAGAAGATCGCACCGCTCGGCTGGCACGTCGTGATCTACTTCGAGGCGGCGGACCTGCCCGACCTCTACGACTTCTTCTCCGCCATCAAGACCGACGTCGTGGTGGACCACATGGGCCGACCCGACGTGACGAAGGACCCGGACGGCCCGGAGTTCGAGCTGTTCCTGCGCTTCATGCGCGAGAACCCGAACGTCTGGACCAAGGTCTCCTGCCCCGAACGGCTGAGTGTCACCGGGCCGCGCGCCCTGGACGGCGAGCAGCACGCCTACACCGACGTGGTGCCGTTCGCCCGTCGCGTGGTCGAGGAGTTCCCCGACCGCGTCCTGTGGGGTACGGACTGGCCCCACCCCAACCTCAAGGACCACATGCCCGACGACGGGCTCCTGGTCGACTACATCCCCCAGATCGCGACGACGGCGGAGCTCCAGCAGCGCCTCCTCGTGGACAACCCCCATCGCCTCTACTGGCCCGAAGGAGCATGACATGGCACTCGACAAGCCGTACAAGCAGGTTCCCGGCACGATCATCTTCGACGCCGAGATGGCCCGTAAGGGATACCACCTGAACCAGTTCTCGATGTCGCTGATGAAGCCCGAGAACCGCCAGCGCTACCTGGCCGACCGCGAGGCGTACCTCGACGAGTGGCCCCTCTCGCCGAAGCAGCGCCAGGCCGTGCTCGACATGGACCTCAACGCCATGATGGCGGAGGGCGGCAACATCTACTTCCTGAGCAAGATCGGCGCCACCCACGGCCTGAGCTTCCAGCAGATGGCCGGCTCCATGACGGGCATGTCCGAGGCCGCCTACCGCGACATGATGATCGGCGGCGGCCGGCGGCCCGAGGGCAACCGCGCCAAGGACCTCGACGGCTGGGTCCCGCCCGCGCCGCATGAGAAGTCCGAGACCATGCGCGAGAACGCCCCGGCGAAGTACACCTCGGCGCTGTTCACCTCGCACGTGCCGGCGATCGGCGCCGCGATGGACCTCGGCAAGACCGAGGAGCCGTACTGGAAGAAGGTCTTCGACGGCTACGAGTGGACCCGCAAGTGGGCCAAGGAGAACACGCCCGACGTCGTCATCCTCGTCTACAACGACCACGCCACCGCGTTCGACTCCTCCATCATCCCGACCTTCGTGCTCGGCACGGGCGTCGAGTACCCGGTCGCCGACGAGGGCTACGGCCCCCGCCCGGTGCCGGACGTGAAGGGCTACCCGGAGTTCGCCGCGCACATCGCGCAGTCGGTCATCCAGGACGACTTTGACCTCACCCTCGTCAACGAGATGGTCGTGGACCACGGCCTCACCGTGCCGCTCTCGCTCGTCTTCGGCGACGTCAAGGAGTGGCCGTGCAAGGTCATCCCGCTGGCCGTCAACGTGGTCCAGTACCCCGTGCCGTCCGGCCGCCGCTGCTACGAGCTCGGCAAGGCCCTGCGCCGCGCCCTCGACAAGTGGGACGGCCCCGAGCTCAACGTGCAGATCTGGGGCACCGGCGGCATGAGCCACCAGCTCCAGGGCCCGCGCGCCGGCCTCATCAACGAGGAGTGGGACAACGCGTTCCTCGACCACCTCATCGCGGACCCGCTGGGCCTCACCGAGTGGGACCACATGGAGTACGTCGACGAGGCTGGCTCCGAGGGCATCGAGCTCGTCGACTGGCTGATCGCCCGCGGCGCGATGGACGACCAGTTCGGCGGCGAGGCGCCCCGAGTCGACCACCGGTTCTACCACGTGCCCGCCTCCAACACCGCGGTCGGGCACCTCGTGATCTCGAACCCGGTCGCGCCGCGCACCGACTCCGCCGACGACGCGGTCGTGGCCGAGTCCGCGGATCAGGTGCCAGCCGCCGAGCCCGCGGAGACCGCGGCCGTTCCGAACGCCTGACACTCTCATCCGGATCCGCGAAAAGGAGTAACGAATGACCGACAAGATCCGCGTCGCCGTCGTCGGCGCCAACGGCGCCTTCGGCATGAAGCACCTCGACGGCCTGAAGAACATCGAGGACGCCGAGGTCACCGTCGTCAGCGCCACCTCGCAGGAGAAGGCGGACGGCGTCGCCGGCAAGTACGGCATCGCCAACGCCGTCGTCGGCCTCGACGCCGTGCTCGAGCGCGACGACGTCGACGCCGTCATCCTCGCCACCCCCACGGGCCTCCACGCGTCCCAGACGCAGGAGGTCCTCAAGGCGGGCAAGCACGTGCAGGTCGAGATCCCGCTCGCGGACTCCCTGGCCGACGCCGAGGCGACCCTCGCCGCCGCGGACGCCTCAGACCGCATCGCGATGGTCGGCCACACGCGCCGCTTCAACCCCTCGCACCAGCTCGTGCACAACCGCATCGCTGCGGGCGAGTTCAACGTGCAGCAGATGGACGTCCAGACGTACTTCTTCCGCCGCACCAACACCAACGCCAAGGGCGAGCCCCGCTCCTGGACCGACCACCTGCTCTGGCACCACGCCGCCCACACGGTCGACCTGTTCGCCTACCAGGCGGGCAAGATCGTGCAGGCGAACGCCATCCAGGGCCCGATCCACCCCGAGCTCGGCATCGCCATGGACATGTCGATCCAGCTCAAGAGCGAGACCGGGGCCATCTGCACGCTGTCACTCTCGTTCAACAACGACGGCCCGTTCGGCACGTTCTTCCGCTACATCGGCGACAGCGCGACCTACATCGCTCGCTACGACGACCTGTACACCGGCAAGGACGAGCAGATCGACGTGTCCAAGGTCGCCGTCAGCATGAACGGCATCGAGCTGCAGGACCGTGAGTTCGTCAGCGCCATCCGCGAGGGCCGCGAGCCGAACTCCTCGATCCGCCAGGTCATCGACTGCTACCGCGTGCTCGGCCAGCTCGAGGAGCAGCTGGCGTGATCCTGCCGAAGATCGGCCTCGGCTGCATGTCGCTGAGCCACGCCTACGGGGTTCCGCCGTCGGTCGAGGACGGTCTGGCGTTCCTGCGCGCGGCGCTCGACGAGGGCGTGCGGATGCTCGACACCGCCACGCTCTACGGCGGCGGCCGCAACGAGGAACTGGTCGGGCAGGCGATCGCCGGGCGCCGCGACGAGGTGGTGCTGGCCAGCAAGTGCGGCATGGCGATGGTCGACGGCGTCAAGGTCATCGACGGGCGCCCCGAGACGCTGCGCGCGCAGGTCGACGCATCGCTCGGGCGCCTCGGCGTCGAGCACATCGACCTGTACTACCTGCACCGGTGGGACAAGCAGGTGCCGATCGGCGAGAGCGTCGGTGCGCTGGCCGAGATGGTGGCCGCCGGCAAGATCGGCGCCATCGGGCTCTCCGAGGTGTCGGTGCAGCGCCTGCGCGAGGCGCAGGCCGTCGCTCCGATCGCCGCGGTGCAGAACGAGTACTCGCTGTGGAGCCGCAACCCCGAGCTCGGCATGCTCGAGGCGACCCGCGAGAGCGGGGTCGCGCTCGTGGCGTTCTCGCCGCTCGCGCGCGGCTTCCTCAGCGACGGCTTCGACGACCCGGCGGAGTTCGCGCCGAAGGACATCCGCCGGAACATGCCCCGCTTCCAGCCGGAGCACTGGGCCGCCAACGCGTCCTTGCTGCCCCAGTGGCGGGCGCTGGCGCAGGAGGCAGGCTGCACTCCGGGCCAGCTCGCGCTCGCCTGGGTGCTCTCCCGGGGAGACCACGTGGTGCCGATCCCGGGGACGACCCGGCTGGACCACCTCCGCGAGAACCAGGCGGCCGCGGACCTCACGGTCGACGCCGGGCTGCTCGCCCGCGCGGGCGAGCTCATCGGAACCTCCACCGTGTCCGGCCCGCGCTACGCGGCCGCCGCGTCGCGCGAGGTCGACGCCGAGTCCTTCGAGGACGCCGCATGAGGGGGATCTCCTCGATGGCGACCCGCCACGTCCTCACCGACCTGGCGGCAGCCGCCGTCAGGGCCGGCCTGCCCGAGGTGGAGCTCGAGTCGGTCGGCGGCGTGGATGCGGCCAAGCGAGTGGCGGAGGGCGAGAAGCTTGACCTGGTGTTCCTCGCCCTGGGCGCGCTGCGCCGGCTCGCCGACGACGGGCACGTCGTGGCGGATTCGGTCACGCCGCTCATGCTGTCGCAGGTTGCGGTCGCCGTTCCCGCCGAGTCCGAGGAGCCTGCCGCCCACGACGGCGGCCACGCGTTCCCGGACGCCGCGGGCCTCCGGGCCGCCCTGCAGGAGGCCGGCCGCATCGGCTACTCGACCGGGCCCAGCGGCGTCGCGCTCGTGAAGATGATCGACGGCTGGGGGCTCGGCGACGAGTTGGGCCAGCGGATGGTCCAGGCGCGCCCGGGCATTCCGGTGGCGCGCTCGCTCGCCGAGGGCGAGGTCGACCTCGGCTTCCAGCAGCTCAGCGAGCTCGTGGGGCAGCCGGGCATCCGGATCCTCGGCGTCCTGCCGCCGGACTGCGCGATCGATACCGTCTTCGCCGGAGCGGTCGCGACCGCGGCGGACGACCGCGCTGCAGCGCTCGAGGTACTGCGGTTCTTCACCTCGGAGGCCGCGGCCCCGATCGTGGCGGAGCACAGCTTCGCCCCTGCCGGCTCCTAGCGCTCAGGCGAGCAGCGCCCCCGTACTACGGTCGGGCTGCTGCTCGCCTGCGGCGTCAGCGGGCCCGCAGCTCTAGCTGGACGGGTCGTACTGGAAGGCGCGCACCTCCTGGGCGCAGCGGCAGGCGGCGGCGATCTTCGCGGCCCACTCCCGGGCCGCATCGTGCGAGGGCAGCTCCAGCACCGAGTAGCCGCCCTCGAGCTGCGCCGTCTGCGGGTAGGTGCCCTCGCGCACGGTCCCGTCGGCGTCGACCATGACCGGCGGGACGCTCTCGTCGATGCCGCCGCCGAACACCCAGACGCCGGCGTCCTTCGCCTCCTGGACCACGGCGTGCGCCGCCGCCGCCACGGACTCGAGCTCCCCGGCAGGAACGACCATGGCAGCACTCGGAAACGAGATCAGGTACTTCGTCATTCGTGGTCGCACTCCTTTCGCTGCGGTGCGCGCCCTCGGTGCTACGCCCAGATGTACTCCTCGGCGATGGCGCCGTCCTTCCACTTCGCGACAGTGACCATGCGGCTGCCGTCCGCGAACTCGCCGATCACACAGGTCCATTCGCCGGAGCCGAACGCGATGGGGTGGGCCGTGATCTGAGGCGGCGTTCCCCCTGCGGATTCGACGAAGGCCTTCATCGCGTCGATGTGCTCCTGGACGCCGTCCGTCGGGGGCTGGCCCTTCCAGTCCACGTGCACGTCGTCCGTGTGGTGGTGGGCGAACACGCCGGTCCAGTCGGCCTTGTTCCACCCGTCGAAGTCGAGATCGTCCATGCCCTTGAGGTTGCGCTGAACCTGGTCGTCTGCCATGTTCCTGCCTGTCTGCTCGTGCCGAGAATCGAGATCTGAGACCGCCACGGCAGCGTTGATCCTCCCGTGACGCCACGAAGCTACACTCACTCGCGGCGCAATGCCTAGGCTTCGGTCGTCCCGCTCACCCAGCACCACGCTTGCGAGAATGGACCGGAGCGGCCGCACAGTGCGGGCGCGGGACGGGGTGAGGATGGCTGAGGGCAGCGGGGGAGAAGCGAGCCCGATCGAATCGGTGGACCGCACGCTCCGGCTGGTGGAGCTGCTGCGCGAGCGGGGGTCGCTGTCGGTCAAGGAGACCTCGGAGGCGCTCGGGATCGCCCCCTCGACGGCGCACCGGATGCTCGCCACCTTCGTCCTGCGGAACTTCGCCGCCCGCACGGGCGACCGCCGCTACCGGGTCGGCCCCGCGCTCGTCCCCGACCGGGCCCACGGCGCCTCCCTGGCCCAGCTGCGCCGCGCCGCCGAGGGCCCGCTGAACGAACTCGCCGAACGGCTGGGCGAGACGGTCCAGCTCATGGTCCGCCGCGGCGGGAACATCATGTTCGTCGACGGCGTGGAGGCCGACGCCGTCCTGCGCGTCACCGCCCGCCGGGGGGACCAGATGCCAGCCTTCGCCTCCGCGGGAGGGAAGGCGATCCTTGCGGAGCTGAGCAACCCGGAACTCGAGGAGATCTACCGCAACGGCCTGCCGCCCTGGCCCACGAGTCCCATCGCCACCGTCGGCCGGCTCAAGAAGTCCATGGCGGACGTGCGCCGGGCAGGCTTCGGCACCAACTTCGAGGAGACCGAGCCCGGGGTGGTCGGCCTCGGCGTCGCCATCCACGATCCCGCCGGCCAGCCCGTCGCGGCGATCACGACGGCGATCCCCGCCTCGCGCTTCAAGCGCCCGGCCATGCCGGACATCGTCAACGGGCTGCGGGACGCCGCCGCCGCGATCGAGGCGCGGCTCGCCGTCGGCCTCCAGGGCTGACGCGCGAGGTACCCGTCGGCCGGCCGTACCGCCCGCTCTGCTACTCGGCACCACTACTCGGCGCCGAGCGCCGCACGGATCGCCGCGACGGTCGCCGCGAGCCCGTCCGGGTCCACGAGCACCCCCTTGTCCACGACATCCTCCGCCGCCGCCCCCAGGACGATCCGCTTGAGCGGGACCTCGAGGCGCTTGCCGATCGAGGAGCGGGGGACGCTGGGCACCGTCAAGATCACGTCGGGCACGTGCCGCGGCGAGAGCTGCGATCGGATGAGCGACTTCAAGGACGCCACGAGCGCGGCTGGTTCCCCGCCCGGCTCTCTCGGCACCACCGCGAGCACGAGCTTCCCCATCCCGCTGCCGTCCTCGAAGTGCAGCACCATCGAATCGGCCACTCCGGGCGCCTGGTCGAGCACCGCGTAGAACTCCGCGGTCCCGAGCCGCACCCCGCCGCGGTTGAGCGTCGCGTCGGAGCGCCCGGTGATCATCCACCCGCCGTCGCCGGTGTGCACGAGCCAGTCGCCGTGGCACCACACGCCGTCGAACGTGTGGAAGTACGAGTCCCGGTAGCGCTGCGCCCCGTCCGGCCCCCAGAACCCCGCGGGCATGGACGGCATCGGCTGCCGGACCACGAGCTCGCCCGGCTCGCCCACCGGCGCGGGCCCTCCCTCCGGAGACCACGCCTCCACATCCGCCCCCAGGGCCCGGCAGGACATCTCCCCGGCGCGCACCGCCGTGAGGAACGTCCCGCCTACGAACGCGGTGCACACGTCCGTCCCGCCAGAGGTTGGGCCGAGCAGCACCGTGGGGGACACGGCGTCGTACACCCACTCCGCCGCCTCGGCGGAGAGCGGCGAGCCCGAGCAGTTGATCTCCCGCAGCCGGCTCAGGTCCCAGACCCCGCCGGGGCGCAGCCCGGCCTTCGCGCACGCGGCGAGGTACGCCGACCCGGAGGCCAGGTACGTCGCGCCGGTCTCGGCCGCGACCGCCCACTGCGACCACTCGCCGTCGAGCGCGGGCCATCCCGGGTCCCCATCCACGAGCACGAGCCCGCACCCGGTCAGCAGCGAGGACACCATGAGCGTCCACACCATCCACCCCGTGGTCGTGTACCAGTAGGCGAGGTCCTCCGGCCCCAGATCGAACTGCAGCGGGATCGCCTTGGAATGCTCCAGCAGGATCCCCCCGTGCGAGTGCACGATCGCCTTCGGCCTCCCCGTGGTCCCCGAGGAGAACAGCACCGTCAGCGGGTGCGCAAATGGCACCGGCACCGCCTCGAACGCGCCCGCCTCGGAGCGCAGCGACTCGTACGTCTCGACGCCGCCCGGCACCTCAGCATTCGGGTCGAGGTAGCGCAGGAGCACGACGGCGGTCCCCGGCAGCGCCGCGCGGATCTCCTCGAGCTCGGCGAGCCGCAGGACATCGCGTGCGCCCCACCGGTACCCGTCCAGGGCGATGAGCAGCTTCGGATCCAGCTGCCCGAGCCGGTCGATCGCACTGCGCGGTCCCATCTCCGGCGGCACGGCGGCCCACACGAGCCCCAGGCCGGCGGCGGCGAGGTACGCGGCAAGGGCCTCGGGCGTGTTGGGCAGGTACCCCGCCACGCGGTCGCCGGCCACGAGCCCGAGCCGCCGGTACCCCGCCTGGAGGCGCCCGATCTCCTCGATGAGCCGGTTCCCGGTCCAGTCGATCGCCGCCCGCGTCTGGCTGCGGGCCTTGAGCACGACGCCGTCGCCCCGGTCACGCAGGGCCCTCACCACGTGCTCGGAGTAGTTGAGCGTGGCCCCGGGGAACCACTCGGCCCCGGGCATCTCCCGCCGCCCGAGCACCCGCTCCGGCGGGGTGTGCGCGATGATCCGCGACTCGTCCCAGACGAGCTGCCAGAAGCCCTCGAGGTCCTCCACGCTCCAGGCCCACGCGTCCTCGTAGTCGGCGAACGTGCGGCCCGTTGCCTTCTCGGCCGTCAGCAGGAACCGGCCCAGCCGGGTCTGCGGCCACTCGTCCTTGCCCGGGGCCGGGCGCAGGAGGCTGCCCTGCCCGGTGCCCGCCCTCGGCGGGGTCTCCTGTCCGGCCGTCGTCGTCATCGTGCCCTCGAGGCCGAGTGCTTGTGGGCGAGGTCGTGCGTGTGGCCTGCGGCCGCGGCCGCGCCTCCGGAGATGGACCCGGTGATCCAGGACATCATCCCGGCGGAGGCGTCGAAGGCGGGCTTGCGCTCGGCGCCGCTCCACACGGTTTCCGGGCGGCACTGGAGCAGGACCAGGTTGGATCCCTCGGGCAGCTCCTCGTCGACGGCGAACTCGATGTCCTGTGCCGAGCCGTGGATGCGCTCGAGCCGCTTGCCGAGCTTCGCGAGCGCGGTGACCTCGGCGTCGTCGAGGCACAGGGTCCGGTGGCGGGACTCCTCCACCGGGGTCGGCGCGGCGCCGGTGCGGTACTCGATCCGCTTGTCCCCGGGGGTGCGGTCCGCGATCTCGAGGCCGATCTTGTCCACGAGGAACCGGTCCGGGGTGACCTCACCGCCCACCACCGCGAGGCCCAGGCCCCAGCTGGCCTCGAGGACGATCTTGGAGCGGTCCCCGCTGGTGGGGCTGAGGGTGAACATGACGCCGGCGGCCCGCGCCCGGACCACCTTCTGCACCACGACGGCCATCTCGATGGTGCGGGGATCGAGCTCCTGCTCGATCGCGTAGCCCAGCACCCGGGGCGCGAAGACGCTCTCGTAGCACTTGAGGAGGTGCGCCAGGACGTCCTCGGCGCCGCGGATGTCGACCCAGGTCTCGAATTCGCCGGCGAACGAGGCCCCGGCGGAGTCCTCGGAGGTGGCGCTCGAGCGCACGGCGACCGAGACGTCGTCGAGCCCTGTCGTGGTGCACAGCTCCGCGTAGGCTGCTCGGACCGCCTCGGCGAGGTCCTGCGGGATCGCGGTCTGGCGGACGGCCTCCATGAGGGCGTTGCCGGTGCGCTCGAGCGCGGCGAGGTCGTGCGGGTCGAGCGGGTCTGCGAGCAGGCGCCCGATCGTCTCGCCCAGGCCGGTGGCGGCGAGGAAGTGGCGGTAGGCCTCCGCGGTGACGGCGAAGCCGGGTGCGACCGGCAGCTCGTTCGCCGTCATGTCGGCGAGGCTCTTGGCCTTGCCGCCGGTCTCGCGCACGTCCCGGCAGGCGGGGTCGGTGAAGGTCAGCGTGAACATCGTGTCTCCTCTGGGTGTCTTCCGGCTCAGACGAGAGCGGTGTCGGACTGGGCGGCTTCCCCGGCGTCCCCGGTGTCCCCGGCGCCCGCGGCGTCGAGCAGCTCGACAGTGCCCTTGCGCCCGTCGATCCGCACGCGCTGCCCGGTGGTGAGCCGCGCCGTCGCGAATCCGGTGCCGACCACAGCGGGGAGCCCGTATTCGCGGCACACGATCGCGGCGTGGCACATCATGCCGCCGATGTCCGTGATTACGCCCGCGGCCACCGAGAACGCCGCGGCCCACGAGGGCGCGGTGATCGGCGCGACGAGGATCTCGCCCGGCTGCAGCTGGGGCAGGTCGTTCTCGGAGCGCAGCACGCGCACCGGGCCCTCCACGACGCCCAGGGAGCCGGGGATGCCGTTCAGGCCCGCGGCGGACTCGTCCGAGGAGCCGAGCCAGTCGTTGACCCGCTCGGTGGTGACGCCGTAGTTCATGACCGCGAACGGGTCCGTGACCTGCTCGGGCGGGATGCCGTAGGCCGGGGCTGCCGGGACGGACTGGAGCGCCGCGACGATCGGCTTCCGGCGCTCGATCTCGGCGGCCCAGCGCTTCCTGCCGCGCGCCTCGACCCCGATCGCCCACGAGTCGACCACGTCGAACAGGACCTGGTCCACCTCGAACCGGTTCAGGTAGTAGAAGTCCTCCTTCTCTGCGAGGAAGCCCGCCGAGACGAGGAACTGCGCGAGCTCGTCGGCCTTCTGCCAGAAGACGTTGTGGGCCCAGTGCTCCACGTAGATGTTGTGCTCCTCGATATACGGGAACACCTTGCGCGCCAGGCCGAGCAGCTCGTCGAACTGGGCCGCCTCCGCTGGGGCCAGGAGGGCGCGGTACTCGTCGACGATCTCGTCGCGCTCCTCGCGCAGCCGCTCGATCGGGCGGGAGATGTCCTCGCCCGCGGCGATCTTCGTGGCGTAGCGGGAGATGTTCTTCAGGGGGACGGAGAGGTCCTGCGCCCACGTGACCTGGTCGTGGGTGAAGCCGTACTCGGTGAAGTAGTTGAACCACGGGTCCTTCGCGGCTTCGAAGGCCGCGATCCACTCGTCCCCGCGGGGAGCGGCGGCGATGCGGCCGAGGACCTCCTGGGGCGAGCCGCCGGCGTCGAGCGCCTCAACGAGCCCGAGCTCGTTCGCCTTGGCGGCGAGCGCGCGCAGCTCGTCGTCGGGCCGGAACGCGAGCACGTCCACGCCAGCGACCATGCGGGAGATCTGCTGCTCGGTGATGAGCGGGAACGCCTGCTTGCAGAACTGGAAGAACGTGATGTAGCCGCCGTAGCCGAGGTTGAGGAACTCGAAGTGGTACTGCCAGATGGCGAAGAACTCGTCGATGAGACGGTGGTAGTTCTCGATCACGGCCATGGCCTCCGAGCGGCCCTTGGCCTCGAAGACGACCTCCTTCGGGTCGTACTCGGTCAGCGCCGGGAACGAGACGGTCGCGAGCGACTGGATGGCCTGGTCCATCTTGGCCTTCCACTTCCCGTACAGCTCGTCCCAGTTCGCGTAGTAGTAGCCCGCACGCTCCTGGAAGACGGCGGCGCGCGCCTGGATCTGCGCCGGGTCCGTCACGGCGAGCGGGGAGATGTAGACGTAGCCGTTGAACATGCGCACGTCGAGGCCCAGGGAGACAGGGAGCGCGAAGATGCGCGTGCTGAACGTGCCCACGCCGAGGTACACGGCCTCCGCGCCGATGCTGTCGAACGGGTGGGCGCCGCGGGACCAGTGCATCGTGTCGGCGAACCAGAACTGGCCGTCCTCGTGCGCCTGCGTCTCCTCCGAAGGGACGAGGTAGTACGGGTACATGGACTGCCAGCCCTCCCCGCCGGCGGGGGCGGAGGCCTCGGAGAAGAACGGGAAGCGGCGGGCGTTGTCGAGGGACATCGTGGGTTCCTTACTTCGGTGGAAGGAGTTACGGGGTGGGGACGACTGGGGTGGTCAGGAGGGCGTGAAGGTCGGCGACGCCTGGGAGGGCGAGGTCGGGGACGTCCGGGCCGGCGCGCTGCGCGAGCTTCTCCGGCGTCGTGGACCCGGTGAGCACGAGGACGCTCACGGCGCCCATGCTGCGGGCCAGCTGCGTCTCGACGATCGCGTCGCCCACGACGGCGACGGCTTCTGGCTGCAGCACTGTCCCTGCGGACGACGGCGCGCCGATCCTGTGCATGAGCGCCTCGCCGAGCGCCGGGGACGGCTTGCCCAGGACTGTGGGCGTGACGCCGGCGGCCCAGCCGATGGCGTGGGCCACCGCGCCCGAGACGACGAGCGACTTCCGGATCCCGCCGTGGAACCAGGGCACGTCCACGGTCGTGTAGAGCGGCGCCCCGGCGTCGACCGCGAGGGCGGCCGCATTCAGCTGCGCGCCCGTGTAGGCATCGTCGGCGCCCACGAGCACGACGTCGGCCAGCTCGCTGTCGGCTGGATCTGCCAGCGTGTGCTCGCTCGCCGCGAGGGGCTCGGTGATGCCGGCCCCGCCGACGGCCAGGACGCGGGCACCGGGATGATGGATTGAGAGGTAGTCCGCGGCGGCCGAGCCGGCCGTGACGAAGTCCTCGTCCGGCACGTCGATGCCGTGCCCGCGCAGGTGCTCGGCGTAGACGCGCGGTGGCTGCTGGGACGCGTTCGTGCACACGAGCACGCGGTCCCCGCGCCCGTGCAGGAACGCGACGAGCTCCGCGGCGCCCGGCATGGCCTCGCCGCCCGCGCCGCCGGCCTTGGCGGTGCGCATGAGGCACCCGTCGACGTCGAGCACCCAGGCGCGGACCTGGTCGAGTGGGTTCGTGGTCATGCGGTGGCCTCCTTGGCGGCGTTCTTGGCAGCACGGTTGAGCGAGAACGCCGTGTCACCGCTGCTGACGGAGACCGAGAGGCCCGACGACGGCGACCCCGCCGCCGCGATGAGCCCGGCGAGCGTGGCACTCGTCGAGTCGGTCTTGGCGGCGACCATCCGGTCCACCTGCTCGGCCGGCATCACAGCACGCAGGAGCAGTTCCTCGTCGCCGAGGTGGATGCCGAACTGCTGCCGGAGCCCCTTCAGGGTGACCTCGTCGGCGTCGTCCGGCTTCTCCCGGCCCCGCGGGGTGGCGAGGGCCCGGTCGAGGAGGTCCTCGCTGACCTTGCCGGGCAGGGCGCCGAAGTCGCCGCGGAGCAGGTCCACGACCTCGTTGGAGATGGTCCTGTAGCGCTCGCCGGAGATGACGTTGAGCGCGGCCTGGGCCACGATGTACTGCGCGAACGGGGTCATGACGATCGGCCAGCCGAGGTCCTCGCGGACCTGGAGGGACTCCTCGATGACGGCGTCGAACAGCTCGGGGCGGCGGATCTCGGCGAGCTGGCGGCGCGTGGTGGACTGCACGCCCCCGGGGATCGTGTGCCGGTAGTAGGCCTCGTCGTACTGCGCGGGCTGCCCTTGAGGGAGCCGCTTGATGCGGGCCTGCCGGGTCAGGTACTCCGATGCGCGGTCCATGGCCGTAACGTCCACGGCCACCTCGTGCCCGCGGGCGCGCAGGTTCGCGACGAGCTGCTGTGCCCTCGGGTGCGAGGCCCCGTCCGCGAGCGGTGGGAGCGCGCAGTGCAGCGTCGGCACGCCGAGGTCCGCGGCCTCCAGGAGGGTGATGGGCGAGAGGCCCGTGGTCGAGTGCGAGTGGACCTCGCGCAGCTGCGGGCCGTCCGCGGCGCGACCGAGCGAGGCCTGCAGCGCCGGGACGAGCGTGCGGACGCTGTCCGGGGTGAGGATGCCGGAGGGGTCCTTGAGGTACACGCCGTCGATGTCCGGGCTGTCGCTGAGCTCGCCGGCCTTCTCGGCGAAGTACTCCGGCGTGTGGACGGGGCTCATCGTGTAGCAGACCCCGCCGATGACCTCCTCGAAGCCCACGCGCTTGGCCATCGCGGCCGTGCGCTTGGCGCCCTCCATGTCATGCATCGGGTCGATGACCCACAGCTTCCGGACCCCGTTGCGGGCCAGGAGGGTGAAGGCGAGCTCGAACACCGCGTCCGGCGTGCGGCCGAACGTGATGAAGCGCTTGCCCGTGGTGAGGAAGCCGAGCTGGGTGTTCGGTGCGAGCTGCCGCGCGGTGCGGATCCGCTCCCAGGGGTCCTCGGCGTGGTAGCGGACGGCCGTGGCCATGAGCGTGCTCGAGACGAGCTCGAGCGTGCGGTAGCCGACGGCGTCGAGCAGCGGGGCGACGCCGCGCACCATGCGGGTCGTGATGCCCGTGGCGCCCCACAGGCTCTGGTTGCCGTCGCGGAGCGAGACGTCGACGAGGCTGATCTTCGCCATCAGTGCACCCCCGCCTCAGCGTGGAGGGAGCTCGTGCTCTGCATGACGTCCTCCAGATGGTCCGTGAGCCAGTGGGTCGTGACGCGGTTAGTGCGGTAGTCGGGGTGCCCGAGGATGCGGCGCAGGAGCGGGAGCGAGGTGGTCAGCCCCTCGATCCCGAAGCCCGCCAGCGCCGACTCCATGCGCTCGATCGCCGCGTCCCGGTCCGGGCCCCACGCGATCTGCTTCGCCATGAGCGCGTCGTAGTAGGGCGGGAACAGGTACCCCTCGTAGATGTGGGTGTCGAGGCGGAGCCCGCCACCGGTGCTGGGGCGCCAGCGGGTGACGCGGCCCGGGCTCGGTGCGAGGCCGCGGTCCGGGTCCTGCGCGGTGATGCGGCACTCGATCGCGTGGCCTGTGACCACGACGTCGTCCTGGGTGACGGAGAGCGGCTCGCCGAGGGCTGCGAGGATCTGCTCCCGGACGAGGTCGACGCCGGTGATTGCCTCCGTGACCGGGTGCTCCACCTGGAGGCGGGGGTTGACCTCGAGGAATGCGAGCTCGTCCCGGGCGGGGTCGTAGAGGAACTCGACGGTGCCGAGGCCCACGTAGTCGAGGGCGTCGGCGAGGCGCAGGGCGCTCGCGTGGAGCAGGCGGCGGGTGGCCTCGGGCAGCGCCGCGCAGGGAGCCTCCTCGACGGCCTTCTGGTAGCGGTACTGCACCGAGCACTCGCGCTCGCCGAGGTGGATGCGGTGCCCGTGGCGGTCGCCGAGGACCTGGACCTCGACGTGCTTCGCATCCTCGACGAACCGCTCGAGGAACACGGTGCCGTCGCCGAAGCTGGCCTCCGCCTCGGCCGAGGCGAGCTGCCAGGCCTCGAGGAGCTCCGCATGGCTGCGGACCAGCTTCATGCCGCGGCCACCGCCGCCGAACGCGGCCTTGATCAGCACGGGGAAGCCGATCGAGTCGGCGAGGTCCGCCACCTCGCGCTCCGCGGCCGCCGTGCCGCCCTTCGAGACCGGGACGCCGTTCGCCTCCGCGAGGCGACGGGCGGTGAGCTTGTCGCCGAGGGCCTCGAGGGCCTCGGGCTGCGGGCCGATGAACGTCAGGCCCTCCTCGGCGCACAGCCGGGCGAAGGCAGACTGCTCGGAGAGGAAGCCGTAGCCGGGGTGCACCGCGGTGCAGCCGGTGGCGACGGCGGCGTGGACCACGGTGTCCATCGCGAGGTAGGAGTCGCCGGGGCGGGGGCCGCCGAGCACGACGACGCGTCCGGCCCGCTTCGCCGCGAGGGTGTCCCTGTCTGCGGCCGAGACGCCGAGGACGGTGTCGAAGCCGAGCCGGTCGCAGGCCTCGATGAGGCGGACCGCGATCTCGCCGCGGTTCGCGATGAAGATCCGGTGTGCCGCGCGCTCGGTGGCGGGCGAGGTCATGCGGACTCCCGCACGGCGAAGAGCGGCTGGCCGAACTCGACGAGGTCGCCGTCCTTCGCGTAGACCTCCGCTACCGTGCCGGAGACCCCGGCCTGGACCGAGTTCATCAGCTTCATGACCTCGACGATGCAGACCACGGCGTCCGGCTCGACCGTGTCGCCCACCGCGACGAACGCCGGGGAGCCCGGCTTGGGGGAGGAGTAGAACGTTCCGAGCATCGGCGCGGTCACGACGGCGTGGCCGGCCTCGGGCGTCGAGGGCGCCTGTGCCGCTGGCGCCGACACCGCCCTGAGCGCGGGGGCGGGGGAAGGCTGCGCCGAGGCCGCGGCGGCGGGTGAGGCGGCGGCGTCGTGCGCGGCCTGAGGCGCGGCGTGGGGTGAGGGAACGGCGGGGGCCGCGTCGGCGAAGTGCCCGCCGCGCGAGACCCGGAGCCGGAAGTCTCCCTTCTCGAAGGAGAAGTCGGTGAATTCGGTCTTGTCGAGCTGCTCGATGACGGCAGCGAGCTCTTCGAGGTCAAGGTCCACGGGGCAGCGCCTCCTTGCGTTGTGGCGGGGATCACTTCTCCAGAACCGTAGAATGTGATTCCTGCCATCGCAACGGAAACTTTCAAGATTCCTATCAAAGGAATCTCAGTTGGCCTTCCCGCGCTGCTGCTACGAGCCGTCCGTGTCGCCGGCCTCGTGCTCGAGGCGGTGGCGCTCCCGCTCGAGTTCCTTCTCGCCCTCCTCCTCGGCTTCGTAGAGCCTCGAGTTCGTGATCTGCAGCTCCCGCATCACCGCATCGAGCTTGATGTGCAGCGCCGCGGAGTCCCGGTTCTGGGTGTTCTGGATGATGAACACCATCAGGAAGGTCACGATCGTCGTGCCGGTGTTGATCACTAGCTGCCAGGTGTCGGAGAACCCGAGGAACGGCCCCGAGAAGCCCCAGAGGACGAGAATGGCGATCGCGGCCGAGAAGACCCAGGGATGCCCGAGCACCTTGGAGGTACGGGTCGCGAACCGGGTGAAGAAGTCCTGGCGGTGTGTCGTCTCGTTGTCCATGGCCACATCCTGCCCGACCGAGGTGTCAGTTCCCTGTGGCGGGGGCTCCGTTGCGCGCTTCATGTCTGCTGCTCACCCCGCCGCGCGAGGTTGCCACTGATTGTTTTCCCAGGTCTTTTGCGGGTATGCAACCATTGCGTTTTCTTCATGCATGCGAGGAAAGGGACACGCGATGGATTTGACTCCCGGAAGGGCCGACGAGCGCCACCTGCCGTCAGGCCGTCAGGTCACCCTTGCGCACGCCGGCTGCTCTGCAGCCATCACCGAAGTGGGGGCCTCGCTGCGACGCTTCGAGTGCGAGGGCCGAGACGTCCTGGACGGCTACACCGAGGATGAGGTGTGCACCGGGGCCCGCGGCCAGTCGCTCATCCCCTGGCCCAACCGCATCCGCCAGGGGCGGTACAGCTGGGGTGGGCGCACCGAGCAGCTCGCGCTGACCGAGCCGGAGAAGGGCGGGGCCATCCACGGCCTGACCCGCTGGGCAAATTGGCGGCTCGAGCAGCTCAGCGAGGGCGCGGCCAGCTTCGTCCACACGCAGCACGCCTGCCAGGGGTGGCCGTGGGTGCTCGAGTGCCGGATCGAGTACCAGCTGGACGATTCCGGCCTCTCCGTGAGGACCACCGCGGTGAACCGGAGCGCGGGCCCCTGCCCGTACGGGACCGGCGCGCATCCGTACCTCACCGCGGGCACGCCGTCCATCGACCCGGCGCGGGTGCAGGTCCCCGGCGGCGTCTACCTGCCCGTCGACGACCAGGGGATCCCCACCGGACGACGCCGCGTGGACGGCACCGCCTACGACCTGCGCGAGATGACGGTGCTCGGCGACCGCCGGATCGACGTCACCTACACCGAGCTGGCCCGGGACGACGACGGCCGCGCCCGGGTCCACATCGAGGGCCCCGACGGAACGTGGGGCGCGGCGCTGTGGGCCGACGAGGCCTACCCCTACTTCGAGATCTTCACCGGGGACACCCTGCCCCAGGAGGACCGCAGGCGCACGGGGCTCGGCGTGGAGCCGATGACCTGCGCACCCAACGCCTTCAACTCGGGCGAGGGCCTCATCGAGCTCGGGCCGGGGGAGTCGCACACCGCGGTTTGGGGCATCGAGCCGCGGCCCTCGGGCAGGAGGGGATGAGCGCGGACGCCGGGCAGGGCCGGTCAGCCGTCGAGGCCGAGCGTGAAGCGCCCGTCCTCGGTGCCGGATCCGCCCGCCGCGTCGGCGAACGACGCCATCGCCGCCGCGACCTCATCCCGCGAATCGGCCGGCATCCGCCCGATCACCTCGGCGATGGCCTGGCGGCGGTGCTCGAACACCGTCTCGACCAGTTCCTTCCCCTCGGGGGTGAGGTCCAGCTGGAGGAAGCGCCGGTCAGAGGGGTCGTCCCGCCGGCTCACCAGGCCGGCGACGACGAGTCGGTCACAGGTGCGGGTCGCATTGGACGCATGCACTCCGAGTTCCCGGGCCACCGCGCCCAGGTTCTGGGGCCCATGGAGGGCGAGGAGCACGAGGACCCGCAGCTGCGGGGTGGTGACCACATCCTCGACCTCGGCCACGGATGCCGCAACCACCCTCAGCAGGACATCCGCTGCGCGCAGGACAGCATCCACCTGCTCGGCTCTCCCCACGCCCCCGGTCTTCTCCATGTTCCCAGTATCCGTTGACCCGTTGCGAATCCGCAAAGTTTGCGGAAGCTTCTGGGTCAGCAAGATCACCCCCATCCTCTCAAGAAAAGGAGATTCGCCCATGTCGTCCTGGCCCCTCTGGGCGCTACTGCTGCTCTTCGTTGCTGCCGCCGCCGTGATCTGGCTGGCGGGCATCCAGCTCTCCAAGCAGACCGACATCCTCGACGTGAGGCTCCACCTCGGCTCAGCCCTCGGCGGCCTGATCCTCCTGGCCGTCGCCACCAATCTCCCCGAGATCGCCATCACCGTCAGCGCGGCCGTCTCCGGCAACCTCGGGGTCGCGGTGGGCAACATCCTCGGCGGCATCGCGATCCAGACCGTCGTCCTGGTGGCCTTGGACGCCTTCGGGACCAGACGGGGCGACCCCCTGATGTACCGAGCGTCCTCCCTCACCCTCGTCATCGAGGCGGTCACCGTGGTGGGCGTCCTCGGGGTCGTCATCGCCGGGAGCCAGATGCCCGCGGGCCTCGTCGCCTTCCGTCTGACGCCTGCGGCTGTCCTGATCACCGCGGTATGGGTCGTGGGACTCCTCGCCGTGCGGCGGGCACAGAAGGGCCTGCCGTGGCACGAGCAGGGCAACGCCCCCGGCGCGCAGGACAAGGCGCAGGGGCACAGCAAGGACCCCGGAGACGGCAGTCGGGGCACGAAGACCAGCACGGGCCGGGCGGTACTCATCTTCTCGGCAGCGGCCGTGGCGACCCTGGTCGCAGGCGTGGCTTTGGAGCGCAGCGGCGACGAGATTGCCGGCCACATCGGCCTCTCCGGGGTCCTCTTCGGCGCGACCATCCTTGCCCTGGCAACGTCCCTGCCCGAGATCTCGACCGGCCTGCCCTCCGTGAAGCAGGGCGACTACAAGCTGGCGGTCAGCGACATCTTCGGCGGCAATGCCTTCCTCCCCGTGCTGTTCCTGGTCGCGGTGCTCATCTCGGGCACACCGGTCCTGCCGCAGGCGCACAACACGGACATCTACCTGACAGCGCTCGCGATCCTGCTGACTCTCGTCTACGTCATGAGCCTGATCTTCAGGCCCAAGCGGCGGGTCGCGGGCATGGGCGCGGACTCGTTCATCGTGCTGGTCCTCTACCTGCTCGGCGTCGCGGGGCTTTTCGCCGTCGCCTCTGGGTAGCCGCCACGGGTGAGATGGGCAGGAGCGCCAGCCGCCCGAGCGCGGTCACGTCCCGCTTCCCTGCCGATCCGTGCGGTGCTCGCCGCTCTCCAGCCGCCGCTTCAGATTCTGGAGGCTCTTGGGCGCCTCCCTCGCCGCCATCCTGCGGATCAGGGGCGCGAGGAACTTCCCGAGCCCGCGGCCGGCGAAGTCGAACGACAAGGTCACCCGCGAGCGGTTGGTGTCGCCACGTGGCTCGACAGTCACCTTCGCCAGCAGGCTTACTGGGCCGCCGATGGTGCGCGCGGCCCAGGTCCTCGGCTCATCGACGTCGATGATCTCCTGGGTCGTCGTCCGCTGCATGCGCCCGACCCGGCGTGTGGTGACGAACCGCGATCCCACGCCGCGCGAGCCGGCATCGTCGCGGCGTGCGCTCACGACGTCGAGCTGCCACTCCGGGAACTGCAACGGGTCCGTGATGTAGGAGAACACCTCCTCGACCGGACGTGCAATGTCGATAATCAAGACGATCGGCATCATGTCGATTCCTCCTCTTTTCGGCCCCCTACCAGACTGCCGCAGTTCCGGGCGGATGTGGCCTGTGGAGACACCTGCGGCCGGCGCCGGACCGCCGTGAGACGTCGGAGCTCACCCCGAGCGCCGCGTGGAGAGCCGGCGCCCTGCCACCACGAGCACGACGGCGAGCACCAGCCCCGCCGCGCCGCTCACCAGCAGCGGCACCCGCCCGGCGTCGCCCCATGCGAGCCCGGCCCAGATCCCCGCAACGAGGATGCCGCCGCCCGTGAGCCCCTGGAAGAGGCCCTGTGCCCTGCCCTGCAGCTGTGCGGGGGCGAGGGTCGACACCCACGCCTTGCCCACGCCGTCGGTCGCGGCCGTGAACCCGCCGTACACGATGAGCACGGGGAACACGAGCGCGGGGTCGTCGATGAGCCCGAGCCCGAGGTACCCGACCGCGAAGAACACCAGCCCGGCCGCGAACACCAGGTGCCGCGGCACCCGGTCGGACAGCGCTCCGGCCGGGTAGGACAGGGCCGCGTACGCCACGTTGTACAGGATGTACGCCCCGATCACGCCCTCGGTCGAGAGTCCCAGCTCGTGCGCCCGCAGCAGCAGGAGCGCGTCCGGGAAGTTCACGAGCGAGAACAGGGTCAGGCCCCCGATGAGCAGCCGCAGCCGCGCCGGCAGCCGGCCCGCGGCACCCGGGTGCGGGGCCGCCGTCGTGCGTTGGCCCGCCCCGCGCACGACGCCGGCGGACGCCGCCCGCTTCTCCCTCACCGCGGCGACGAGCAGCACCGAGAGGACCGCGGGGATGACCGCGATCCACAGCAGGGGCGGGATCTGCCGGTTGAACAGCTCGTAGAGGATCAGCCCCAGGGACGGTCCGACGACGGCGCCGAGCGTGTCCGCCGTGCGGTGGAAGCCGAAGACGCGGCCGCGGTTCGCCGGATCGGCTCCGTCCATGAGGAGCGCGTCGCGGGGGGCGCCGCGGATGCCCTTGCCGAGCCGGTCGACGCAGCGGGCTGCGAGGACCACGGGCCAGGTCGTCGCGAGGGCGATGATGAGCTTCCCCACCGCCGCGAGACCGTAGCCGGCGGCGATGAGGCGGCGCTTCGAGGAGCGGTCGGCGAGCCGGCCGGCCCAGATCTTCGTGAGGGACGCCGCGCCCTCCGCGGCGCCCTCGACCGCGCCGACCACCGCGGCGGGGGCGCCAAGGACGATCGTGAGGAAGATGGGCAGGATCGGGTACAGCAGCTCGCTCGCGGCGTCCTGGAGGAAGCTCACCCCGGAGAGAGTCGCGACGTTGCGCGTGAGCCACCTCGGACGGCGTGCCGCGTCGGTCCGGGGTCGCCTCACGAGGGGTCAGCCGATCTGCTCGGCCAGGGCGACGATGATGCCCGCGGGTCCGCGGAGGTAGCAGAGGCGGTAGATGCCCTCGTACTCCGCCACCTCGCCGAGGAGTTCGGCGCCGTGGGCGCGAAGGCGGGCCAAGGTGTCGTCGATGTCGTCCACGGCGAACATCACGCGGTGCAGGCCCAGCGTGTTGGGCGGCGGGGCCGGCGGCTGAGCGGCCATGGCTGCGGGGTGGTGGTACTTCGTCAGCTCCAGCCTGCCGTGGCCGTCCGGGGTCGCCATCATCGCGATGTCGCTGCGCACGCCGTCGAGCCCGACGGTCTGGTCGGCGAAGAGCCCCTCGATCGAGGCCCGGCCGTCCACCTCCATGCCGAGCTCGGTGAAGAACGCGACCGCCGCGTCCAGGTCGTCGACGACGACGGCGACATTGTCCATCCGCTGAAGGGCCACAGGATCACCTCTCGCTGCTCGCTGGTTGAACCACCCCCAGTCTGTCAGTGATCGAGGGCACGGTGGGCTGCATCGAGCAGGAGATCGGCGAGGGCGACGAGTTCGCCGAGCGATTCCCGAGCCGGCTCGTCCGGCCTGCTGCCGCGCCGGATCGGACGGTGCCGCTCCGCCGCGTCTGCAAGGTCGGCGATGAGCTTCCAGCGCAGGGCGACCGCGGCGTCGAACCCGCGCCGGACGTCCTTCGCGGAGACCGAGGGGTCCTTCTCGCGCACGCTCTCGGTGTACGCCGAGACGGCGCTGTCGAGGACCGAGGCCACTACGGAGGCCATGGCGTCGCCGCGGCGGACCGACGAGAACAGCAGGGAGGCCAAGTCCGCGCCCACCGCGCCCGGTCCCGCCGATTCCCAGTCGATGAGCACCGTGGTACCCGAGGACACGAACACGTTGGCGCCGACCGCGTCATGGTGGCACAGCGTCTGGGGCAGCGACTCGAGGATGTCCCGCACGCGCGGCTGCGCGGCGATCAGGTCGCGCCCCGCCGCGAGGCGGTACCCGAGCAGGGCGACGACCTCTCGGCTGACCGTGCTGAGCGATTCGAGCCCGGCGGGGACCGCTTCCGGCTGGCTGTGGCGGTCAACCCAGCCGGTGAACAGCCACGGCTCCGCGGGCACCCGCCGGTGCCAGCTGCCGGCCATGGCGCCGAGGTCCCCTGCGGCGGCCAGGAGGGAGGCGGCGTCGAGCGGCCGCGCGCCGTGGTGAACGACCTCCTCCAGCCAGAGGGCGAGCCTGCCGCCGTCGCCGGCGTGGGAGCCGTAGAGGCGCGGCGCCCGGACCGACGGGGCGAGGCTATCCAGCAGGCCGCTCGAATAGGCAGCGAACTCCCGCGCCCCGTTGTCCAGCAGGTACCGCTCGGCGAGCCCGGGCCCCTCGGTGGTCTTCTCGATCAGCGACCACGGGCGGCACCCGCCGTCCACGCGGGCGCGCCCGTGGACGCGGCGGACCGTCCGGTGCGCGAGGAACGCGTCGTAGTCCAGCGCCTCGGAGCGCACGTCCTCGAGCCCGTCGACTTCGCATGCGAGGGCCGCAGCGACGGCCGGCCGCAGGTCCGCCTCGCCGGGCACCGCTCACCCCCCGATCTTCGCGCTGGCTCGGAGGGTCTCGAGGGGGATGTGCGCCGTCGCCCGCTCGATCTGCGCCGAGATGCCGCGCAGCGTGGGCAGGTGGCGGAGCATCGTGCCGGCTTGGGAGGACAGGACGACGATCCCGAGCCCGGCCCCGATCCGTCCCGTGTGGAAGACGGGCACGGCGATCGACGCGGAGCCCAGGCGCATCTCCTCGGCCGTGGTCGCGTAGCCCTGGTCGCGGATCTGGACGAGCTCCTCGGCGAGGCGCGCCGGGTTGACGTGCGTGTACGCCGTGGGCTGCTCGAGGTGCCGGTGGAAGTATGCGTCGCGGACCCAGTCCTCCTCGTAGGCGAGGATCACCTTGCCGACGGCTGTCGCGTGCATGGGCAGGCGCCCGCCCACGCGGGAGGCCCGCGGGACGCGCCTGGTCCCGTAGATGCGGTCGATGTAGAGGACCTCGTGGCCCTCCCGGATCGCGAGGTGCGCCGTCTCGCCGGTGAGCGAGAAGAGATCCTGGATGAACGGATGCGCCGTGTCGCGCAGCGCCCGCCCGGCGTTCTGGCCCAGCTCCCACAGCCGAAGCCCGAGCTGGATGCGGCCCTGCGGGTCCCGTGCCAGGGCACCCCACTCGACCAGCTCCGCGACGAGCCGGTGGGTGGTGCTGAGCGGCAGGTGGGCTGCCTCCGCGAGCTCCGAGAGGCTCAGGGAACGGCGCCCGGACTCGAACGCGAACAGGATCGCCAGCGACTTGGACGTGACCGTGCGGCCCGGCTCGTTGCTGCCGCCCGCCATCGCGCCTCCCGCCCCTGCCGCTGTGCCGCCGCTCGGCGTCCTGAGCCCGGCGCTGGCGCGCCCGCTGCGGCTAGGGCAACTCTAGCGCCGCCCGCTCTCGGACGTGTCGCGTCGAGAAAGTGGGGGACAACATTCGCTGCTTTTCCTGTAATCGTCACGTGGAGCGGACCTCTTGCACCTTTTCCATTCGCGAGAGTTAATCATCGCCATGGACAAGGTGAAGGCGTGGATCGAACTGCTTGGCGGATGGTCCTTGGGCCGGCGTCCTAGGACCTCTGACTCTCGTCACATGCTCGGATCCTGGGCGGCGAGGGCAATGCTGGGTTTTGTGATCTTCGAGTGGGTCGTCCAGCTCGGGTGGAAGGGTCACGGCGCGTATAGCTACATAGCGAATTACATCAGTGACCTCGGCGCGACCCAGTGCGGGGACCAAGGCAATCCGCCACGATATGTGTGTTCGCCGTCTTTCGCGGCAATGGATCTCGCCCTCATCTTCATCGGTGTAAGCGTCGTCGTGGCTGCGTGTCTCATCACGTCACCAGTGCTCTGGATCGCGGCGCACGCCGGCGACCTGGAGCTTGCCTACAGAGATGTCCGCCGCGGGGAGAAGAGCGGGAAGCTCAGGATCGAGCACACGGCCCTTGCGCGCGTGACCACGCTCGTCATCCGTTGGTCTCTCGTTCTCACCGGCCTTGCCATCGTCCTCATTGGCGCATTCCCTGAAGACTACGTTTCTACTGTCCACGTGGGTGCCGTCGGAGTCCTTCTGGCGGGCATCGTCATTTCCCTCGCCGCAATAGGAGTTCTCTGGTTCAAGCGCACCAATGCGAGCATTACGTTCTTTGTGCTGGCGATCGTCGCCGTCACATCAGCCGTATCGATGGTCCTATATCCCAGCAGTGATCTTTCGGGAACCTTCGAACGCGGCGTTATTTATTCTTTTGTTGCCGGCATGGCGATTCTTGGCTTCATGGTTAGCGTCGCCGCGCATCATGAGCGTGACGGCCAGCTCCAGCCGCGCGTGGGGCAACCTTGGGCCGTCCGTAGCGCTGATCGCCTGGTGACAGCGTTCAAGCGGCAGGGCCAACGTCCCCCAACTCTAGCGCCGCCCGCTCCGGCCACAGGTTCGCGGACTCGATCGCCGCGAGGCCCCTCGCGAGCGCCTTCGCGGCGTCCGTGAACAGGTGCGCGTGCACACGCGAGCTGCACAGCCGCAGCGCCTGACCGCGGTCCAGCCCGAACCAGTCCATGACCGTGTCGATGCCGTGCGGGGTCAGCCGCCAGACCTTGTCAGCGTCCTTCACGATGGCGTCCTCGACCGAGATCGCCTCGCGCCGCGAGTCGTGGCCGTCGATGATCTCGACGATCCGCGCCGCGCGCTCCGGGGGCACGCCTGCCTCGGCGAGGATGCCCTCCGCGAGCCGGGCGCCCTCCTTCTCGTGCAGCAGCACGAGGTCAGGCCGCCCGCCGCCGGGCGCGATCGCCTCGAGCACCTCGGCGGCCGGCACCCGCGACCAGCCGATGTCGTGCAGCATGATCGCCGGAAGCACGACGCCGGCCTCCGCCCCCGGGTGCGCTGCCAGCAGCGAGCGCGCGATCGCCACCGCGTACAGCGTGTGGGCGTCGTTGCTGCGCACCCCCAGATGCACGACGGCGCGCGGCCAGATCCGTGACAGCTCGCCGTCGAGCCCGTGGTCGCCGGTCTCGGCGAGGCCGAACACCCCGTCGGCTTCCGCGGGAATCGACGAGGCGACCTCCCGGCCGACGTGGTTCACGGCCGCCGTGCGCTTCAGTGCCATGGTGCCAGTGGACCGCGCCGCGCGTGCTCGCCGCCACCCGCGGCTTCCACTGGGCGGAAGCGGTCAGCTAGTCGGCCTCAGGGGAGTCCGCGGGGGAGTCGGCTTCGAGGGAGACCACCGCGAAGAAGCCCCGGCCGGACACCTCGACCGGCAGCTCGCCCTCCTCTGCGGCACCGGCGACCACGGTGTCGTACCGCCCGAGGGGAGTGCCGCCGTCGTCCGCCGGGCCCGCGCCCGAGGCGGCGGCGTCGCCCTGGAGGAGGACGCCGAGCTGGCCGGCCGAGAGGGGCAGGGAGCGTTTCTTGGAGAGCTCGAGGATGGTCACGTAGCCGGTGAACGCGCCGCGGCGGGTGATGAGGTTGAGGTTGCGGATCGAGCCGGTGGGCAGGACCGCGCTGGCGGGCGCACCGCCGTCGAACCGGAACGGGCGGAAGCGCTCGAGGCCGTGCTCGCGGCCGTCCACGGTCAGGACCAGCAGCTCGCCCTCCACCACTGTGAGCACGCGCTCCATGCCCTCGAAGGCGGAGAAGTCGCCGGCGCGCTCGACGTCCGCGATGCTCAGCCGCCAGCCCCAGTCCTCCTCTGAGGCGGGGGTGCGCTCGGGCCCGCTCGCGATCTCGACCGTCGTTCCGCCGCCGTTGCGCCACTTCTCCGGGCGGAGGTCGGCGAAGCGGATGATGTGCGCGGGCATGGGCGTCCTTCCGTCGGTGCTCCAAGGCTACGGGGCCCAGGGAAGACTCCCCGGCCGTTTCCCGGGCGGGGCTATGATCGCCCCGTCGGCGACGAGGGCCGGGGTTTGACGAGGACAGGGGTGAGGCGTGAGGCAGGCAGTGATCACCGGGGTGGGCGGTCCCGAGCGGATGGCCCTGCGCGGAGGCCCGGATCCGACGCCGCGGGGACGGGAGGTCCGGATCCAGGTGCGGGCCTCGGGGGTCAACTTCGCGGACATCCTCGCCCGCAAGGGCCTGTACCCGGACGTGTCACGGTTCCCGGCGGTCGTGGGCTACGAGGTCTCGGGCGTGGTGGACGCCGTGGGGCCGGAGGCAGACCCGCGGTGGGAGGGGCGCGACGTCGTCGCCCTCACCCACTTCGGCGGGTACACGGACATGGTCTGCGTCCCGCAGGAGCAGGTATTCGAGAAGCCGTCCCGGCTGTCGTACGCCGAGGCCGCGGCCATCCCGGTGACGTACCTCGCCGCGTGGCAGCTCATGGTGGTCATGGGCTCCCTCTCGGCGGACGAGACCGTCCTGATCCACAACGCCGGCGGGGGAGTGGGGCTGGCAGCCGTGGACATCGGGCGGCACGTCGGCGCGCGGATGATCGGCACCGCGAGTGCCCGCAAGCACGCCTTCCTGGCCGAGCGGGGCCTCCATGAGGCCATCGACTACACCACCCAGGACTGGCCCGAGGAGGTCATGCGGCTCACGGGAGGCCGCGGCGTCGAACTCGTTCTGGACCCCTTCGGCGGCCGCCACTGGAAGCAGAGCTACAGGGTGCTCCGGGCGTCCGGGCGGCTGGGGATGTTCAGCGTGGCCGGCTCGGTCTCGTCGAGGCTGCCCGGGAAGCTCAAGCTCCTGGGGCTCGTGGCGCGCCAGCCGCTGTTCAACCCCATCCCGCTCATGAACCGGAACCTCGGCGTGTTCGGCGTGAACCTCGGGCACCTGTTCACCGAAGGCGAGAAGGTCCGCGGCTGGGCGACAGCCATCCTCCAGGGCGTCGACGACGGGTGGGTGCGCCCGCACGTGGACCGCACCTTCCCCCTCGCGGACGCGGGGGCGGCCCACGCCTACCTCGAGGCGCGGGGCAACACCGGAAAGGTGGTCCTGGTCCCCTGACTAGACTGCGGGCATGAGCGCTGCCCCTCCCCGTGAACCTGTGAGTTCCCGCTATGCGGAGGCGGTCCAGACGCTCACGCCGGGGTACTTCGCGCTCGTGATGGCCAGCGGGATCATCTCCGTGGGCCTCGAGCTCGAGGGGTTCGGGGTGCTCTCCGCCGTCCTCCTGTGGATCTGCGGTGTCGCGTACGCGGTGATCCTCGTGCTGAACCTCATCCGGCTGACCCGCTTCCGGGACGCCATGGCGCGGGACTTCATGGATCCGGGCCGCGCGTTCGGGTTCTTCACGTTCATCGCGGGCACCGATGTCCTCGGCGTGCGGCTCGGCATGGCCGGCTGGTCAGGGGCGACGGCGGCGCTCCTCGCCGTGGCGGTGCTCGCCTGGGTGGTCCTGGGCTATGTGGTGCCGTGGACCGCGGTGCTCGGCCGGGACGAGCGGCCCGTAGTCAGGGACGCCAACGGGACGTGGTTCATCTGGGTGGTGGCGAGCCAGTCCGTGGCGGTCGCGGCGGCGTCGCTCGAGCCCGGGGTGGGCGACGAGTGGCGCTCGGCCCTGGCCCTGACCGCCGTGGTCGCCTGGTCCGTGGGCCTCATCCTCTACGCGGCGGTGGGGATCTTCGTGTCCCTGCGGCTCATGACGTACCCGATCCGGCCCGAGGACCTGCGTCCGCAGTACTTCGTGGCGATGGGCGCGATGGCGATCAGCGTCCTCGCCGGGGCCCGGATCGTGGAGATGGCCGGTGCGCCGATGGTGGACGCGACGCGGGGACTCGTGGCCGGCTCCTCGGTGGTGTTCTGGTCCTTCGCCTCGTGGCTGTTCCCTGTGCTGGTGGCCGCGGGATGGTGGCGGCACTTCGTCCACCGAGTCCCGCTCGCCTATGAGCCGGGCCTGTGGAGCGTCATCTTCCCGCTCGGCATGTACGCCGTCGCCGGGATCTACCTCGGCCGGGCTGACCACCTGCCGATCGTCGCCACGATCGGGCGCGCGGAGCTGTGGGTGGCGGTTGCGGCGTTCCTCGCCGCGTTCGCCGGGATGCTCTGGCACCTGTGGGCCACCCTGGTGCGCCCGCGCCCCTCCGCCGTCTGAGGATCACCTTCTGGAGGTTACCTCCTGGGGGTCACCTCCTGGGGGTCACCTGAGGTGACTCTCAGGAGGTGACCCCCAGAGGGAAGGCGTCAGAGGTCGTTGCGGCCCGGGACGACGTGCGGGACGGCGACGAGTGCGAACACGGCCAGCACGGCGGCCGCGGCAAAGACGTAGAAGCCCCACGGGTACGCGATGCCCAGCGTCACGAGTGTGCCCGTCACGGCCGGCCCCAGGATGGCGCCGATCCGGCCCACCCCGGCGGAGAAGCCGAGCGCGGTGCCGCGGAGGTGCGCCGGGAAGATCTGCGAGACCCAGGCGTAGACGAGCACCTGGGCGCTGAACACGAACACGCCGGTGACGAAGACGGCCGCGTTGAGGAGGAGCTCGTTCTGCATCTTGATGCTCAGGAACGCCAGCAGCACCGCGGAGACCCCGAACCACATCAGCACGATCCGCTTGGCCCCGTGCTTGTCCGCGAGCCAGCCTGCGAGCACGAGGCCCGCCACGGCGCCGATGTTGAGCACGAGCAGGAGCGTGAGCGACGAGCTGAGCGAGTACCCGGCCTCGGCCATGAGGGTGGGCAGCCACGTGTTGAGGCCGTAGACGAGCAGGAGGCCCATGAAGGAGGCGACGGCGATCCCGAGCGCCACGAGCGGGTACGGCTTCTGCAGGAGGCTCTTGAAGCCGACCGGCTGGGACTCCTCGGCGACCTCGGCAGGCTCGAGCGTGCCCTCGGGTGCGGCCTTCGACGGCAGCGATTCGGGGAGCTTGAACCACAGGAACGGCACGAGCGCGAGGCCGGCGAGGCCGCCCGCGATGAACATCACGCGCCAGTCCGGGATGACCATGAGCGCGAGGAACGCCGTCGCGACGGCGCCCACGTGGTACCCGGTCATGGTGCGGGTCGTGTTCGAGGCGCCGGAGCCGGCCGGGGCGTAGTCGTTGATGTAGGCCAGCGCAGCCGGGAGGCAGGCGCCCAGGCCCAGGCCCGCGAGGAGCCGGAACAGGCCGAAGAGCGCGACGTTCGGCGCGATGACCACCGCGAGGGTGAAGACCGAGAACCACGCGACGCACGCGATCAGCAGGCGCCGGCGGCCGAACCTGTCGGAGAGCGGCGCGATGAACAGCGCGCCGAGGCCCACGCCGACGAGGGAGATGGTCGCAGCGAATGTGGCGCCGACCGGGTCGAAGCCGAGTTCCTTGGTCTTGAGCAGCGTGGGGATCACGGCGCCGAGGACCACGAGGTCGAAGCCATCGAGGACCATGGCGAGCCAGCAGAGCCACACCGGCCACTGGGATTTCTTCGAGGACACGGGGGTCTGGGGCATCATTGCATCGTTCCGCACCTGAGAGGTGTATCACCGCGCCGTGTCGTGTGCGACACTGAGATCCATTCAATGGAATCTGGTTGGACCAGGGCGGGCGCGACAGGAGCGAGGCGGAGATGGCGAATTCGACGACCGGGGACTCGGTGGTGGACCGCGTGGTCCGCATCCTCGAGGCCTTCCCCGAGGGCGTCAGCTCGCTCCCGCTCGGCGAGCTCTCGGCCCGCGCCGGGCTCCCGCTCACGAGCGCGCACCGGCTCGTCAAGCAGCTCGCCGAGCACCGACTCCTCGAGCAGGCCCCAGGGGGCAAGGTGCAGCTCGGCCTGCGGCTCTGGGAGCTCGTGAACCGGAACTCGCCCACCCTCGTGCTGCGCCAGGCGGCGCTGCCCTTCATGGACGACATCCACCAGGTCCTCAACCAGAACGTGAACCTCGCGGTGCTCCAGGGCGACGACGTCCTCTTCGTCGAGCGGCTCTCCCGCAGGGGGTCCGTGGCCAACCGGGCCAAGGTCGCGGGCCGCATGCCCGTGCACATCTCCTCCGCCGGCGTGGCGATCATGTCTGCGCAGCCGCCGCACGTCCAGGCGGCCTACCTCGCGCGCTTCCGCGACCCCACGGGGAGGACGACCGCCGAGCATGTCCGTCAGATCCTCGCCGCGGCCGCGACCCAGGGCTTCGCGGAGCTCGCCGGCGTGGTCGACCCCGACACGTGGGGCATCGCCGTGCCCATCCACGACCGCCAGCGCCGGCCTGTCGCGGCCATCGGCGTCGTGGTCCCGCTCGCCGAGGTACGGATCCAGCAGCTCGTCCCAGCGCTCATGACGGCGGCCCGGGGCATCGGCAGGCAGCTCGGCGAGCGCGCGCAGTAGGCGGCCCGACCGCGCGCGGCGGGCGGGCGCCGTCGTGCGTGCCGAACGGCGCACGACGCCGGGAGCATGCCTCTCGTTTTCGTCGGCGTCTTCCGATCAATGGAATTGGGGTACGCGGCGCAGGCGATGCGCGTCACACTCATTCCAGACGCTTCGCCGCCGCGGATCCCGCGAGCCGGCCCCACCCCCGAAAGGAACGATCATGGGCGATCGCACCGTCATCACCACCCAGGTGGCCATCATGGGCGCAGGCCCTGCAGGCCTCATGCTCTCCCACCTGCTCGCGCAGGCCGGCATCGACAACACGGTCGTGGAGATCCGCAGCCGCGAGGCCATCTCCAGCACCATCCGCGCCGGCATCCTCGAGGCCGGCAGCGTCAACCTGCTCGTCGACTCGGGCGTGGACAACGTCCTGCGCAACGGCCACGAGCACGAGGGCACCGAGTTCCGGGTCGACGGCGTGAGCCACCGCATCGACTTCAAGGGCCTCGTCGGCCAGTCGGTGTGGCTGTACCCGCAGAACGACGTGTTCGACGACCTCGCCGCGCGCCGCGAGGCCGACGGCGGCGACGTCCGCTACTCGTGCTCCAACGTCGACACCGCTGACCTCACCGGCCAGCCCAAGGTCTTCTTCACCGACGAGGACGGCAAGGACTTCGAGCTCCGCGCCCAGATCCTCGTCGGCGCCGACGGCTCCCGCAGCCACTGCCGCTTCGCGATCCCCGAGTCCGAGCGGCGCTGGTACTTCAACGAGTACCCCTTCGCCTGGTTCGGCATCCTCACGGAGGCGCCGCGCAGCTCCCCCGAGCTCATCTACGCGAACTCCGAGCACGGCTTCGCGCTCATCTCGCAGCGCACCGACACCGTGCAGCGCATGTACTTCCAGTGCGACCCGGGCACCAACCCTGCCGACTGGACGGACGAGCAGATCTGGGAGCAGCTGCGCCTGCGCGTCAACGGCAACGGGTTCGAACTCAAGGAGGGGCCGGTCACGGACAAGGTCGTGCTGCCGTTCCGCTCCTTCGTCAACGAGCCGATGCGGTATGGGAACATGTTCCTTGCGGGCGACGCCGCGCACACCGTCCCGCCGACGGGTGCCAAGGGCCTCAACCTCGCCCTGCACGACGTCCGGCTGCTCTTCGAGGGCCTCGACTCCTACTTCAAGTCCGGCTCGTCCGCGATCCTGGACTCCTACTCCGAGCGTGCTCTGGACCGAGTCTGGAAGGCCCAGAACTTCTCCTACTGGATGACGACGCTCCTGCATACCGTCCCCCAGGAGGAGAACCACGCGTTCTTCCGCGCCCGCCAGCTCGGCGAGCTCCGCTCCCTGCTCGAGTCCGAGCACGGCCGCGCCTACATCGCCGAGTGCTACACGGGGTGGCAGACCAAGTAGCCTCCTGCGCCCGCGCCACGGCCCCCGGTACCTCCAGGTTCCGGGGGCCGTTTGGCGTTTTCCGGCCATGATGGGTCCATGACCGAGAGCCCCGCCCCCGAACCCGACGACGAGCCCGCCTTCTACCTCGACAAGTCCGACCCCGCGGCTTGGAAGGCCCTCAACGCCCTCGCCCTCCAGGTGCGGAAGGTGACGGACGACGCCGGCCTGCCGCGCGCCGTCGTGGAACTCGCCTCGGTGCGGATCTCGCAGATCAACGGGTGCGCGTTCTGCCTGGACCTCCATGGGCGGCTTGCGGTCGAGGCGGGCGTGCCGGAGCGGAAGCTGCACGTGCTGCCGGCGTGGCGCGAGGCGGGGCTGTTCACGGTGCTCGAGCGGGCCGCCCTCGACATCGCCGAGGCCGTCACGCACCTGCCCGACGACGAGGAGCGCATCTCTGCCCTCGCTCGCGCACGTGCCGAGCTCGGGGACGCCCGGTACTCGGCGCTGTGCTGGGCCGCCGTCTCGATGAACGCTTTCAACCGCGTCTCGATCGTGAGCCGCCACAAGGTCCGCCCCTAGCCGCCGAGGTCACCCCGTGTGCCGCCGAGGTCACCCCGTGTGCCGCCGAGGTCACCGGGTGTGGCGCCGAGGTCACCGGGTGTGGCGCCGAGGTCACCCCGCCGGGGAATGCAGTTGGCGGGCCCGCATGTGCTGCTGTAAGCCGCGTCTCCTGAGCTAATTCACCCAGCAGAAGCGGCTGCGGGCAGCTGATGTCCCGCTGGCAGGCTCCGAGAGGTGACCTCGGCGCCAGAAGAGGTGACCTCGGCATCACAGGAGGTGACCTCGGCGCCAGAAGAGGTGACCTCGGCGAAGGGAGGGGTTGTTCTCCGATGTTCAGCGATATATCGTTAGATATCGGTTCCGTCCGGAGCCGGGACATATCGATCCGCTTCAGGAGAACACCGTGTGCGAAAACGCGCGACACCATCATCATGAAGAAATGCACCATCACGACGGACCACGTCGCCCAGGGGAGCGGGGCTTCGGTCCCGCCGGCCCCCGCGGCGGCATCCCCGGCTTCGCGCCCGGGGGCCCGGGCTTCCCCGGACACGGCTTCGGGCCCGGCGGCCATCATCCCGGCCACGGCTTCCCGCCGGGGTTCGGCCCCCGCGGGGGACGCCGCGCAAGCCGCGGGGACGTGCGGGCCATGGTCCTCTCGCTCCTCACCGAGCAGCCCCTCACCGGCTACGGCATCATCCAGGCCGCGAGCGCCAAGACGAACGGCATGTGGAAGCCGAGCCCCGGCTCGGTGTACCCGACGCTCGCCCAGCTCGTCGACGAGGAGCTCGTCGAGCAGGCGGGCGAGGGCAAGCGCACCGAGTACACCCTCACCGACGCCGGCCGTGCCTACGCCGCGGACCACGCAGAGGAGCTCACCAAGGCCTGGGACTCTGCCCCCGGAACGAGCGAGGCGACCGAGGCGTTCATAGAGAGCGTTGGCAAGTTCATGGGCGTCCTGCACCAGTTCCGCACGGCGGCGACGGACGAGCAGCGCACCCAGGCCGCCGCGAAGATCGATGAGGCCCGCAAGGCCCTGTACCTGATCCTCGCGGAATAGCGGAGTCGGGAGAAGCCATGTCAATGCACCCGCCCGGGCGACCCGGCGCCGTCGTGCGCGGCGGGCGCATTGGAACCGGCGACGTGGCGCTGCAGAAGAAGCTCAACGCCGAGGCGCCCAAGATCCCGCACCTGCTCGCGCGGATCGCCGAGCTGTTCCGCCCGCACCGCGGGGCGCTCGTGCTCACGGTGGTGCTGGTCCTCGCGGCGGCGGCGCTCTCGGTCGCCCCGCCGCTGCTGACCCAGCGCATCTTCGACCAGGGGCTCTTCCCGCCCGCGGGCCGCCCCGACGTCCCCACGCTGGTCCAGCTCGTGGGCCTCATGGTCGGCGCGTACGTGCTCTCGGCCCTGCTGGGGGTGTGGCAGACGTACCTGACCTCGACGGTGGGCAACGAGGTCATGGGCTCGCTGCGCGTGCGCCTGTTCACGCACCTGCAGTCCATGGAACTGAGCTTCTTCACCCGCACCAAGACGGGCGTGATCCAGTCGCGGCTGCAGAACGACGTCGGCGGGGTCGCCGGGGTGCTGTCGAACACGGTCTCAGGGGTGGTCGGCAACGTCGTGACGGTGATCGCGGCCTTCGTGGCCATGGTGGCGCTGAACTGGCAGCTGACCCTCATCGCCGTCGTGCTCATGCCGTTCCTCGTCGTCGCGCAGCGGCGCGTCGGGCAGGTCCGCGCCCGGATCGCGACGAAGACCCAGGAGTCCCTCTCCGACATGACTGCCATCACCCAGGAGTCGCTGAGCGTCTCGGGGATCCTGCTGTCGAAGAGCTTCAACCGCCAGCCGGACGAGATCGGCAGGTACTCGAAGGAGAACCGGAACCTGGTCCGGCTGCAGATCCGCCAGGCCATGAGCGGCCAGTACTTCTTCGCCCTCGTGACGATCTTCATGTCCTCGATCCCGGCCATCGTGTACCTCGTGGCGGGGTGGCTGCTGACCGGGAGCGTGGGGGCCGGCGCTCCGGCCGCGATCACCGCCGGAACGATCGTCGCGTTCACCAACGTCCAGGCCCGGCTGCTCTTCCCGCTCATCGCCCTCATGCGCGTGGCCCTCGACCTGCAGACCTCCGGCGCCCTGTTCGCGCGCATCTTCGAGTACCTCGACCTCAAGCCCGCGATCGCCGACGCGCCCGACGCCGCCCCCCTCCCCGACGGCGCGCCCCGTCTGGGCGAGGTGGCGTTCGACGGCGTGACGTTCCGCTACCCGGACGCGCGCGGCGAGGAGCGGGCCACCTTGGAGGACGTCTCGTTCGCAATCGAGCCGGGGCAGTACGTCGCCTTCGTCGGGCCCAGCGGCGCGGGCAAGACGACGGTCTCATACCTCATCCCGCGCTTCTACGAGGCGACCTCGGGGTCGGTGCGCTTCGCGGGCCGGGACGTGCGGGACATCGAGCGCGAGTCGCTGGTGAGCCATATCGGCGTCGTGAGCCAGGAGACGTACCTGTTCCACGCCTCGATCGCCGAGAACCTGCGGTACGCCAAGCCCGATGCGACGCTCGAGGAGCTCGAGGCCGCCTGCCGCGCGGCGAACATCCATGCCACCATCCAGTCCTTCCCGGACGGCTACGACACGGTGGTGGGAGAGCGGGGCTACCGGCTCTCCGGCGGGGAGAAGCAGCGGATCGCGATCGCGCGCGTGCTGCTGAAGGACCCCGAGGTCCTCATCCTCGACGAGGCGACGAGCGCCCTCGACACCGTCTCCGAGCGCCTGGTCCAGCGGGCCCTCGATGCCGCTGCCCACGGCCGGACGACGATCGCGATCGCGCACCGGCTCTCGACCGTGGTCGGCGCGGACGTGATCTACGTGGTCGACGGCGGGCGGATTGTCGAGCGGGGAACGCACGCCGAGCTCCTCGCGGCCGGGGGGACGTATGCGGGGCTGTACGCCGAGCAGGCCGCGGCGCCGTCGCCGGCCCGGCAGGCCTGACGGCGGGCGGGTCCCCTGGCGCCTCGCCGCGCCGCGTTGCGGGTACGCGAATTCGGGTCGCCCGGCGTTTCGGGTACGCCAACTCGCCCGCCAACTCGCCAGGCCGGCGTTTCGGGTACGCCAAATTCGTCAGGGCGGCGTTTCGGGTACGCCAAATCGTCAGGGCGCCAGGTGTGAGCGTAGCGATGGGGTGAGACGGCTTGGCGCGAGGGAGATCGCCTGAGGGCGTCTCACACGCAAGAAGCCGTCGCAGGGGGGGTCATACCCTGTCTCAACAGCGACAAGCCGCCTCCTGGCGTCGGCCGGGAAAGCGCGCACGACGGCGCGGCGCACGCGCGTGGGTCGGCCACACGCCGTCGTGCGTACCCGAAAGGCCCGGAGGCCGGAAGATCTGTACCCGAAAGGCTTTGGGGGCGGAAGGACCTGTACCCGAAACGACCCCGCCCGCCCAAACGACCCCGCCCGCCCAAACGACCCGGCCCGCCCAGCTGCGACCCCGCCCCGGCCCCGACCACCCTCGCGAGAGCGGAATCATAGTCCCCGGATTGTCACTTCAGCAAACGGGCGTGGGATGATGGGAAGGATGACTTCTCGCCCTGCCTCTCCCGACACCCGTCCCCAGGTCCTGCCCACGGCAGAGGGCTGGGAGCAGCAGCGCACCCCCGAGGGCCGGCCGCTGCTCCAGTTCGCGTCCCCGCGGGTCAAGCAGCCCCCGCAGCACTTCGCGGACCTCTCCCTCGAGGAGCGCCAGGCCAAGCTCAAGGAGCTCGGCCTCCCGGCGTTCCGCGCCAAGCAGCTGAGCACCCACTACTTCCAGCACTGGACCACGGACCCGGCCGCGATGAGCGACCTCCCCAAGGCCGGCCGGGAGGATCTCGTCTCCGAGCTCTTCCCGCCGCTGCTGACCGAGGTCCGCCGCCTCAAGACGGACGACGGCAACACCATCAAGTTCCTCTGGCGCCTCTTCGACGGCGCGCTCGTCGAGTCCGTGCTCATGCGCTACCCGGGCCGCATCACCCTCTGCGTGTCCAGCCAGGCCGGCTGCGGCATGAACTGCCCGTTCTGCGCGACGGGCCAGGCGGGCCTGACCCGCAACATGTCCACCGCGGAGATCGTGGACCAGGTCGTCGCCGCCAACCGCCTCATCGCCGCCGGCGAGCTCGGCGAGAAAGAGCACGACGACGAGCGCGTCACCAACATCGTCTTCATGGGCATGGGCGAGCCGCTGGCCAACTACAAGCGCGTCATGAACGCGGTCCACCGCTTCGTCGACCCGGTCCCGATGGGCCTGGGCATGAGCGCCCGCAACATCACGGTCTCGACGGTGGGCCTCGTCCCCGCGATCCGCAAGCTCGCCGACGAGGACCTCCCGGTCACCTTCGCGCTCTCCCTCCACGCGCCCGACGACGAGCTCCGCGACGAGCTCATCCCCGTCAACAACCGCTGGAAGGTCGACGACGCCCTCGACGCCGCGCACGACTACTACAAGAAGACCGGCCGCCGCGTGAGCATCGAGTACGCGCTCATCAAGGACATGAACGACCACGCCTGGCGCGCTGCCCTCCTCGCCAAGAAGCTCAACCAGCGCGGCCGCGGCTGGGTCCACGTGAACCCGATCCCGCTCAACCCGACACCGGGCTCGATCTGGACCTCCTCCGAGCGGCCCGTGCAGCAGGAGTTCATTGAGACCCTGCGCGCGGCCGGCATCCCCACGACCCTGCGCGACACGCGCGGCAAGGAGATCGACGGCGCCTGCGGCCAGCTCGCCGCAGCGGAGTGAGCGCTTCCGAGATGACGCACGACGGCGCCGCGCGCCCGGGCGGGCGGCGCGCCGTCGTGCTTTTCCGGGTCCGGAGGTTCGTGCGCGAGCTGCTGTTCAGCATGGGCCCGCTCAGGAACGACCACCAGGTCGCCGTGCGCTGCGCGGTGGGCGTGTTCGTGCCGCTGATCACGCTCGTCGCGGTCAACCGGCTCGACCTCGCCATCTTCGCGAGCTTCGGCGCGTTCACCGGCATCTACGGCCGCAATGAGCCGCACCGCCAGCGGATCGTGACGCAGGTGCGGGCGGGGCTGCTCATGGTTGGCGTCCTGTTCGCGGCAACGGTCGGGGCCCGGCTGAGCCCGGGCGGAGCGATGGACCCGTGGGCGATCGTCGGGGCGACGACGTTGGTCGCGTGGGCGTGCTCCGTCGTCGTCGGGCTGTGGCGGTTGCGGCCCTCGGGCTCGCTCTTCCAGATCTTCGCGTTCGCGGCCGTCGCGTCGATGCCGCACCAGCCGCCGCTCGGGGAGGCCATGCTCGCCGCGGCGGGCTCGGCTGCCCTCAGCCTGGCCATCGGCGTGGCATCGCGCGTCCACCCATCGCGCCGGACCCCGTTCACCTGGGACGCCGTCCGCGCGGCGTGGCGCATCCGGCTCGGCGCCGAGGAGCGGAAGGTGCTGTGGCTCGAATCCCTCGGCTACCTCATCGCCGCCGGGATCGCCGGGACGCTCGCGACGATCGTCGGCCAGTCCCTCGGGTTCGGCCACAACTACTGGGCGATGGTCGCCGCGGTGGTCCCGCTCGTGGGGCATTCGACCCGGCACCGAGTGGACCGGGGCGTCCAGCGTATCCTCGGCACCGTGGTGGGGCTCGCGGTCCTCGCGGGGATCGTGGCGATCCGGCCGGCGGCGTGGCTCATGGTCGTGTTCATCGCGGCGTGCCAGTTCGGCGCCGAGATGCTGATCGCGCGCCAGTACTTCCTCGCCCAGGTGTGCGTGACGCCGCTCGCCCTCATGTCCACGCTGCTCGTGGCCCACGTCAACCCGCTGGACCTGCTGCACGACCGCTTCATCGACACCGTGATCGGCGCGATCGTGGGCGTCTTCGTGGTCCTGGCCCCGAGCGTCTGGCGGCACTGGATCCGATGGCGCTCGCGGGCGGAGCAGCTGGAGTGGTAGGCCGTCCCCTCAGCCGACGGCGTGGATGCGCACGGGGTTCATGACGGGCTTGCCGTAGCAGATGGAGTCGTCGAGCTCCTGATACGGGCCGAAGTTGGGGATGCGCCGATAGCCGGCCGCCTCGTAGAACATCTTCCCGTCCGGCTGCGCTGACCCAGCCTCGGCGAGCATGAGCGTCACGCCGGCGCCGTGGGCCTCCGCTTCGAGCGCGGTGAGGATCGAGGTCGCGATCCCGGCCCCGCGCGCGTAGGGGAGGACATAGACGCGCTTGACCTCCGCCGTCGTGCGCTCGACCCAGCGCAGCCCGCCGCAGCCGAGCGGCTGCCCGGTGGCGCGCTCGTAGGCGATGAGGAAGATCGCGACGTCCGCGGCCGACGGCGCGTCCCCGGCCTCGTGGTCGGCGTGACCCCAGCGCGAATCGAGTTCGGCCTGCTGCGCGGCGCGGAGGTCGCGGCCCACGGGGTTGCTCCACGGAACGCGCCGGATGATGAGCTTGGGGTGGGTCTGCATGACGCTCTCCTGACTCGAGGTGCCGCGTTGTATGCGTGAAACGGTAGTGAGCGCGTGTTTCGGGGCCGTGACGGTCGCGTGAGCTTTGGGAAACTCCTGAAGCCGTGGCCCCGACCACGCTTCGGGGCGCTGCGGTGAATCGATCCTGCTATCTTGTCCGCATGGCTCAAGCGGTCACCCTCAAGGATGTCGCGTCGCACGCCGGCGTCTCGAGGACGACCGCGTCGAACGTGCTGACTGGTACTGGCCGCGTGTCGAGGGAGACTCAGGACCGCGTCCACCAGTCGATGCGCGAACTGGGCTACGTGTACAACCGGGGTGCAGCATCGCTGCGGACCAAGCGGACGACGACGGTCGGCGTCATCGTCACCGACATCGCGAATCCGTTCTTCGGGGAGCTGCTCGTCGGTCTCGAGGCGGCACTCGCGGAGGCGGGGTTCCGTTCGCTCGTCGTCGCGTCCTCCGACGATCCCGTGCGGCAGGACGAGCTGGTCAGCGAGCTCCGCGAGTACCAGGTTGCCGGGCTGGCCATCATGCCGGCGACGCGCTCGGGGAGAAGCTTCCTCCAAGGGCTGGAGGCCTCGCGCATGCCTCACGTCTTCGTCACGAAGTATCTGGAGGGAGTTTCTGCTCCCTATGTCGGTCCTGACGACAGGCTCGGCGGTCGCCTCGCAGCCGAGCACCTTCTGAGCCATGGGTCCAGGTCCTTCGCGTTTGTCGGCGGACTTGCCGGCCACCTCTCGCGGAGGGACAGGATCGAGGGCGTGCGCGCAGCGCTGACCGAGGCCGGTGTGGATCTCCGCGACTTCGTCGATGTCGAGAGTCCCTCGAGCGGTGCGGGCGGCCTGCGCGCCGGGGAGCAGCTCCTCGAGCGTGGCGCGCTTCCGGAGGCCATTGTGTGTCAGAGCGACGGCGTGGCCTTCGGCGTCTACCGCGCTCTGCGCCGTGCGGGGAGGGCTTCCGAGGTCCGCGTCATCGGCTACGACGATGTGCGTACAGCCGCCCTATGGGAACCTCCACTCACCTCGGTCGCGACTCGGCCGGAGAGGCTCGGACGCGCGACCGCAGAGCTGCTCCTGAGCGTCATCGAGGATCCGGCAGGGCCGATCACCCAGCGGGTCTTCGCGCCCGAACTGATGGTTCGGGAGTCATGCGGCTGCCACGACTCCCCTTGACAGTGACGAGAATCACCTGAAAGTATCGACGAAGTGCTGAATCGATCCGGCAAGCAGTAGCCGGTCCGGGGCACTTCCTTTTTGGATTGCTGGTGGATCGATTCGGCATGTGCGGAATCGATCCACCGCCTGCCCTTCGAGCCTCCAGATCCCAAAGGAGCAATCTGTGGACCTCACACCCTCTTCGATCCCGACGCCCATGGCTGCACGGCAGCGTGGCGTCTCCCGCGGGCAGGGGCGGCGACGGATCGCCGCCCTCGTTGCAGCAGCAGGAGCCATTGGCTTCGCCCTCACCGGATGTGGAAACAGCACGGCAGCGTCGTCCGCACCCTCAGCTCAAGCCGTGGACCCGGCCATTGCCAACGGAGCATCCGGGGCCCTGTCCATCTGCGGTGGCAGGGACTCGGTCGGCCTCTACAAGGGCACGGTCGAGGCTTTCATGAAGGCCAATCCGGGGATCACGGCGAAGTACACCGTTCTCGGCGCCACTACTGACGAGAGTCGCACCCAGGCCGTGCAGCGTCTTCAAGCCAAGTCCAGCGAATGCGACCTCTACCTGACCGACGTGACCTGGACGCCAGAGTTCGCGTCCCAGGGCTGGCTTCAGGACGTGACCAAGGTGACCGACGCCGTCAAGGGCACGCTCATCCCCTCGACTGTTGCCACGACCCGATACAAGGACAAGTCCTGGGCAACGCCGTTCTACACGAACGCCGGACTCATCTACTACGCCAAGGACAAGGTGGCGAAGCCCGAGACGTGGCAGCAGCTCTACGCCGAGGCGGCAAAGGCCCCGGGAAACGGCCTCGTCTATCAGGCCAAGCAGTACGAGGGGCTCACGGTGAACTTCCTCGAGCTCCTCTACAGTGCCGGCGGCGAGGTGATCGACGACCAGGGAAACGTCAAGGTCGATTCGCCTGAGACCCGCAAGGTTCTCGACTTCATGGCGGAGGGCATCAAGAACGGCTCCGCCGACCGTGGGGTGCTGACCTACGAGGAGAACGCGACCCGCCTTGCCTATGAGTCCGGGAAGTTCGGCTACCAGCGCAACTGGCCGAACGTCTACGGACAGCTCAATGCGACGCCGCTGAAGGGCACCTTCGGTGTCGCGCCCCTCCCGTCCTTCGACGGGAGCTCGAAGGGAAGCGGCGTGCTGGGCGGCTGGAATCTGGCGATCTCAGCATTCTCGTCGAACACGGCGGCGGCCGTCGCCTTCATCAACTTCGAGTCCTCACCGGAGTGGCAGAAGCACGTGGCAATGGACTACTCGCAGGCTCCCGCAGGTGAGGCGGCCTACTCGGACCCGGACGTCCTCGCAAAGATGCCGTTCGCCCAGGAGCTGCTGGTCTCCGTCAAGGGTGCCAAGCCGCGGCCCGTCTCCCCGGTGTACGCCCAGATCTCTGAGGCGATCAACAAGAACGTCTACTCCGTCCTCGCGGGAACGGCTGGCACGGAAGACGCAGTGAAGAAGATGGCCGACCAGATCAAGAGCGCTCAGGCGAGCTTCTGACGATGGCTATCCGCATCCCAGGGGCCGATCGCCATCGCAGCACCCGAGACCATGCCGAGCGGCGCCTCGCCGCCGCCATGACGGCACCATCGCTTGTGCTCATGGCTCTGGTCGCTGCCGTCCCGGTGGGCTATGCAGTCTGGCTCTCGCTCAACCAGTACAGCCTCCGTCAGGCGGGCCTGTCCCGCTTCGTAGGTTTGGCCAACTACACCGATGCGCTCGCCGGGGCGGACTGGTGGAAGGCGTTCGGGCAGACCTTCCTGTTCGCGGGCAGCTCCGTCGCGCTCGAGATCGTCCTCGGCACGGGCATGGCGATGCTGCTCAACCTCGCCTTCCGCGGACGGGCGATCCTCCGGACGGTCGTGCTAATCCCGTACGCGATCATCACGGTGGTCAGCGCGATCACCTGGCAGACGATGTTCGATCCCACCACGGGGTTCGTGCCCCAGATCCTCTCCGCGCTCCACCTTCCGGGGGCCGGCGTCGTGTGGCTCGGGGAACAGGGGTACGCGATGGCCGTCATCGTCATGGCAGACGTGTGGAAGACGACGCCGTTCGCGGCCTTGATCATTCTCGCGGGCCTGCAGGCCATCTCCCAGGAAACCTACGAGGCCTCGGAGCTCGATGGCGCGGGAAGGTGGAAGACCTTCGTCCACGTGACCCTTCCGCTCCTCCGCCCCGCCATCGTCCTCGCGGCGATCTTCCGCACGCTCGACGCCTTGAGGATCTTCGACCTTCCCTTCGTTCTCACGCACGGCGCGAACGGGACGCAGTCCATGTCCATGCTGGCGTACAGCCAGCTGAACGAGAACCGGCTTGTCGGCCAAGGGTCCGCGCTGTCCATCCTCACCTTCCTGACCGTCATGATCGTCTCCGCCGTGTACATCCGCTTCGGAGGCGGGAACATCCGCGACATTGCACGGGAGGACCGCTCATGAGCACTGCTACCGCCTCACGTCCCTCCATCCAGTCCATTGAGAGTACGCGTGCGCCGAAGCGTCGCCGGGGCAGGGACCGTCTCCATCCGCTGGTCTGGGTGTTCGCCGTGGTCGTCATGGGATTCTCGCTCGTGCCGTTCTACTGGCTCATCAGCACCTCGCTCAAGAAGGGTGCAAGCCTGGGCCAGGGCGAGCTCTTTCCGAGCCAGCCAACCGTCGAGAACTACCTCTCGGTGTTCGGCAACGGTGACTTCCTCCTCGCCCTGAGGAATTCGGTGATCATCGCCGTCGTCACGACCGTCATCGCGCTGGTGTTCGCCTCGTTTGCCGCCTACGCGCTGGCCCGTCTGAAGATGCGCCGGAAGGCCCTCGTGCTGACCTTGGTCCTCTCTGTCACGACATTTCCCGCCATCGCGATCGCGGCACCGATGTTCGCCATATGGCGCGAGATCGGCCTCTACGACACCCTGTTGGGCCTTATCATCCCCAAGCTGACCTTCGCGCTGCCCCTGGCGATCTACACCCTGACCTCGTTCTTCAGGGACATCCCCCGAGAGCTCGAGGAGTCCGCATACGTTGATGGGGCCACGCCGTTCCAGGCCTTCAGGAGAGTGATCCTGCCGCTCGCGGTGCCGGGCCTCGCCACCACCGCGATTCTCGTGTTCATCTCGGTCTGGAACGAATTCCTCCTGGCCGTGACACTGACGAGTTCGCCCGCGGCCAGGCCTGTCCCAGTCGCGATCGCCTTCTTCAACGGCATGAGCGAATTCGACATCCCCTTGGGACGGATCAGCGCAGCCTCAGTCATCGTCACGGTACCGCTCGTGGTCCTCGTGCTGATCTGCCAGAAGCGGATCGTCGCTGGCATGACGGCCGGGGCCGTCAAGGGCTGAGCCGGGCACTTCCTCGTCACACACCGAACAGAAGGAATCATCCAGTGAACTCCGAACAGTGTGCTGTTCCCTCACCGCTCAAGGTCGGCGTCGTCGGCATCGGCTGGGCAGGTCAGCAGCATCTCAAGGCCTACAGCACGATCCCCGGCGTGCAGATCGTCGCCCTTGCCGGGATGGAGGAGGAATTGCTGCACTCCCTCCAAGCCGAGTACGCCATTCCCCAGGCCTTCCTCCGCTGGGAGGACATGCTCGAGTATCAGGACCTGGATGCCGTGAGCGTCGCGGTTCCGACGTTCCTGCACGCCCCGATCGCGATAGCTGCCCTCGAGCGCGGGCTGCACGTCTTGAGCGAGAAGCCGCTCGCGCGGACAGCGAATGAGGGCCGCACGATGGTCGCTGCTGCCCGGAAGGCTGGAAGGGTCCTCGACGTCGCCTTCAACCACCGTCGCCGTGGGGACATCCAGAAGCTCAAGTCGATCATCGACGCCGGCGAGCTCGGCCGGCCGTATTACGCCAAGGCGTCATGGCTGCGCCGGACCGGCATCCCGCGGCTCGGCAGCTGGTTCACGAACCCGCAGCTCTCCGGGGGCGGCCCAATGGCAGATATCGGCGTGCATGTCCTCGACTACGCCCTGCACCTCCTCGGCGAGCCGAAGGTCCTCAGCGTGACGGCGTCCGCCCATGCGGAATTGGGCCCGCGAGGGCGCGGCGGCAGTGCGCGCTTCTCGCCGATGAGCGCGGAACATGCGTTCGAGGTCGAGGACTTCGCGTCGGCGTTCCTGCGGCTGGAAGGAGGCGCGACCCTCCTGGTCGAGGCTGGATGGGCGAGCTACCGGGAGAAGGACGACCTTCTCGACTTCATGGTCTACGGGACTGATGGCGGAGCAGAACTGAAGGCGAAGGGATCGCCGTCAGCGCCCGTGGGGGAGCTGACGATCTTCACCGACAAGGAAGGGGTCAACGCGGACTACTGGCCTCATGCGCTGCCGGGACGAGGCCACCAAGCCGTCGTGGAGGAGTTCATTGCGGCCGTGCGTGCCGGAGCGGCCGTGTGGGGGTCCCATGACGGATCGCTGGCGCTGGGCCGGGCAGAGATCATTGACGCATGCTACCGCTCCGCGCGTGAGGCGAAGGAGGTCCAGCTGTGACCAACGGTGAGAAGCTGCGCGTTCTGGTGTGGAACGAGGGGGTGCACGAGTCCCTCAACGAGCCCGAGCACATCGGCCAGATGTATCCCCAGGGGATCCATGGTGCGATTTCGGCCGGTCTCCGTCAGGCGCTTCCCGCCGCCGACATCTCCACCGCGACGCTCGCCACGGATCAGGACCATGGACTGTCGGAGGAGGTTCTGGCAACGACCGACGTTCTGCTGTGGTGGGGCCACAAGGCTCACGGGCAGGTGGCCGACGACGTCGTGGATCGTGTGCAGCGTCATGTCCTCGGCGGCATGGGACTGATCGTGCTCCATTCGGGGCACTTCGCGAAGGTCTTCACACGGCTTCTCGGCACCAGCTGTTCCCTGGCATGGCGCAATGAAGGGGAGCGTGAGCTCGTGTGGACCGTCAAGCCGTCACATCCCATCGCTGATGGGATCGACAACCCGATCGTCATCCCCCAGCAGGAGATGTACGGAGAGCTGTTCGACATCCCGGAGCCGGACGACCTGATCTTCATCAGCTCTTTCGCGGGGGGTGAGGTCTTCCGGTCTGGCGTGACGTTCACCCGGGGCAGGGGCAGGATCTTCTACTTCAGCCCGGGGGACCAGGAGTACCCCGTCTACCACCATCCTCAGGTCCGTCGGGTCCTCGCAAACGGCGTCCGCTGGGCGGCGCAGCCGGACCTGCACCGTGCCGCCCCGGAGGTCAGCAATCGACCCCGAGGCTGGTTTGACACGGACGCTCCTGTGGCAGCGACGAGCCGCACAGAGTCCGCGCTCCTCGGCCGGGAGGTCTCGCGATGACCGGGGCCCTGGGTGTGGCGGTGATCGGGTATGCGTTCATGGGCAAGGCCCACTCTCAGGCGTGGCGGAACGTGAGGGCGTTCTTCGATGTCCCGGCCGTGGAGCAGAAGGTCCTCGTGGGCCGCCACGCCGGGGAGGTCGCCGAGGCCGCCGCGAGGTACGGGTGGGCCGAGTCCGCCACCGACTGGCGGGCGGTGATCGCCCGGGACGATGTGCACATCGTGGACATCTGCGCCCCCGGCTGGCTCCACGCCGAGATCGCGGTGGCCGCCCTCGAGGCCGG
>NZ_JBCHVF010000004.1:0-214531 GCF_050474465.1 Sinomonas sp. B1-1 | reverse complement strand
CACAATCCAAAACTGGCATAAAAACCCGGCCACGCACACGGGGGTGCACGCAACCAGGCAATCAACACCATCAAAAAAATGGCATCAACGAACTTGGCACACTATTGAGTTCTCAAACAACAGGCCCCGCAAGTGCATCCACCGGACTTCTTCCGGTTTATCTCCTCGCGGCAACGAGATTCAATCTTACCTTCTTCGCACCCGCTCCGCAAATTCCGTTTTTCTTGGAAACTGCTTCGCGACTGCGAGTGATCAGGGTTCCGGAGGCGCGCTCAAGCAGCGGCCATCCGGGCCATTCTCGAAGGGGATTTGCCGCTCTGGACTGCCTCGATGTTCTCTCGGCCGCCCCGGCGACTCAGAAAACATTACCGGCCTCGACGGTCCTCCTCCAAATCCGCGGCCTGTGCCCTTCGTTACACGCCAGCCCCAGCCGCGACCAGATACCCCCGCAGGGTACTTGACCCATACCCCTCCGGGGTATAGCTTTGGCGGCATGGAGCACGTCGTGGACACCGAGACGCAGGGAGGACCGCCGTACGGGTACTCCTCCAACAAAGAGGCGTACCTGCGGCGCCTCAAGAGGATTGAGGGCCAAGTGCGCGGAATTGCACGGATGGTCGAGGAGGACAAGTACTGCATCGACATCCTGACCCAGATGTCGGCGGTCACGAAGGCCCTGCACGCGGTGAGCCTCGGCCTGGTCGAAGAGCACATCGGACACTGCGTGGTGGGCGCTGCCAACGAACCGGACCCGGCCAAGCGTGCCGGCGAGATCGACGCCAAGGTGAAGGAGGCCTCCGATGCCATCGGACGACTGCTGCGGTAGCTCCGGCTGCTGCACCGGCTCAGACACGTTCATTCCCCTGTCCCGCCTCGCGGCGGGAACAGGCCAGACACCCCTTCAGCCAGACCTTCCCCAGCCAAGGAGCATCGCGATGACCCACTTCACCACCACCGTGCACGTCGACGGCATGACCTGTGGCCACTGCGTCAGCTCGGTCACCGAGGAGCTCGAGGCGATCGACGGCGTCGAGAGCGTCTCCGTCGACCTCAAGGCCGGTGGCGTGTCAGAGGTGACGATCGACTCGAACCGCAAGATCAAGCACGAGGCCATCAGCGAGGCCGTCGCCGAGGCGGGCTACCTGGTCGTCGCCAACGACGCGTAGCCGATGGGTACCTTCCTGGAATCCACGCCAGAGGCCACACGGATCGTCGAGCTCGACATCGAGGGCATGACCTGCGCGTCATGCGTCAACCGGATCGAGCGGAAGCTGGGCAAGATCGAGGGCGTCCACGCCTCGGTGAACCTGCCCCTCGAGTCCGCCCGGGTCGAAGTGCCCGTCGGCGTGACCGACGAGCAGCTGCTCACCACCGTCGAGTCCGCCGGGTACACGGCCCGGCTCAAGGACGGCGGCAGCTCGGGTGCCGGCACCCCGGACGCCGGCCACACGCCGTCGTCCGTCCCAGTGCCCGCGCCCGAGGCGACGGCCCAGGCACTGCCAGCCGACCCTGCGGGCGAGGCGAACGCGGACCCAGAGCCGGCCTCCCCGGCCCGGAGCCGCGCCGACGTCCTGCTCCCCCGGCTCGCGGTCGCGGCCGCCCTGACGATCCCGGTGTTCGTCCTCTCGATGGTGCCGGGCGCGCAGTTCGCCCACTGGGGCTGGTGGGCGGCGGCGCTCGCGCTGCCCGTCGTCACGTGGTCGGCGTGGCCGTTCCACCGCGCCGCGGCCATCAACGCCCGCCATCTCGGCTCGACCATGGACACTCTCGTGTCCCTCGGCGTCGCCGCGGCCTACCTCTACTCCCTCGCCCAGCTTGTCGCCGAGCCCCGGATGACCGAGCACCCCGGGATGGAGATGTCGGGGAGCGGCGGAGGGCTCTACTTCGAGACCGCAGCAGTGGTCACGACCTTCCTGCTGCTGGGCCGGTGGCTCGAGGCCCGCGCCAAGTCGCGCGCGGGCGACGCGCTGCGTGCTCTCCTGGACCGGGGGGCGAAGCGCGCCACGGTGCTGCGCGGCGGCGTCGAGACGGTGGTGGCGGCCGAGAGCCTCGTGCCCGGCGACCTCTTCGTGGTGCGGCCGGGCGAGACGATCGCGACCGACGGCACCGTCCGCGAGGGCTCCTCTGCCGTGGACACGTCACTGATCACGGGCGAGTCCGTGCCGGTGGAGGTGAGGGCCGGCGATCCGGTCACGGGCGCGACCGTCAACACTTCCGGCCGCCTCGTGGTCGAGGCGACAAGGGTCGGCTCCGAGACCACGCTTGCCGCGATGGCGCGCCTCGTGTCCGAGGCGCAGACCGGCAAGGCGCCGATCGCACGGCTTGCGGACCGGATCAGCGGGGTCTTCGTGCCGGTGGTCCTCGTCGTCGCGGCCCTGACGTTCGCGGCATGGCTCGCTTTCGGCGGATCGCTGCGCGACGCGTTCACTGCCTCGGTCGCGGTACTCGTCATCGCGTGCCCGTGCGCTCTGGGACTCGCCACGCCGGTCGGCCTGCTCGCGGGCAGTGGGCGCGGCTCCCAGCTGGGGATCCTGATCCGCGGCGCGCACGTCCTCGAGGACACCCGCACCGTCGACACCATCGTCCTGGACAAGACCGGCACAGTCACGACCGGCCGCCTCGCGCTCGATGCCGTGGACGCCTTCGGCTCCTGGGACGAGGCCGGGGCGCTGCGGCTGGCGGCCGCCGTCGAGGCCGGCAGCGAGCATCCGCTCGCGCGCGCCGTCGTGGACGCGGCCCGGGCCCACGTGCCTGCCGCTCAGGGAGCCTCCCACACGGGGGGTGCGCGCGACGGCGTCGCGCACCATGCCGCGGGCCTGCCCGGCGTCGTCGGCTTCCGGTCGTCGGCGGGCGGCGGGGTCGAGGGGACCGTGGACGGGCACGAGGTGCTCGTGGGCCGCACCGACTGGATCGCGGAGCGCGCCCAAGCGCCGGGGGCCAGCCAACTGGCCCGGTTCGCCGAGCGCGAGGCAGCGGGCGCGACGGCGGTATGGGTCGTCGTCGACCGCGTACCGGCGGCCATCCTGAGCCTCCGCGACACGGTGAAGCCCGGCTCCGCGGAGGGCATCGCACGGCTCAAGGCGCTCGGGCTGAGGCCCGTCCTGCTCACCGGCGACAACGCCGCGGTCGCCGCGAGCGTGGCCGCCGAGGTCGGGATTGCCCCCGAGGACGTCCACGCCGGGGTCCGGCCGGAGGGGAAGGTCGAGGCGGTCAAGCGGCTCCAGGCCGGGGGCGCCCGGGTTGCGATGGCCGGCGACGGCGTGAACGACGCGCCCGCACTGGCGCAGGCGGACCTCGGGATCGCGATGGGCTCCGGCACCGACGTGGCCAGGGAGGCCGCCGACCTGACGGTCATGGGCGACGACCTGGGACAGGTGGCCACGGCGATCGAGCTGTCGCGTGCCACGCTCGCGATCATCAAGGCGAACCTGTTCTGGGCGTTCTTCTACAACGCCGTGGGCATCCCCATCGCAGCCCTCGGGCTGCTCAACCCGATGATCGCGGGTGCGGCGATGGCTGCGAGCTCGGTGCTCGTCGTGGCGAACTCGCTGCGGCTCACGCGTTTCGGCCGGTAGCCCTCCCCTCTCGGGTACAGATAAGACGCCCCTCCGCCCTCTCGGGTACGGATAAGACGCGCTACCGCCCTCTCGGGTACAGGCCACTCAGCAGGCTCGTACCCGAGACCGTCCTAAGGGTGATTTCGCGTACCCGAAAGGGGCGGGGGAGGTGATTTCGCGTACCCGAAAGGGGCGGGGGAGGTGATTTCGCGTACCCGAAAGGGGCGGGGGAGGTGATTTCGCGTACCCGAAACGGGGGCGGGGCGAGGTCAGGCCGTGCCGAAGCGGACGGCCGCCCGGGCCTTCGCCTTCGCCGCCTCGTCCTCGCGGTTCCGGGGAGGGGCACTTGTCACCAGGTCATCCAGGAGGTGCGCCGTGATGTGGGCGATCTCCTCGACAGCCCTGTTGAAGGCCTCCTCGTTCGCCTTGGACGGATGGGTGCTCCCGCTCACCTTGCGCACGTACTGCAGGGCTGCGGCGTGAACTTCCTCGTTCGTCGCGTGGGGCTCGAAGTTGTGCAGGACTCTGATGTTGCGGCACATGCCGTCAATGCTAGGCGGGTCGCTCCACGATGGGCAGGGCGCCGGTCGTGAGCTCGGAGCCGAGTCCTCGCACCTCCAGGTCAGCTGCCGGCAGGGCCTCCGGCGCCGTGTCGGGAACGGACTGCTCCGCGGGGGCGCGGAGCTCGTCCATGCGGACCATGATGACGCCGGCCACGATGAGCCCTCCGCCGAGGAACTGCACAGGGCCGGGGACGTCGCCGATCATGAGCCACGACGCGACGACCGAGAACAGGACCTCGGTGAGGGAGACGAAGCTCGCCACCTTCGAGCCGAGCCTCTGCCCGGCGACGATGCCGAAGACGTACGCTGCGACGGCAGCGATGAGGGTGATGCCGAGGACCGGGACCAGCCAGCTGACCTCTCCCCCCATGAGCTCGACGCTGCCGAACGTCGCCGAGACCGGCAGCAGCCCCACCACGGCGAGGACTCCGATCGTCGCCGCGCCGAACACCATGCCGCCGGCCACGGTCACGAAGGGCGGGAGGACGCCGTCGGACCTGGCGGTCAGCACGAAGTACACGGCGAGGCAGACGGCGGCGGCGGCCCCCCAGAGGACGCCGATCGGGTCCACGGTCGCGCCCGTCAGGAGGTCGAGGACGAGCACGAGGCCGAGCATCGCCACGGCCGTTCCGGCGACCGTGAGCGCGCCGGGGCGGCGACGCGTGCGCAGCCAGAGCCATCCGACGATCATGATTGGCGCGAGGTACTCGAGCATCAGCGCCACCGGCGGGCTCATGCGGGCCACCGCGTTGAAGTAGAAGAACTGGCACAGGGCGATCGCCACCGCGCCGTAGGCGGCCATGAGCCCGACGGCGGCGCGGAGCCGGCCCCACTGCCCGCGCATCATCCACAGCGCCGGCGCCACCATGACGAGGGCCGCGAGGGTGATGCGCGCTCCCACCACGGCGCCCGGAGTCCAGCCGGACTCGAGGAGGGACTTCCCGAGCGGGCCGGAGATCCCGAATGTCGCTGCGGACAGCAGGGCGAAGACGAGTCCGGACGCGGAGCGGTTCGCGGCGGATCCATTCACGGCACGCACAGAGCACCTCCCAGGGCAGAAGTCATACGTGATGTCAGGGGTCAAACATGGGTATGGTGATGACAGTAGACACCCGGGCACCGTCAGGAGTCAACATGATCTTCGCCCATGACACGGAGGTGGCGCTCAAGAGCGCCGTCAACCTCGTCAACACCCTCGACGCCGACCGCGGTGAGCTGCTCGCCACCGGCTCCGACCTGGACCGCTTCCTGGACGAGGAGGGGTTCAGCGGCTCCCGCACGCACGACGACGCGGAGCTCGCCGCCGTCCGCCTCCTGCGGTCGCGCCTGCGGCGGCTGTGGGACGTCCCGGAGGACGAGGCGGTCGAGATCGTGAACGCCCTGCTGCGCGAGGCCCGGGCGCTCCCGCAGCTCGTGAGGCATGACCACTGGGACTGGCACCTGCACGCCACCACCCCGGAGGCACCGCTCGCCGACCGCATGGGGACCGAGGCCGCGATGGCGTTCGTGGACGTGATCCGCGCGAAGGAGCTCGACCGGCTGCGCGTCTGCGCCGCCGAGGACTGCGAGGCAGTGCTGATCGACCTCTCGAAGAACCGGTCGAAGCGCTACTGCGACACCGGGAACTGCGCCAACCGCGCGCATGTGCGCGCCTATCGGGAGCGCAGGGCGGCCAGTTAGCGCGAGGAGGGGCCGCCGTCGTGCGTGTCCGTGCCCTCGGCACCGCCGTCCCCGCCCTCAGACCGAGGCTGGGTGCGGTCGGAGGAGCGGAGGTTGATGCCGGAGCCCTTGCCGAGGTGGTCGGCGTTCTCCTTGTAGCTCATCGAGAGCATCGCCGCGGCCACGAGGCAGACGATGAATGCGATGCCGGCGCCGCTGAACGCCAGGTCGAAGCGGAGGCCCTTGTTCGTCCCGCCGGACGCGAAGAACAGCACCGCAAAAAACGTGATGACCGCGAAGAACGCGGAGAACAGGAGGGGTCCCTTGATCCCGACGCGCGGTCCGCGTGGCGATTCGGACATGGGCCCTCCTGAACTGGCCGGGGTGGGATTCGTGGTGTTCTACGAGAAGTAGAACCTTAGTGATTCTAGGCCACGACGCCGCGTGGCGAGGAATCATGCCGGAGGCTCAGGCCCGCGATGGCCAGGAGCACGCCGGTGATGATGGCTCCGCCGCCTGAGACGCCGAGGAGCGCGTGGGCTCCGAGACCGGCGAAGAACGGCAGGATCGCTCCTGCACCGAGATGCACGACGCCGGTGATCACCTCGTCGCGGGCGAGCGGGCTCCGGCCTCGGCCGGCGATGCCGCGGAAGAGGTCCGACGCGCCGGTGAGCACGAGCGCCGCGGCGCCGCCGACGGCAAGGACGACCGGCTCCGGGGCGGCGCCGAGGGCGATCGCGACGGCTGCCGCGAGCCCGTAGGCCGCCGAGGCGATGGTCCTCTGGGTGCCGCTCGGCCGCGCCTCGGGTTCAGCGGACCGGCCCTCCTCCCTGAGCTGCCATGCCTGCGCGACGGCGAGCCCCACGAAGTATGCGCCGAGCGCCCAGGCGGCTCCCGCCGTGGTCGGCTGGCCCCAGAACACCGTCACCGCGCCGAAGGCGAGGGCGACCGCGGCGCGCAGGGCGATGGGACGCCACAGGGCCGGGCCGGGCGCTCCGGCCGAAGCGGACGGGTCGGCAGGCACGCCGGGGGCGGGGGTCGAGGGGGTGTCGGGCACGGACCAAGTCTAGCGAGCCCTGTTCCGCAGGTCAGTGCGCCCCCAGGACCATCCAGGCGTTCGAGCGGGCCCGGAGGCCGAGGGTCACGGCCCGGGCCAGCATGTACCCGCCGGCGAAGGCCGCCCAGAGCCACATGAGCCCGCCCGGGCCTGCGAGGCCGGCGGCTCCGACCCAGACCACGAGCGGCGCGTACACGACGAGGTTGAGCACGCCGGCGAGGGCGAGGTAGCGGGCGTCGCCGGCGCCTATGAGCACGCCGTCCAGCACGAAGACGTACCCCGAGACGGGCTGGCTCGCGGCCAGCACGAGCAGCGCCGGCCACAGGGCCTCGTGGACCTCGGGATCGGGCGTGAAGATCCAGCCGATCCACGGAGCCGCCGCGGCGAGGATCGCGCCGGTGAGGAGGCCGAAGCCCAACGACCAGCGCACCATGACGCGGGTCAGCTCGCGCGCCCGCGCGCCATTCGAGGCGCCGAGCTCCTTGCCGATGAGGGCCTGGGCGGCGATCGCGAGGGCATCCAGCGCGAAGGCGAGGAAGCTGAAGAGGGTCATGGCGAGCTGGTGGGCGGCGAGGTTGGCCGGGCCCTGCTGCGCCGCAACGACCACGGCCGCGAAGATCGCGGCCCGGAGCGTGAGGGTCCGGAGCATGAGCCACGACCCGACATGCGCGGCTGCGAGGAGCCCGCGGCGGCCCGGGAGCATGCCGACCCCCTCGTACCGCATCCTGCGCAGGACGATGCCCATGTAGACCGCGGCCATCCCGAGCTGCGCCAGGCTCGTGCCGATCGCCGAGCCCGCGATCCCCCAGCCGAGCCCGTACACGAAGGCCAGATTGAGCAGGATGTTCCCCGTGAAACCGACGGTCGCGACGACGAGCGGCGTCCGGGTGTCCTGCAGCCCACGCAGGGCGCCCGTGCTGGCGAAGACGAGGAGCATGCCCACGAGCCCGGGCATCGACCACACCAGGTACTCGATCGCGTAGGCCTGGACCTGGGCAGACCCGCCGAGGACGCCGATCACCGCAGGCGCGGCAGCCCAGCCGAGCACCGCGAGGGCCACCCCGAGGAGCAGGGCCAGCCACGCGCCGTCGCGCGCGGCCGCCATCGCATGCCCCACCTTCCCGGCGCCGAGGAACCGTGCGACCGCCGGTCCGGTCCCGTAGGCGAGGAACACCATGAGCCCGACGGCGGTCTGCAGCACCGTGGTCGCGAGGCCGAGGCCCGCGAGCTGCTCCACTCCCAGGTGGCCCACGATCGCGGAGTCCGCGAGGAGGAACAGGGGCTCGGCGATGAGCGCGAAGAACGCGGGGACGGCGAGGCGCAGGATCTCGCGGGGAGTGGAGCCCGGCTGGAGGCGGGACGAGGCGGTGGACGGGGTCACGGGACCAACCCTATGAGAGGGCGCCGACAGAAAGCGGAGGGAGGGGGCCGGCCTCTGTTCAGCCCACGATATTGGAGTTAGTCTTATTGACATGAAATCCGCGGCCTCGTCCCGGACGTACGTCATGACCAAGCGGGCCGAGTCCGCAGCGGCCACGGCTGAGCGAATCCTCGATGCGGCGGCAGGGGAGTTCGAGGACGGCGCCGCGATCGCCGCCATCACGCTGGACGCCGTCGCCGCCCGTGCCGGGGTGAGCGTCCAGACCGTGCTGCGGAGGTTCGGCGACAAGGACGCGCTCTTCGCCGCGACCGCCGAGCGGCAGGCCGCCCGCGTCGCCGCCGAACGGGACGTCGCCGCGGCGGGTGACCTGAAGGACGCCGTCGCCAACCTCGCGGAGCACTACGAGCGGGACGGCCGCCTCGCCCTGCGCCTGCTCGCCGAGGAGGCCTCGTCGCCATTCATGGCTGCCGTCACCGGCAACGGACGCGCCTACCACCGCTCGTGGTGCGAGCGGGTCTTCGCGCCCTGCCTCAAGGGGCTGGACGACGCCGCGCGCGGGCGCCGTCTCGCCCAGTTCGTCGCCGTGTGCGACGTCTACGTCTGGAAGCTCCTCCGGCTCGATGCCGGACTGAGCCCGACGGAATACAGAGAGGCGCTCCTCGAGCTCCTCGAGCCCCTCACCCGGAGGCCATGATGCCCACCGTCCTCGCCTACACCTCCCCCTCTATCGGCGACCTCTATCCCCTGGTCCCGCTGCTCCTCGAGCTGAAGCGGCGCGGCCACCGCGTCGAGGTGCGCACCCGGGCCGACCAAGTGGACCTCCTGCTCGGGCTGGGACTCGCGGCGGCGCCCACAGACGGCAGGACCGCTGCCATCGAGCACCACGACTTCGGCGCACGCAATACCCTCGAAGCCCTTTCGGCCTCCGCGGAGGTCTTCGTCCGCCGAGCACCACTCGACGGCGCCGACCTGGCCGCGGCGATCGGCGACACCAACCCGGACGCAGTCATCGTCGATCTCAACCCCTGGGGCGCACGCGCCGCAGCCCAGGCGTGGGGCGGTCCGTGGGTGACGTTCTGCCCCTACATTCCCCCGCTCAGCTCACGCGGAACGCCCCCGTTCGGCCCGGGCCTCGCGCCCGTCGCGGGGCCTCTGGGGCGGAGCCGCGACGCTCTGCTGCGGCCTCTTGTCATGGGCCAGCTCGAGAAGCGCTTCCGCCCCGGCATCAATCGAGTGCTGGCTGCGAACGGGCTCCCAGGTGTCGCGACTGTAGACGAGTTCTTCCAGTCCGCACCCGTGACCCTCGTGGCAACCGCGGAACCCTTCGACTACCCGCACCCGGACTGGGGGCCGCAGATCCGCCTCATCGGCGCCCTCCCGTGGGAGCCGCCGACCCCAACGCCGCGCTGGGTGGAGGACCCGGGTGATCCGTTCGTGCTCGTCACAACGTCCTCGGAGTACCAGGCCGACGAGTCGCTGGCCAGGGCGGCCGTGAAGGGCCTCGGCGGTGAACCGTACCGGGTCGTGGTGACGATGCCAGCGGCGGCCGCGGACCTCGGGCCACTGCCGCCCAACGTGCGGGTGGAGCGGTTCGTCCCGCACGGTCCGATCCTGGAGCGTGCTGCCGTCGCCGTGACCCACGGCGGCATGGGCGCGACCCAGAAGGCCCTCGCGGCGGGGGTGCCGTGCGTCGTGGTCCCGTTCGGCCGGGACCAGCTCGAGGTGGCGGCGCGCGTGGTCCATGCGGGGGCCGGAGTCCGGGTCGCGAAGGGGAAGCTGACCCCGGAACGGCTGCGCGAGGCCGTCCACCGGGCGGTCGGAATGGCCGACGGCGCGCGGCGTGTGGCGGCGGGCTATCAGGCCGCCGGCGGGGTTCCGGCCGGAGCGGATGCGGTCGAGGCCCTGCTGGGCACGACGTCCCCCGAGGGTCAGAAACTGCACAACTCAGGGCCGGAAGCGGCCTCGGAAGGCTCGCACCGGCCCTGAGCTGTGCAGTTTCACGCGCTCATCGGAACGCCGAGCGCCGCGTACAGCTAGGCGCCGTGGCCGTGGGCCTCTGCGTCGACCTCGAGGGCCTCTGCGGTGTCCTCAGACGGCGTGTGCGGGTGCGGGCCGACGGGGCCGCGCTGGCGCCGGTAGCGGACCGCACCGATAGCGACCACGACCGCGGCGAGGCCGATCGAGAGCCACAGGGAGTCGCGTGTGCTGTCGAAGAAGGCCATGCCGACGATCAGCGCGGCGATGGCGATGATCGAGAACCAGGTCAGGAACGGGAAGAGCCACATGCGGATCTCGAGCTCGGTGCCGGCAGCGTCCGCGCGGCGGCGCAGGATGAGCTGGGAGATCGAGATGACGAGCCAGACGAACAGCGCGATCGCACCGGAGGTGTTCACGAGGAAGAGGAACACGGTGTCCGGCCAGAGGTAGTTCAGGCCCACCGTGACGAACCCGACGACCGTGGAGACGAGCACGGAGCGGACGGGGACGCCGCGGCTCGAGATGCGGGCCCACGAGGTGGGGGCGTCGCCGCGGGTGGAGAGGGAGAAGATCATGCGGCTGGCCGTGTACAGGCCCGAGTTGAGGCACGAGAGCACCGAGGTCAGGACGACGATGTCCATGATGGTGCCGGCGCCGGGGATCCCGAAGCGCTCGATCACGGCGACGTAGGGGCTCTTCGCGACGGAGGCATCGTCCCAGGGCAGGAGCGTGACGACGATGGCCATCGAGCCGATGTAGAAGACGAGGATGCGCCACACGGTCGAGTTCACGGCCTTGCGGACGGCGGCGACCGGGTCCTTCGACTCGCCGGCGGCGATGGTGGCGATCTCAGCGCCGAAGAAGGAGAACACGACGACGAGGATGCCGGCGAGCACGGCGTCGGCGCCGTTGGGCATGAAGCCGCCGTGGCCGAGGAGGTTCGAGGTGCCCGGGGCGGGGACGCCCGGGATCAGGCCGAGGATCGCGGCGACGCCGGCGACGAGGAACAGCACGATCGCGGTGACCTTGACCGAGGCGAACCAGAATTCGAACTCGCCGTAGGACTTGACGCTCCACACGTTGGTGAGCGTGAGGGCGATCATGAGCGCGAGAGCCCAGATCCACTGGTCGACGCCGGGGATCCAGCGGTGCATGATCGCGGCGCCCGCGGTCGCCTCGATGCCGAGGACGATGATCCAGAACCAGGCGTAGAGCCATCCGATGCTGAACCCGGCCCAGCGACCGAGGGCCTTGTCCGCGTAGGACGAGAACGAGCCCGTCTCGGGGTTCGCCGCTGCCATCTCGCCGAGCATGCGCATGACGAGGATGACGACGACGCCGGCAGCCGCGTAGGCGAGCAGGATGCCCGGCCCGGCCTGCTGGATGGCTGCGCCGGAGCCGACGAACAGGCCGGCGCCGATGACGCCGGCGATGGCGATCATCGACAGGTGCCGCGGCTTGAGGGTCTTGTGGAGTTCGGGGTGGGAAGCCATGGGGGCCAACTTCCGTGAGGGGGTGCAATGCCGGAATTAATGGTGAACCCATGCCGGGCGAGCATGCCGTGGACATTGCACGAACTTTTTGGGCTGACGTGATGCAGAAGACCAAAATGGTTTACATTCAGACAACTTTTGTTACCCACAGAGCGTCCTGCAACGTGGATGAAACGTAGCCCCGGCCACCTTCCCGCGTTGCATGGCTCACACCGCGGAGGCCGGACGCGCCATACTGACGGCGTGGCCACCCAGTTCTTCACCGCGTCCAGCATCGACGGCTTCATCTCGGATCCCGAACAGTCCCTCTCCTGGCTCCTGAGCCGGGACGTCGACTCCGCAGGGCCGATGGGCTACGACGCGTTCATCGCCGGCGTGGGCGCCCTCGCGATGGGAGCCACCACGTACCGGTGGCTCCTGGACCACCCTGAGGCGGTCGGCGAGGCCTGGCCCTACGAACAGCCGACGTGGGTCTTCACGCACGGCGGCCTCGAGGCCATCGACGGGGACATCCGCTTCACCTCGGCTCCCGTGGCCGAGGTCCACGCGGAGATGACGGCCGCCGCCGATGGGCTGAATGTGTGGGTCGTGGGCGGGGGCGACCTCGCGGGCCAGTTCGCAGACGCTGGCCTCCTGGATGAGGTGTGGGTCCAGTACGCGCCGGTCGCACTCGGGGCAGGCTTCCCTCTCCTGCCGCGGCGCCTCGAGCTCCGGCTCGAGGACGTGGCACGCAACCGGGACTTCGCCTGCGCCCGGTACTCGGTGGTGCGCTGATGGCACCCGCCGGGACCATCGACGTGCGGCCGGCGACGGCGGAGCGGTTCGACGACGTCGCGACGATCCTCGGGCCGAAGAACCCCGAGGCGACGGTCTGCTGGTGCCTGAGCCACCGCCTCGACTCGAAGACGAACCGGTCGCTCGTAGGACGCGAGCGGCGCGAGTACGTCCGGGGGCTCTGCTCCCGCCGGATCCCGCCGGGCGTCCTGGCGTACCTCTCCGGCGAGGTGTGCGGGTGGGCGGCGGTCGCGCCGCGGGCGGAGGCCCACCCCTTCGCCCGCTCGACCAAGATCCCCCACGTCGACGACGCACCCGTGTGGAGCGTGTGGTGCTTCCGGGTCCGGCCCGGGTACCGCAGGCGGGGAGTCGCGCAGGCGCTCCTGGCCGGCGCGGTCCGGTTCGCACGGGACCACGGCGCACCCGTCATCGAGGGCTATCCCGTGGACAACCACGGGAAGAAGGTCGACCTCACGATGGCGTATGTCGGCACGCGAGACATGTTCGAGCAGGCGGGATTCACCGAGGCCGCGGAGACGACGTCCGTGTCCGGCGGTTTCCCGCGGGTGCTCATGCGCCTTGATCTCGCCTGACACTCCCCATCGGCGCTGCGGACATCCCCTGTCCGCAGCCGTCGCTAGCGTGGGCGCCATGGCTATAGCACGGACACCATCCCTGGTCATCGACTGCCCTGACCCCGCGGCACTCGCCCGGTTCTACGGGACGCTCCTGGACTGGCGCGTCGAGGAGGAGGCACCCGACTGGGTCGAACTCCACGGCGAGGAAGGCCGGCGCATCGACTTCCAGGGCGTGGCGGACTACCGCGCGCCGGAGTGGCCGGGCCAGGAGCACCCCCAGCAGATGCACCTCGACGTGGTCGTCGACGACCTGGACGCCGCCGAGGAGGCCGTCATCGGCCTCCTCGGCGCGACCAAGCACGAGCACCAGCCGGGCACGACCTTCCGGGTCTTCCTGGACCCGGCGGGCCACCCCTTCTGCCTCTGCCAGGCGTGACGCCCTAGGGGTGGACGAGGATCTTGTTGTTCTCGTCCTTGTTGTGGATGAGCTCGCGGAAGCCGGACTCGAGGATGTCGTCCACGGCGATGCGCCCGGTGATGAACTGCTCGGCGGGATCCTGCCGGAGCGGAGGAGCCCGATGGGACCCGCGCCGAACTCCACCGCGGTCTGCCCAGAGGCTGTAGCGTCCGGGGAGGCAGTAGACGCATACTCCGCACGTCATATACGGCTCGACGGCCACGCGGTCGGGCAGAAGATCGGCCCGTCGTCGTACCTCGTGCAGGTCGGTGCCGCAGATCCCGCACCATTCGACCCTCACCTTGACCGCCTTCATGGTGCTCCTCCCGACGTGGTGTGCGGTTCAGTGGGTGTGATGGGTCTCGGCCAGCGCGTAGACCGGGGTCTCCAGCCCCTCGAACCTGGCCTTGAGCTGGAGGGCCAGGTACTTCGAGTAATGGCGCGACTGGTGCAGGTTTCCTCCGTGGAACCAGAGGTTCTCCTGCTGGGTGGGCTTCCACATGTTGCGCAGCTCGCCCTGCCAAGGCCCCGGGTCCTTGGTGGTGTCGGAGCCCAGGCCCCAGCACTTGCCAACCTTGTCCGCGACCTCCTGCGAGATGAGCTTGGCCGCCCAGCCGTTCATCGAGCCGTACCCCGTGGCGTAGACGACCGCGTCCGCCTCGAGGCGGGTGCCGTCGTCGAGCACCACCGCGTCCTCCTCAAGGTGTGAGACCTGGCCGTTCGCAAGCCGGATCGCACCCTTGGCGATGAGCTCGGACGCGCCGATGTCGATGTAGTAGCCCGAGCCGCGACGGAGGTACTTGAGGAAGAGGCCCGATCCGTCGTCGCCGAAATCGAGCTGGAAGCCGGCCTGCTCGAGTCCGGCGTAGAACTCCTTGTCCCGCTCGCGGATCTCGTCGAATGCGGGCCGCTGGAAATCCGGGAGGACCTTGTACGGAATGGAGGCGAAGATGAGGTCTGCCGTCTCGTGGTCCACCCCGTTCGCGAGGGCCTCCTCCGAGTACAGCGGGCCCAAGACCACCTCCATGAGCGAGTCCGAGCGGACAATGTGCGTGCTCGACCGCTGGAGCATGGTCGGCTCGGCACCGTTCTGCCACAGGTCGGCGCAGATGTCGTGGGCCGAGTTGTTCGAGCCGATCACCACGACCTTCTTGCCCGCGTACTTCGCGCCGCCCGGATGCTGGGAGGAGTGGTGCTGGTCGCCGCGGAAGACCTCCTGGCCAGGCAGTCTGGGGACGCTCGGGATGCCGGACATGCCGGTGGCCATGACGAGGTGGGTCGGGGTCAGGGTGAGCTCACGGCCTTCGCGGACCACCCTGACGGTCCAGCGCTGCGCGTCCTCGTCGAAGGACGCGCTCGTGGCCTCGGTGCTGGGCCAGTAGTCGAGCTCCATGATCTGGGTGTAGTGCTCGAGCCAGTCGCCCATCTTGTCCTTCGGCGTGAAGACCGGCCAGTGGTCCGGGAACGGCAGGTACGGCATGTGGTCGTACCAGACCGGATCGTGGAGGCACAGCGAGTGGTAGCGCGAGCGCCACTGGTCGCCGGGCCGGGGATGCTTGTCGATCACCAGCGCCGGGACACCAAGCCGCTTGAGCCGCGCCGCCAGGCCGATGCCGCCCTGCCCGCCGCCCACGACCAGCACGTAGGGCTGCTCGTCGATGCCAAAGGATTCGGCCCGCACGCGGCGACGGTCGAGCCAGTTCTCGGTGGAGACGTTGACGCCGTGCTCCGCCCCCCGCTCGCGCCGGCGGCCAGAGGGTTCGGGGAAGTCGATGAGCCCCTGGGCGCTCGAGAGGAACGTCCAGGCCCTGCCGTCGCGGAGCCGGACGAGTCCCTTGCCGTGGAACGCCCTGTTGCGGAACGTGTACCAGGCCTCGGTCACGCCGTCGGCATCGGCTGCGCCGGTGACCTCCAGCTCGCGCGGCCACGCTTCCGGCCCCACGGCGGTGAGCATCGCCGCGATCTCGTCACGCCCCTCCGCCGTGTGGATGTTCCACGTGAGGCTCGCGAGGTCCCGCCAATAGCTCTCGTCGCCAAACAGCGCGGCGGCAGCCGTGACGTCGCCCGCCGCAAACGCCGTCTCGAGGTCCGCGAACCACGCCCTCGCCCCCTCCAGCGCCGCATCTGATGTGCTTGCATCACTCATTGCACTTCTCCTTTGAACGCCTGAGCTGATGCGTACGACGGTATGGCGCGCATCACACCCGCGGGAGCGTTGCAGAACGTTGCAGACGCCCGCCCATCGGCCGTCGAGGAGTCACATCCCACGAGACGGGAAGCCAGGTCGCTCGCGTCGAGGGATCAGGGGCGCACGACGGCGGCCGGCACCGTCAGGCGGTAGGGCCGGCTCTCGATGAGCCCGCCGAGGCGCTTGCGCAGTCGGGAAAGCTCCGCGCGGACGGTGACCTCGGTCTGGGCACTCTCGAGCCGTGCGAGCAGCTCGCGGGTCTCGATCCCCTGTGGATGCGCGGCGAGGAGGGCCAGGAGCTCGAAATGCCGGGCGCTGACAGGGATCTCCGTGATCTCCGCACCAGCGCGGAGCACGGCGGCGGGATGGGGCGCGGCCCGGAGCTCCAGCTCAGCCGAACCGCTGGCAGCACGCAGGACCCAGCCGCCGGCGAGCGGCTCCGCCTGGACCCGGCCCAGACCGGCGACCCACGTCAGTCCCGGCGCGAGTCCCGCCGGCAGTCGGATCCGTTCGCCCACGCCGAAGCCGTCCGCTGAGGCGACCCAGCCGGCGTCGTCCACGACCACTGTCCTATCAGAGGCTGCGGGCTGGGAGCGGGCGGCCTCGAGTGCGAGGCGGCGCAGCTCGCCGTCGTGCTTCCGGCCGAGGAGGTCCGTCGCTTCCCGGGCCGCGATTGTCACGAGCGAGAGCGTGTGAGGGTGCGCGGTCCGGTAGGAGCCGCTGAGCGTCACGACGCCGAGCAGCGAACCGGTGCGGGGGTCGAGGAGCGGCGCACTCGTGCAGACCCACGGATGCTGGTCCTCGTCGCCGTGCTCCGGCCCGAAGATCTGGACGGGCCGGCGCTCCTCCATCGCTGTCCCCAGGGCGTTCACGCCGACGTCCTGCTCGCGCCACCGCGCGCCTTGGACGTAGCCGAGCTCCTCGCTCTTGCGCCGGACGGGACCGGGGCCGGTCACCCAGAGCACGTAGCCCCCGTCGTCGCTCACGACCAGCTCATTGCCGGCCTCGGCGGCCAGCGGCAGGAGCCTCTCCTGAAGCAGCGGCACGACGGCGGAGAGGTCCTCCGCGCGCTCGCGCCGCTCGAAAACCTGCTGGTCCCCCAAGGGTCGGTGCTGGGGCGGGAGGCTCCCCTGGCGCTGCCACGCTCGCGCGATCACCGGTCGCAGGAGGCCCGGGATCTCGCTGGTGGACTGCCAGGCGCGGTGGAGGCGCAGCAGCTCGCGGGCCTTGGCGGCCGGATCGTCGAAGACCGTGAGTGCAGCCTCGAGGCGCGACTGCATCACGCGCACCTCCTCGGCCGGGATCCCTGCCCCAGGCGGGGCGGTCCCACCAGAGTGGCATGGATCACGGCCGTTTGGACAGGGCTAGAACCCGCCTCCCTCGCCGCCCGAGTCCGCGGCCATGTTGGCGAAGCGCGAGTAGTGGCCCTGGAACGCCACGACGATGTCCTTGGTCGGACCATTGCGGTGCTTCGCCACGAGGATGTCCGCCTCGCCGGCGCGGGGCGACTCCTTGTTGTAGACGTCCTCGCGGTGGAGAAGGATGACCATATCGGCATCCTGCTCGATACTGCCCGATTCGCGAAGGTCAGACACCATGGGCCGCTTGTCCTGACGCTGCTCGGACCCGCGGTTGAGCTGCGACAGGGCGATCACGGGGACCTGCAGCTCCTTGGCGAGGAGCTTGAGCGCACGGGAGAACTCCGAGACCTCCTGCTGGCGGCTCTCGACCTTCTTCCCGGAGCTCATGAGCTGGAGATAGTCGAGGACCACGAGCTTGAGGTCGTGCTGCTGCTTGAGGCGGCGGCACTTCGCCCGGATCTCCATAAGCGACATGTTCGGCGAGTCGTCGATGAACAGGGGCGACTCGTTCAGCGGGCCGAGCACCGAGGCGATCTTCGACCACTGCTCGTCCCGCAGCGTGCCGCGCCGCAGGTCCTGGAGCTGGATGGATGCCTCGGCGCTCATGAGTCGCATGGCGATCTCGTTGCGACCCATCTCGAGGGAGAAGAAGACGGTGGCCATCCTGTGCTTGATGGCGGCGGAGCGCGCGAAGTCGAGCGCGAAGGTCGACTTGCCGACGGCCGGGCGCGCGGCGATGACGATCATCTGGCCCGGGTGGAGGCCGTGGGTGAGCTCATCGAGCTCGTAGAAGCCCGTCGGGACCCCGGTGATGCCGCCGCCGCGGTGGCCCGCCGCCTCGATCTCGTCCATGGCCCCCTCCATGACCTGGGAGAGCGGGACGTAGTCCTCTGCCGTGCGGCGCTCGGCCACGGCGTACACCTCGGCCTGGGCCTGGTTCACGAGGTCCTCGACCTCGCCGTCCTGCCCGTAGCCGAGCTGAACGATCTTGGTGCCTGCGCCCACGAGGCGGCGCAGGACTGCGCGCTCGGCCACGATCTCGGCGTAGTACCCGGCGTTCGCGGCCGTGGGCACGGACTGGATGAGCTCGTGCAGGTACGCGGGACCGCCAACGCGGTTGATCTCCCCGCGCTTGGTGAGCTCGTCGGAGACCGTGACGGCGTCCGCGGGCTCTCCGCGGCCGTAGAGGTCGATGATCGCCTCGTAGATCGCCTCATGGGCGGGCCGGTAGAAGTCGACCCCGCGGACCACCTCGACGACGTCGGCGATGGCGTCCTTGGAGAGCATCATGCCGCCGAGCACGGACTGCTCGGCCACGATGTCCTGCGGTGGGGTGCGGGCCGCGTCGGAGTCCCTGAAGGATGGCGCTGAATCGACGTGGGAAGCGGACACCGGCAACACCTCGGGCACTAGCTATCGTCCCGGAGACGGCGCCTGCGCGACGCCTCTCCGGAGGAATGAGGAAACGCTAACGGGACCCTCCGACACTCGTGAAGCCCACTGTCCACCCCCCTTGTGGACAACCTGTGGAACTCGCCGCTGTCGTTGTTCACAGAAGCTGTGGACAACTGTGGATATCTTCGCCGCATCCCGAATAACCCCGCTCTGACCTGCGGAAACGCGATGCACAGCATGTGGACCAAAGATTCTTTTCCACAGGGGCAATCCACAGCCCGCGACTTCGTCCCGGCGCCGATTGATGTGCTTTCGCTCATGTTGGGCGACAAATGTGATATGAGCCACATATATTCATCCCGGGGCCCGTTATGCCATGCCCACGGCGGAATATCGCCCGTTCCGCCTCGTCGGCCCCATCGTCAGCGACTACGCTGGAAGCACCCCTTCCGCCACCCGAGAAGCCCTGATGGAAAACCTGTTGCCCCCGCTCCTCATCCTCCTTGCCGTCGCGGCCGTCGTCGTCATCCTGATCCGTCTCGGCTCACGCAGAAACCGGGCTTCCCTCGACACGGCCATCGCCGGGGGCCCCGAGGCTGCGGCCGCCGCATCGGCCCGGCTCACCGAAGACGAGCATCAGGCGATCTACTCCCTCATCGCGAGAGGGCTCGCCGTCCAGGCCATCGCCGTCTACCGGCAGGCCACGGCCAGCAGCCTGATCGAGGCGCGCAACGCCGTCCTCCTCCTGGAGCGCTACCCGCAGCCCTTCCGCGGCAGGGCGGCCCGGGAAGCAACGCGGAACGCCGAGCAGGCCACGGAAGCCGCGGCGACGACGTCTGAGCCGGCAGCGCCTGCAGCCGACCACGAGCCCCCGGCACCCGCGGCACCCGAGCCGCCCGCCGACGTCGTGCCTTCCGCGGAGGCGACCGGCCGCGATCCCGAGGCCGAAGCCGAGACCAGGCCCGCCTCAGCCCGACCCGCCGCCAACGAGCCGAGGCCGCCGCGCTTCCCGTACCGCTACCGGGCGATCGTGAGCGACGGGCGCCAGACCCTCGAGGTCGCGAGCAACATGCTCAACGACGAGATCTACGGGGAGATCAAGGCCCTCGCGCAGATCGGCGACGCCGAGGACGCGGCCCAGATGCTGCGCCGGCACTCCGACATCAGCATTGATGAGGCCCGCGCGTTCGTCGCGCTGCTCTGACCTGGGCCGAAGCGCGCTGCCCTCTTCCGTCCAGGCGGCCGGGCTCGGGACCGCCCTAGACCTCGGTCTCCTCGAGCACTCGGAGGGCGTTGCCCCAGCACAGGGCATCCACGTCCTCGCGCGACCAGCCGCGCTCCCCGAGCGCGTCCAGAAGCGGCAGATAGCCGGCCACGCCGTCCATGCCCACCGGCAGGTCGACCGTGCCGTCGAAGTCGCCCCCGAGCCCGATGTGCCGCGGACCGACGAGCTCGCGCGCGTGCTCGAGGTGGCGCACGACGTCGTCGACCGTCGCCTCGGGCGTGGGGTTGCGCTCGAGCCACTGCGCGAACGACGCCGCGGCCTGCGGGTCCTCGGCAGGCGCTATGTCGTGGAAGCCCACAGGGAGGCCGAGTTCGAGGCGCTTGTCCCGCAGCGCGAGCGCGTGGGCGCGGCAGGCCTCTGAGACGAACTTGGGCACGAAAGTGACCATGAGGACGCCGCCGTTGGAGGGCAGCCGCTCGAGAACGGCATCGGGTGCGTTGCGCGGGTGGCTGCAGACCGCCCGGCAGGAGGAGTGGGAGAAGAGGACCGGCCTGCTGGTGGTGTCGAGGGCGTCCTCCATGGTGCGGGGAGACACGTGGGACAGGTCCACGATCATCCCCAGCCGGTTCATCTCGGAGACGACCTCGCGGCCGAACGGGCTGAGCCCCGTGTCCTCGCCGCGTCCCATCGCCTCCCCGGTCGCGGAGCATGCCCAGGGTGTGTCGTCGTTGTGCGTCAGCGTCATGTAGCGGACGCCCAGACAGGCGAGCATGCGCAGGACAGCGAGCGACCCCGCGATGCTGTGCCCTCCCTCGGCGCCCATGAGCGAGGCGATCCGTCCCCGCTCGGCGGCGGCGCGGACGTCCGCGGCGGTCGTGGCGAGCTCGAACGCGTCGGGGTGCGCCTCGACGATGCGGCGGACGCAGTCGATCTGCTCGAGGGTCGCCACGACCGACGCTTCCGGGCTGAGCGTCGACGGGACGAAGACGGACCAGAACTGCGCGCCGACCCCGGCGGCGCGCAGCCGCGGGATGTCCGTGTGCAGGAGCGGCTGGCCGTCGGCGAGGCCAGCGGCCTGCACGTCGTAGCCGAAGTCCTGGCGCAGCGCCCACGGAAGGTCGTTGTGCCCGTCGAAGACCGGAGCGTGGGGCTCGGGGGCGTGGGGCTCGGGGGCGGGGTGGCGCTGGGCGGGACCGGGGGCAGGCTGCATCACGTCATCGTACGTCTGGGGGTCACCTTCCGGGGGTCACCCGATGGGACCCCCAGAAGGTGACCCCGAGACGGGGTTTCTAGACCGCGCCGGTGAGATCCGCGAGAAGCTCCTCGAAGGACTTGTCTTCGGGCCGCGTCGCGACCTTGGGGAGCCGCACGGCGGCTGCAGGCGCGGCGTCCGCGCGGTCGGCGAGCTCCCGGACGAGCTCGACGGCAGCGCGCTCCACACGGGCGGACAGGCCGCCGTTGAGGGAGCGCTCCCCCTCGCCCTGGCCCCAGTCGGTGGGCGCCGCGAACACGCCCGTAGCCACGATGCGGGCCCGGAGGTAGCTGAAGAGCGGGCGCATGGCGAAGTCGATCACGAGGCTGTGGCGGGCGGAGCCGCCGGTGGCACCGAGCAGGACCGGGGTTCCCTCGAGCGCGCGCGGGTCGACGACGTCGAAGAATGACTTGAAGAGACCGCTGTAGCTCGAGCTGAAGACGGGCGTCACCGCGATGACGGCGTCAGCACGCTCGACGGCGGCGGTCGCCTCGACGAGGTTGGGCGCGGCGTAGCCGGTCACGAAGTTGTTCGCGATGTCGACGGCGAGGTCGCGCAGCTCGAAGGTCGTGACGACGGGCGTGAGCCCGGCCTCGCGCGCGGCGTTCTCCGTGGCCGCGCTCAGCTGGTCGGCGAGCAGCCGGCTGGAGGATGGGACGCCGAGTCCCGCGGAGATGACGACGATGTTCGTGGTGGCTGCCATGGTGCCTCGTTTCGCTCGGCGGACCCGGACGCCGGATCCATGCGTTTGCATCTACCTGCTCAACCGCGGAAGGGGGGGCGCTATTCCCGGACCTGTCCCGCGGGAGAGGTCAGCCGGGCCGGGACGCGCAAGGGCCCCCGTCGCACATGGCGGCGGGGGCCCTTGAAGTCCAACGTCCCGCAGGGCGGGAGCGTCGCGCGAGGACTACTTCCCGGCGACAACCTCGAGGTTGACGACAGCCGAGACCTCGTCGTGCAGGCGCACGGTGACCTCGTACTTGCCGGTGGTCTTGATGTGACCCGGGAGGAGCACGCGGCGCTTGTCGATGGCGCCGAGGCCAGCAGCCTCGACGGCGCCGGCGACAGCCTCAGGGCGGACGGTCCCGAACAGGCGACCCTCCTTGCCGGCCTTCACCTCAAGACGCACGGGCGTCTGGTTCAGGGCAGCGGCCTGGGCCTGAGCGGCCTCGAGCGACTTGTGCGCACGCGCCTCGCGGGCGGCGCGGATCTGCTCGACCTGCTTCTCGCCACCCTTGGTCCAGGTGAGCGCGAAGCCGCGCGGCAGCAGGTAGTTGCGCGCGTAGCCGTTCTTGACCTCGACGACGTCACCGGCGGTGCCGAGACCCGACACCTCGTGAGTCAGAATGAGCTTTGCCATGGTTTATTGCTTCCCTTCTCAGCCGCGGCCAGCGCCGGAGTAGGGGAGCAGGGCAACCTCGCGGGCGTTCTTGATCGCCTGGGCGATCTTGCGCTGCTCCTGCACGGACACGCCGGTCACGCGGCGCGCGCGGATCTTGCCGCGGTCCGAGATGAACTTGCGCAGCAGGGCGACGTCCTTGTAGTCGATGACAGTGATGTCAGCGGCCTTCAAGGGGTTGGACTTTGGTTTCGGCTTGCGGATTTCAGCCTTGGCCATCGTGGAGCTCCTTCAGTCTCTGGAGCCCGTGGACTTCGCCACGGGATGGTTGGTGTTTGTTGGTGGAAGGACGGATCAGAACGGGGGCTCGGAGTCGTTGCCGTTGCCCCAGCCGCCGCCGGAGTTGCTGACGCCCGGGGTCGCCCACGGGTCGTCCTGCTGCTGGCCGCCGCCGGAGCTGCCGCCCCAGCCGCCGGAGCCGCCGCCCTGGTTCTGCGAACCCTGGCCGCCGCCCCAGTTGCCGCCGGCGTTGCCGCCGCCGCCACCGAAGTTCCCGCCCTGGCCTCCGCCGAAGTTGCCGCCCTGGCCGCCGGAGCGCTGGGTTCGGTTGACCTTCGCGGAGGCGTAGCGCAGGCTCGGGCCGATCTCGTCGACCTCGAGCTCGATGACGGTGCGCTTCTCGCCTTCCTTGGTTTCGTACGAGCGGCTCTTCAGCCGGCCGCTCACGATCACGCGCATGCCCTTGGTGAGGGACTCTGCGACGTTCTCAGCGGCTTCGCGCCAGATCGACGCGCGGAGGAACAGGGTCTCCCCGTCCTTCCACTCGTTGGCCTGGCGGTCGAACGTGCGCGGGGTGGAGGCCACGGTGAAGTTGGCGACGGCCGAGCCGGACGGTGTGAACCGCAGCTCCGGGTCGTTCGTCAGATTGCCGATCACCGTGATGGTGGTCTCGCCTGCCATGCTTCCTCCTGGTTCCGTGCCTGCGTACTAGAGATTCGTCGTACTGGTGGGTGAGGGAATCACGCCAAGACTACTTGGCGGAGACCTTCTGGTCCTCGGGGCGGATGATCTTCGTGCGGAGGATCGTCTCGTTGAGCGACAGCTGGCGGTCCAGCTCCTGGGCCGTGGCCGGCTCAGCGGTGAAGTTGACGACGGCGTAGATCGCCTCGTTCTTCTTCTTGATGTCGTACGCGAGGCGACGGCGGCCCCAGATGTCCACCTTGTCGACGGTTCCACCGTCGGTGGTGATCACCGAGAGGAACTTCTCCAGCGACGGCTGGACAGTGCGCTCGTCGACCTCGGGGTCGATGAGGACCATCAGTTCGTAAGGACGCATGTGTGAACCCACCTCCTTTGGGCTAAGCGGTTGCGGTCTCTCCGCAACAGGAGGTTCATGTGCGTGTGCCCGTGCCCCCGGCCGCGGACGGCCTGACACACAGACTGCACTATCTTACCGGACGCCCCACAGTCCCACGGACGCGCATGTGGACAACCCACTGCAGGGCTCCTGTGGAGGACGATCCACCCGTGCCCGCCGCGGAGCCGGCCGTCCATCGAGGCGGCGGTCCGGGTACGCAGGTCCGGGTGCGGACGGCGATGCAGACCACGCGAATCTGCTCCGATGCGCACTCTATTCTCCGTGAACCCCTGTACCGCACACCCCTGCTTCTGAGGACCTTGAACCAGAGGCCGGAGACCGACCGGCCCGCGGTCAGGGGGACGAATGGCGGCACGCCCAGCCTTCAGGGTTCATCGGCTCGCGGCCGCGGCCGCCGCGGGGCTGCTGGCGGTCGGGGGACTCTCCTCCGCCGTCCCGGTCTCTCCGGCGTTGCCCTCCGGCACTGCGTCAGGCGCCGTCAGGGTGGACCAGCAGGAAGGCCGGCGCGGCACCGGCGTCGAGTCCGTCCTCACCGCGGCAGAGAGTCCGGACCTCCGAGCGGACCAGGAGGCCGCCGCGGCGCAGCACCAGGCAGAGGCGCAGCACCGGGCGGAGGCACAGGCGGAAGCGCAGCGCCAGGCAGAGGCGCAGCAACAGGCCGACGCCCAGCAGGCCCAGCCCGCGCCGGAGGCCCAGCCCATGCCAGCGCCGCAGCCCGCCGCGGTCTTCATCCCCGTGGTCGGGGCCGGGGGCCAGGCCGCAGTGGACGCGTGCGCGGGCCCGGTCCGCTTCACCCCGGTCACGGTGTCGGTCAGCATCGCGGAGCACGACCTCTGCGGGGGGTGGGACCGGATGGGCTGGATCCAGCCCGACACGGTTGTCTCCGTGCAGGGCTACGGCACCTTCACCGCGGTCCAGCGGATGGTCGTCCCGCAGGGGGCGAAGGAAGGCGTCCTGGGCGGCTTCCTCGGCGGGTACCCGCCGATCTTCCTGCAGACCTGCATCCCGGGGACCTCGGAGATGCTGCTCATCGCGCTCCGGTAGGACGCGAGACACGGCTGGACCGTTCATCGCCCGTCCAGCAAGAGGTGCGAAGATCGGGCGCATGAGCACTGACTCCAGCCCCGAGCTGTCCCACCGCGCACGGGTCGCCCGACTCCGCATGTGGTGGATGGCCGGCGTCGGACTCGTCGTCCTCGTCGCCACGGGCCTGCTGACGTCCTGGTGGTACGCCCCCGCGGCCGGCTGGGGCGCCGCGGCCATCCTGTACGACGTGTGGATCTGGGTGCGCATCGCTCCGATGGATCCGGATCAGACGCGTCACCACGCCCGCCAGGAGGATCCCCGCCGCAGCACGCGGGACTTTTTGATCCTGAGCGCCAACGTGGCGGCGATCATCGCCGTCGTGATCGTCATCGTCGCCGGGAACCAGGCCGACGGCGCCGCCAAGGCCGCGTTCGCGCTCCTCGCCCTCGTGGTCGTCGCCGCGTCCTGGCTCATGGTCCACACGCTCTTCACCCTCCGGTACACCGAGCTGTACTACGGCGCTTCCCCGGCGGGAGGGATCGACTTCAACCAGGACGACCCGCCCCAGTACACGGACATCGCGTACATGGCGTTCAGCCTCGGCATGACCTACCAGGTCTCGGACACGGCCATCAAGAGCCACGAGATCCGCGTCGAGGCGCTCAAGCACAGCATCCTCGCCTTCGTCTTCGCGACCCTCATCCTCGCGGCGACGATCAACCTCGTGATCGGGCTCGCCGGCCAGGGCTCCTGAACGCCGCCGCCCGCCTCAGCCGACGAAGAACCGCTCCGCCGCCTTGGACAGCCGCCACGGGTCCTGCACGCCGGCCAGTTCGCGGGCCGAGTGCATCGACAGCAGCGGGATGCCGACGTCGACCGTGCGGATCCCGAGGCGCGTAGCCGTGATCGGGCCGATCGTCGAGCCGCACGGCACGTCGTTGTTCGAGACGAACTCCTGGTACGGCACTTCCGCCTCTCCGCACACCCGCGCCCACAGCGCCGCCCCCGGCCCGTCGGTCGCATAGCGCTGGTTCGCGTTGATCTTCAGCAGCGGGCCGCCGTTGAGGAGAGGGTGGTTTGCCGGGTCGTGCCGCTCGGAATAGTTGGGGTGGACAGCGTGGCCGGCGTCCGCGGAAAGGTGCCAGGACGCGGCGAACGCACGACGGCGCTCGGTCGCCGACGCGCCGAGGCCGTCGCCGATGCGCCCCAGGACGTCCTCGAGGAAGGGCCCTGCGGCACCGGAGCGGGACGCTGAACCGACCTCCTCATGGTCGAACGCGGCGAGGACGGCGATGGGCTTCGACTCCGCTGGGCTGCGCTCAACCACCGGGTTCGCGTGCTGGTGGAGGAGGGCCGCGAGGCCGGCATGGACGGACGAGAGGTTGTCCAGGCGGCCGGACGCGAAGAAGCCGCCGTCGGCCCCGAACACCGCGGGCTCCTGCGTGTCCGCGAGGACGATGTCGTACCCGCCCACCTCGGCCGGGTCCACGCCCGCCTGCTCGGCCAGCAGCGCGAGCACGTCCGTCGTGGTGGGGTCCCCCAGCCCCCAGACGGGGTTCATGTGCTGCTGCTTGCCGAGCTTCAGCCCGTCGTTGACGGCCCGGTCGAGGTGGATCGCGAGCTGGGGGAAGCGCGCGAGGGGACCGGTCGCGACGAGGTGCTGCGCGCCGTCGTGCGTCACGAGGCGGCCGGCGAGGCGCAGCTCGCGGTCCAGCCACGAGTTCAGGAGCGGGCCGCCGTACACCTCGACGCCGGCCTGCAGCCAGCCGAGGCGGCCGGTGGTGGGCTTGGGCTTGAGCTTGAAGGTGGGCGAGTCGGTGTGGGCGCCCAGGATGCGGAAGGGCGTGGTGGGCCGGGCGCCGTCGGGCACGATCCAGGCGATGAGGGCGCCGTCGCGGACCACGGCGTAGGCGCCGGGGGCGCTCGGCCATTCCTCGGTCTCGGACAGGAGCTCGAAACCCGCCTCCGCGAGCCGCCGCGCGCCCTCCGCGGCGGCGTGGAAGCTCGACGGCGAGGCCATCACGAAACGTCCGAGGTCCTGGGCGTGGCGGTGCGCGGCGGTAGGCATGGCCCGAGTCTAGCCAGCGGCCAGCGGCTGGCCTCCCCTCACGGCCGCGCGTACCGCTGCACGAAGTTGCGCAGGATCTTCTGGGGCTCGTTCACGCGCGCTCCCCTGGCCCGCTCCTTGACGGCCTCCGCCTCCTCGGGCGGGAAGTACCCCGAATGCCGGTAGGCGTCGATGCGGCGTTCGAGGCCGGCGAGGTCGAGTTCGGGGTGGAACTGGGTCGCATAGAGGTTCCGGCGGAAGCGGAACATCTGCACCGGGCACGTGTCCGACCCGGCGAGCAGCGCGGCGTCGGGCGGCAGGCTCCGGATGGCCTCCTTGTGCCCCACGTAGGCGTCGAACGCGACATCCACGCCGGCGCAGAGCGGATCGGCAAGCCCGACGGCGGAGAGCCTCACCTTCACGGGTCCCACCGGCTCCCCGAAGCGGCGGTCGACGACGGCGCCGCGGTGCGTGCCGAGGAGCCCGACGCCGTAGCACGCGCCGAAGAACGGGAAGTCCTCGGCCACGATCTGGTCCAGGAGCACCCGGATGTCCGCCTCGACGCGCTTCTGCAGCGGCGACTTCTCCCAGACCGGATCGGATGCGGTGAACGGGCTCCCGCCGAGGATCACGCCCGAGTAGTCCTCGAGGTGGATCTCCGGCAGCGGCGCGGCCTCCGCGCGGGCGCGGTGGAGCTGCTCCGGGGCGAGGCCGCCGTAGGCGCAGAAGGCACGGTACTCGTCGTCGGCGACCTCGTCGTGGTCCCGGGAGCCGATCAGGAGGAAGGGCCTCATGGGGGCCATTGTCGCCCCGGCCGGGCCGCGCGTCACGCGGCGCAGGGAAATGACCCCTCAGCGCAGGGAGGTTCAGAAGTCCGGGTTGCTGGGGATGATGAGGCCGGTCTCGTAGCCGTAGACGACGGCCTGCACGCGGTCCCGCAGGTGCAGCTTGGTGAGGATGCGCCGCACGTGGCTCTTCACGGTGGCCTCGGAGAGGAAGAAGCGGTGCGCGATCTCGGCGTTGCTCAGGCCCTCGCAGATGGTGCGGAGGACCTCGAGCTCCCGAGGTGTGAGGTCCTTCAGCAGCGGGTCCGGGGCGGGCTGGGCCGCCGGAGGGCCAGCGCCCTGCCCGCGCACGAAGGTCTCGAGGAGCCGCTGGGTCACGCGCGGGCTCACGACGGCGTCGCCGCTCGCCACGAGGCGCACGGCGGTCACGAGCTCGGACGGGGCGACGTCCTTGAGCAGGAACGCCGACGCGCCGGCCTGCAGGCCGGCGAAGGCGTACTCGTCGAGGTCGAACGTGGTGAGGATGATGACGCGGGCGGCGCTGTGGGCCGCGGCGATCTGCCTCGTGGCCTCGATCCCGTCCATGACCGGCATGCGCACGTCCATGAGCACGACGTCGGGCGCGAGCTCCGCGGTGAGCCGCACCGCCTCGGCGCCGTCGCCCGCCTCGCCCACCACCTCGATGCCGTCCTCGGACTCCAGGACGAGGCGGAAGCCCATCCGCAGCAGCGGCTGGTCGTCCACGAGCAGCAGCCTCAGCGTCCCGTCCCCGGATCCGCCGCCAGCCTCCGTCATGCGTCCCCCTCGTTCCAGTGCAGCGTGGCCTCCACGACCCATCCTCCCCCGTCGCGCGGACCCGCGTGCAGCGTCCCGCCGTACAGCGCCGCGCGTTCCCGCATGCCCGCGATCCCGCCCCCCGTGCCGAGGCGGGCCGACCCGGCGTCCCGCGCGGCGCCGTCGTTCTCGACACGGATCCGCACGGTGCCCCCCTCCCGGGCCACCTCGACCCCCACCCGTCCGACGGCGCGCGCGTACCGCAGCGCGTTCGTCAGCGACTCCTGCACGATCCGATACACCGCGAGCTGGAACGCCGGGTCGGCCGGCAGCGGCGCACCGGTGAGGGTCAGGGCGGCGGGGAGGCCTGCAGTGCGGAAGCCCGCGACGAGCGACTGGAGGCTCTCCGTCCCAGGTGAGGGCGTGCGGCTCGCCTCCCCCGAGTCCTCGCGCAGGACCCCGAGGACCCGCCGCATGTCGGACAGGGCGGTGCGGCCGGTGCGCGACAGCTCCCCGAGGACGTCCTGCGCCCGGGCAGGGTCCTTCCCCGTCACCTTCGCAGCGCCGTCGCTGAGGGCGATCATGACCGTCAGGGAGTGCGCCACGACGTCGTGCATCTCGCGGGCGATCCGGTTGCGCTCCTGGGCCGAGGCGAGCTCGGCGTGCCGCATGGCCCAGGCGCGCACCTCAGCCTGGTGCTCGCGCGTGCCGCGGACCCAGATGCCCAGTCCCGCGGCGAGCAGGTCCATGAGGAGCACGGACACGGCCGCGACCAGGCCCACGTACCGCGCGTTGTCCGGGATCTCCGGACCGTGGGGGGTGTAGACGAATGCGTAGTACACGGACGCGGGCACCGAGGCGAGGACGGAGGCCCCGAACGCGACCGGAGCAGGGGCCACGACGGCCACGGCATAGAGTGCGAAGAAGATCGCCGCGCTCATCACCGAACTGTTCGGTGACTGGTAGAGCAGGGCAGCGTCGATCGCGACGGTGACGACGAGGACGGCCCACGGGGAGCGGCGCCGTCCGGCGAGGGCGACCTGCTGGATCCCCAGGAGGGCGAACAGCCACCAGCGCCCGTGCACGGCAAGCTCGACGAGCAGCGGCACGGCAAGGAACACCGCGGCACCCACGACAATCCAGTCCATCGTCAGCGGGTGGTCGGCGAGATACGCGCGGACGCGGCCCCGCCGTGGGGGGACCGCGAACGCTGTGGACGGCGCGGGTGGCGCGTGCACTTCCTCTCCTGGCCTGTCCGGGCTCGTTCCTAGACGTCCCGCTGCCGGAGCGTCGCGAACGCCGCCACGAGCAGCGCCACGACATAGGCGGCAAGGACCAGGGTGCCCTGCCACGGCTCGAGGTACGCCGTGTTGAGCGGGGCGGTCGAGCCTGCCTCCATCATGGCGTTTGCGGCGTTCGTCGGGAGGTACTTGCGCGCCTCCTTGAAGAAGTCGCCGGGGATGAGCTGGAAGATGATCGGGAGGACGAACAGCGCCGCGACGAGGAGCACGATCGCGCCCGCCGAATTCCGCAGGAGCGCGCCGAGGCCGAGGCCCATGAGGGCGACCGCGGCGACATACGCGGCGCTCAGGAGCATGTGCCGCTGGATGTCCCAGCTGGCCATGTCGAGGTGCAGGTCGTAGTTGCCGAGGATGGGCTGGGCGACGAGGCCGCCCAGGTATGCGCCGACGTAGGTGACGACGAATCCGAGGACGACCGCGTAGACGGCCTTCGCGCTGAGCACTGGCCAGCGCTTGGGGACCGCAGCGAAGGTGGCGCGCGACAAGCCCGACGTGAACTCAGCGCTGATCATCAGCACGGCCAGGGAGCCGATGATGAGCTGGGAGAAGGACACGCCCGCGGACGGCAGCTGCGGCACGATCGAGGCGACGTCGATCGCCTCGCGCGGCTCTGTCGCACCGCTGCGCTGCGCGGTGAGGGCCTGCCCGACGCCCCACGCCTGGAGTGCGGAGAACCCGACCATGAGCGCGACCGCGCAGAGCAGGAGGATCCGCGTGGACAGGAGCGAGAAGAGCTTGATGCGCTCCGAGGCCAGGACCCGGAAGAAGTTCGGCCCGGTGAGCGCCGGCGCACCGGCCCGGCGGGCGGGGTGGACTGCAGTGCTCATCGGTTCGCCTCCTGGTGATGGGCGCCCTGCACAGCGGCGGGCGCGGCGGGCTGCTCTGGCGAGGGGCCGGCGTCGTGCGCGTGGCTGGTCTCGGAGCGGTACTCGACGTCGTCCTTGGTCAGCTCGAGGTAGGCCTCCTCGAGGCTTGCGGTCAGAGGGGTCAGCTCGTAGACGAGGACGCCCGCGCCGAGCGCCGCCTGGGCGATCTCGCGCGGCTCGAGCCCGGAGACCTCGAGGAGTTCGCGGTCCTTGGCTTGGATGCTCACGCCCTCGCGGGCCAGGAGCGCGGCAAGCTGCTCGGGACTGTCGGTACGGACCCGGGTGCGCAGCTCCCCCCGGCCGTCGAGGATGTCCTGGATCGGGGCGTCCGCAATGATCCTGCCGCGGCCGATCACGATGAGGTGGTCCGCGGTCTGGGACATCTCGCTCATGAGATGGCTCGAGAGGAACACCGTGCGGCCCTCCGAGGCGAGGTACTTCACGAGGTTGCGGACCCACAGGACGCCCTCGGGATCGAGGCCGTTCACCGGCTCGTCGAGGATTACGACCTGGGGGTCGCCCAGCAGCGCCGCGGCGATGCCGAGGCGCTGTCCCATGCCGAGGGAGAACCCCTTGACCTTCTTGCGGGCGACGGCGCCGAGCCCGGTCATGTCGATGACCTCGTCGACGCGCGAGGTGGGGATGGCGTGGGTCGCGGCGAGGGCCCTCAGGTGGCTGTAGGCGCTCCGGCCGGGGTGGACGGCGCGGGCCTCGAGGAGCGCGCCGATCTCGCGCAGCGGCGCCCGGTGCTTCGCGTACGGCTCGCCGTTGACGGTCACGGTGCCGCGCGTCGGGGCGTCCAATCCCATGATCATGCGCATCGTCGTGGACTTGCCAGCGCCGTTGGGGCCGAGGAAGCCGGTCACGCGACCGGGGTGGACTGTGAAGGTGACGCCGTCGACGGCGGTCTTCGCGCCGTAGACCTTGGCCAGGTCTCGGGCCTGGATCATGACACTCCCCTTGGGTTCGCGGTGGACCGACACCTCCACGCTATGCCGCTCGGGGGACCGCCGCGACGCCCGGGAGGATGAACCTCTGCACCCGCGGGACGTCCGTGTCCTCCTGAAGGACTACTCCGCCTGATCCGGTCCGGCCCCCCGCGGTGAGTAGACGGTCAGTGCGCCCGGCTCGACCGTGATGGTAGCGCGGCGAACGCCGGGGATGACCTCGCCGTCGACCGCCAGAATGAGCGCGCCCTTGCGCGCGGCGACGTCGAGCGTCCCGGCTTCCCACATGTGGGTCACGGGGCTCTTCTCGGTGGTGCCCGTCGCGACCGCGCCGAGGACCCTGAGGCGGGCGAAGCGCGGACCGGCGCCGATCGCGCGGAGGTCGAGGACGCCGTCGTCCACGATGGGGCGCTCGAGCGGTGCGAGGTCGCGCGGCCAGTAGCGGCCCCTGCCGATGAAGAGGATCCAGAGCCTGTGCCGGCCGCCGTCGACCGCGAGCCGTGTGGGGGTCGAGGCCGAGAAGGTGGCGAGTGCTGCCAGCGCTGCGGCCCCCCGCTTGCCCAGGGCCGGGAAGCGGCGGAGCAGATGGTCGCGGCGGCGCACGAGGTTCGGGTACACGCCGATGCTGCCGGTGTTGAGCATGACGGCGTGGCTCACGTCCGGCTTCTCGAGCGCTCCGCGCTCCACCCGCACCCGGCCGAGGTCGCAGCGGATGGCATGGCCTGCCCCGACAGCCTCGGCGACCTCGTCGGGCTCGAGCGCGCCGACGTCCCGGGCGAAGTGGTTGAAGGTGCCGCCGGGCAGGACGACGAGGGGGAGGCGGGTCTCCGCGCAGACCCCGGCGATGGCTCCGACCGTGCCGTCGCCGCCCCACACTCCGAGGGCCTGCACTCCCGGACGCGCCGCCAGAGCGCGGCCGGCCTCGACCGCATCCTCGTCCTCCCGCAGCTCGTGGACCTCGGCGCGGGGGAACAGGGTCGCCAGGCTCGAGCGGACGCTCTCCTCCGTGCTGCCGCTGAGCGGGTTCACCACGATCACGAGGCCCTCACCGCCCTCGAGGGCGGGTGCCGGCGCCGGCGTCGAGCTGGGCTCCGGCGCGGCCTCCTGGCGGGGCCACCATGTCCGGGTCGCGAAGGCAGCCCCGGCGCCGAGCGCCGAGCCGAGGACGACGTCGCTCGGCCAGTGGGCGCCCGTGTGCACGCGCGAGTATGCGACGCCGGCCGCGAGCGGGGCGAGCGCGGCGCCGAGGGTTGGGCTCACCATACCGACGCCGGCGGCGAACGCGACGGCCGACGCCGAGTGGCCGCTCGGGAGGGAGGAGCTGGTCGGCTGCGGGTGGAGGAACCTGTGGGCCGGGAGGCTCTCGGGGTGGGGGCGCGTGCGCGGCAGGAGACGCTTCGCGATCAGGTTCACGCCCGCGGAGGCGACCGCGACCGCGAGCAGACCGTGCGCGGCGGCACGCCGCGGCGGTCCCTTCCTGGTCGAGAGGCCCGCCGCGATGGCGATCCACAGCACGGAGCGGGTGGCGGCGCGGGTGAGCCAGGAGAAGGCCCCGTCCCACGGGCCGGCGGGCATTGCGGCAACCGCGCGGACGATCCTTCGGTCCATGCCCGCCACGACGTGGAACGGTATGCCGGGCGGCCGCAGCCGGCGGACGCTGAGGCGGGAGGGGCTCATGGGGAGAACCCTACTGCGCAGTCTCCTCGGCCGTCACGGTCTCCTTCCGTGTCACGCCCGCCAGGAGCAGGGCGACCGCGATGGGCACGAGGATCGCGAGGAGTGCGGGGCGCAGGCCGACATGGTCGCCGAGAAGGCCGAGGAAGGGGGGCCCGGCGAGGAACGCGACGTACCCGACCGTTGAGACGACCGAGACGCGCGCTGCGGCCTTGCGGGGGTTGTCCGCCGCAGCGGACATGCCCATCGGGAAGGTCAGGGCGGCGCCGATCCCCCAGAGGACCGCCCCGACGGCCGCAATCCAATAGGTGCCGGCAAGGGAATATGCCACGAGGCCAATGAATGCGGAGACCATGCTGATGCGCAGCGCGCTCACGCGCCCGATCCTGTCGATGACCGGACCCCCGAACCAGCGGGCGAGGGTCATGGCGCCGACGAATGCGGCGAACAGCCCGGCGCCCGCGGCCTCGCTGGCCCCGAGGCCGTCCACTGCACCCTTGGAGATCCAGTCGTTGCCTGCCCCCTCGGTCAGCGTCGCCCCGAGCACGACGACGCCGATCAGCACCGTGCGCGCATCCCGCCACGCTTCGAGCGCGCCCCCCTTGCCGGCGGCTGCCGCCTCCCCGGGCGCGCCGGCGGCGCCACCGGTGTGGCCGGCGTCGTGCGTGTGCGGCAGGAAGTGGCGCGGGGCGACTGCCATGACGAGCACGACAGCCAGGATGATCCCGAAGAGGTGCAGCGGCAGGTCCACGCCCGCCGCGCTGAGCCCGGCGCCGACGACCGCGCCGAGGAACGCGCCGCCGCTGAAGGCCGCGTGGAACTGCGGCATGATGGTCCGGCCGAGGCGGTGCTCGACATCGGCGCCGGCGAGGTTCTGGGCCACGTCCCAGAATCCGATTCCAGCCCCGAAGACTGCCAGGCCCGCAGCCACGGCGACGGGCGAGCGGATCAGGAGGCCGACGGCGATGACGGCGCCGCCGGTGATCGCGAGGCCGCCGCCGAAGCGCACCGTCCGCCTGAGGCCGATCCGGTCGGCGACCGTCCCCGTGAGCGGAAGGGCGATGAGGGAGCCGATTGCACCGACGAAGAGCAGGAGTCCCATCTCGCCGGTCGTGATCCCGAGGGTCGAGGTGACCGAGGGGATGCGCGCTGCCCACGACGCGAAGATGAAGCCGTTGGTCGCGAAGACTGTGAAGGTCGCGAGGGCAGCCGCGCGGAGGGCTGCGGGACTGGCGGTGCGGGAGCTCATGAGGTGAGTGCCTCGATGCCGTGGTCGGTGGGAGATGCGGTCTCGTGGGTGTGGACCCGTGGTCGGTCACGAGGATATCCGCCCCCACGCCCAGGGCGGTGAGCGGCCGCCGGACACGCCCGGTTTGGGCCGCAGCCGCGCTGGGCAGGGCCAGTCCATGGATCACAAGGAGACGATCGGCAGCCCGGAACCGGAGCCGCGCGGCGGTCTGGACAGGGACCCCGAAGACTGGGTGACCGGGGACGAGCCGATGACCGCCGCCCAGCGCAGCTATCTCGACACCCTCGCACGCGAGGCAGGCGAGGAGCTTCCCGCCGACCTGAGCAAGGCCGAGGCATCCGAGCACATCGACAGGCTGCAGAAGAGGAGCGGCCGGCTCTCCGAAGGCTGAGAGGCCCGGCTACTGCTGGCGTCCCCCGCGGAGCTCGTGTGAAGGGTCTTAGCCGCCCCAGACGTCACCAGCCATAAGGCGCACAGTCTCGGCGCGCGCCTGGTCCTCGCTGAGCCCCGCCGAGAGCAGCCAGTCGAGCAATTCGTTGCTTCGCTGAGACGAGCGGAGGTCAACTGCCGGCGGCTGCGGGACGGGGTCCTCGCGGAAGGCCAGGGCGGGAAAGCGTGGGCTGCGGCCCCGCCCGTCATTCCGGGGCCGCTTCGTTTCGGGATACATGGGATTCCGCCTGCCTGACGAGGGGCCGGCCGGCGGGAAGACCCAACAGGCCACGTGGGGCTCCCTCTGCTTGGGAGCTGCCCCTACCTCTATGATCGCCCCGTCCAGCCCGGTTTGACCCGCCGGGCGCCGGCGGCGTCTACCCGGCCTGCGTGAGGAACCGGTCGAGCAGCGGGCCGGATATGGTCGCTCCCAGCCCTCCCTCCTCGACGAAGACCGCGACGGCGAGGTCGCCGTGGGTGCCGATGATCCAGGCATGGGTCTTCGGCGGCGTGTCGGTGCCGAACTCCGCCGTGCCGGTCTTGGCCCCGACCGGTCCGCCGGGCACATCCGCGAGGAAGCCGGCGTGCCCGCTCGTCACCACAGCGCGCATGAGGTCCTGGAGGACAGCCGCCTCCGCGGCGGTGACTGGGGGCCCGGCCGGCGCGGACGACGCCGCGGGGCTGGCCGAGGCACTCGGCGACCCGGCCGGCGTCGTGCTCGGGGGGGCGCTGCCAGAGGGCGTAGACCCGCCGAGGACGAGCTGCGCCGAGACGGGCGCGCCCTTCACGACCGAGCCGGCCATGACCGCGGCGGCGAGCGGGGAGAACAGGATCCTGCCCTGCCCGATCATCGAGGCGGCGTGCTCGGTCCCGGCGGCGTCCCCGGGCACGGACCCGAGGAAGGCGGCGGCGCCGAGCCTGGGGGCGTCCACGGCCACGCCGAGCGACGTCGCCGCTGACTCGAGCTGCGCCTGCGAGACCTTGTCCCGCTGCGCGATGAAGGCCGTGTTGCAGGAGTGCGCGTACGCGTCCCGCAGCGTCACGTCCCCGAGGGACGAGGCCGGGTAGCCGGGGGCGTTGGAGAACGTCCGGCCGTCCACGGTGAGGGTCGGGGTGCACTGCACGCGGGTCTCGGCGGTCGCCCCCTGCCGGATGAGGGCGAGCGAGTCGACCGTCTTGAAGATCGACCCGGGCGCGTACTGCCCGAGCATCGCCGTGTTGTACCCGTTGCTGCCGGGCCCGGAGGCCGCGGCGAGCACGGCGCCGTCGGAGGGCCGCAGGGCCACGATCGCCGACGCCGGGCCGACCCCGGCCAGCGTGTCCTCGGCGAGCTGCTGGAGCCTGAGGTCCAGCGTGGTCGTGAGTGGGGTGCCCGGCACGGGCGCGGACTCGAAGAGCGTGCGGCGGGCGCCCGGCGTCGTGCGGAGCTTCTCGGGGGTGAGGTCAGCGGGCTGGGCGTAGACGGCGAGGCCGTCCTTCCCGCGCAGCTGCGAGTCGTACTGCGCCTGCAGGCCGGCGACTCCGGTGGTGTCGCCGGCCTGGAGCGCGCCGTTGGAGGTCTGGACCTGCTCGGCGGTGGCAGGGCCGACGGTGCCGAGCACGGGTCGGGCGAAGGTGCGCGTCGGGGCGAGCGGCATCGTGTCCTTGACGGTGATCGCCCCGGGGACGGCGGCGATCTCCAGGTCAGTGGGGGTGCGCCCCGCCTCGTCGCGGAGCACGATGGCCTCCACGAACGCCTTCTCCCCTGCGGCGGCGACCTGCTTCGCGTACTCGGCCGGATCCACCTTGAGGAGGGCGGCGAGCTTGGCTGCGGCGTCGGCCTGGCCCTCGGCGGGGACCTTCGCCTTGTCGATCCCCACCCGCAGGACCGGGCGGGCGGTGACGAGGGCAGTTCCGCCAGCGCCGAGGATGTCCGCGCGCGGCGGGGCGGTGGTTGCAAGCGTGAGGACCTCGGCCTCGCCGAGCTGGGGCGCGAGCAGGTCCGGCTTCCACTGCGTGAGCCACCGGTCCCCCTCCCGGGCGAGCTGCGCCGTCGTCTGGTAGGACCACTCCTGCCCGGCAAGCTTCCACGAGTAGTCGAGCACAACGTTGGCCTTGTCGCCGTCGAGCTTCGGATCGCCGGCGGTGACCGTCGGCTTGGCCTCGCCGAGCCCCTTCACCGTCGACTCGACCTTCTCCTGGGCCGCCGCGGGGTCCGTCCCCTTCAGGGGAGCGTGCGAGACGTCGAGCGCGGAGAGCGCCGCCGCGAGCTCTCCCGCGGCCTGCTTGGCACCGGTCTGGCGGCCGTCATCGCACGAGGTGAGGACCGCGCCCGTCAGCGCGGCGGCGAGGACGAGAGCGGCCACACGGAAATTCCCCATGGCCACAGCCTAGGGTGCCCGGCTCGGCGGCTCTGCGTCACAAACTGCACAACTCGCGGCCGCATCGACGTGGTTCAACGGCGTCGCTGCTGCGAGTTGTGCAGTTTCGCACGCGTCACAGCCGCAGCTCGAGCAGCACCGTGTCCCGCCAGGTGCCCGCGAGTGGGCCGTGCGCCATGAGCGCGATGCGTTCGCGGCGGCCGACCTCCCGGAAGCCGAACTTGCGGTGCAGGGCGAGGCTCGGCAGGTTCTCGGGGAACACGGTGGCCTGGACGGTCCAGATCCCCCGGTTCCGGGAGGCGTCGAGGAGCGCTCCCATGAGCAGGGTCCCCACGCCGCGGCCCCCCGCGGCGGGGTCCACGTAGAGCGAGTGCTCGACCACGCCGCGGTACACCTCGCGCGCGGACACCCGGGCGGCACCCGTCCAGCCGAGGACGTCCGCCGTGTGGCCGTCCGTGGAGCCTTCGGCGACGAGCACGAACTCCTTGGTCGCCGCAAAGGCCTCCCACGTGGCGGGCGGTGCCGACTCGAACGTGGCGTCGCCGGCCTCGATCCCCGCCGCGTAGATGTCGCGGATGCGGGGCCAGTCGTCGGCGGTGGCGGGCCGAGTGCGGGCCGGCATGGGGGGCGCGTCCATGGGCCCGATCGTACGCCGAGCCTGAACCCGCACCCGCTACATGCGGCGCGTGGTCCTGGCCGTCGCGATGGCCGTCCACGGGTCCTCGGGCCACGGGTGCTTGGGGTACCGCCCGCGCATCTCGGCCCGCACCTGCGCGTACGGCCCCGACCAGAACGATGCGAGGTCCCCGGTCACGGCGAGCGGCCGCCCGGCCGGGGAGAGCAGGTGGAACAGCACCGGCACGCGCCCGTCGACGAGCCGCGGCGTCTCGGCCCACCCGAAGCACTCCTGGAGCTTGACCGCGACGACCGGTTGGGGGCCAGAGCGGGCCGCTCCGTCGTCACCCGCGTCGGCAGCCTCCGGGTACTCGATCCGCACGCGCGAACCGCTGGGCACCTCGAGCCGCTCGGGTGCGAGCTCGTCGAGGCGCGCAGCCTCCGGCCAGGGCAGGAGCCGGCGCAGGGGCTCTGCGAGGTCGATCCCCCGCACGCTCGCCCCGCCGGCCAGCGAGTCGAGCTCCGGGGCGAGCCAGTCCTCCAGCCGGGCCAGCAGGGCGGGCTCGGACACGTCGGGCCAGGGGTCGCCGAGCTCGCGGCGCACGAGTGCGAGCCGGCGGCGCAGCGCGGCAGCACCGCCGGACCAGCCGATCGCCCCGAGCCCCTGGGCCTCCAGCGCGCGGGCGACCGCCGCGTGCCCCTCCTCGCGCCCAGGCCGCACTGGTGTGGAGGCGAGCTGGATCGCGCCGAGCCGCCGCTCGCGTCGTGCCACGACGCGGCCGTTCTCGAACCGCGCCTCGACCCTGTCGGTGAGCAGGTGCGCGGCGGCGAGCTCTGCGGCCTCCTGGGTGATCGGGGCGGCCGCACGCACGACGGCGCCCGTCCCCGCCGCATCCCGGCCCGCCGCCCGCGCGGCGTCGGCCACGGCGAGCCACTCGTGCCCCGCGAGGGGGCTGCCGGCGGGAAGGCCTGCGCGCGTGCCGGACGCGAGCAGGTACTGCTCGCGGTCACCCTGCACACGCCGGGCCACGAAGCCCGGGAATGCCAGCGCGACGACCACGCCGGCCTTCTCGGCGTCGGTCGCCGCCGCCACTGCCGGGCCGGCGTCGCCCCCGGGGCCAGCGTCACCGCCGGGGCCGGCGAGGCGCTCGAAGCGCCGCACCTCGTGCGCCCAGGCACGGGCCTGCGGGTCGCGGCCCGAGCGCAGCGCGGCGAGGAGCCGGCCGAGGTCGGACCCCGGCGGCCGCAGGTCGCGGGCCACCATCGCGATCGCCTCTGCCGCCATCCGCGCGCCCACGAGCGGAGCCCCCTCGAGCAGTGCCCGGCCGAGGCGCGGGTCAGCCGGGATGAGCGCCAGCGTGCGTCCGAACCCCGTCGCGTGGCCGGAATCGTCCACGGCCCCGATGGCCGACAGCACCGCCACGGCGTCGGCCAGTGCCGCGCCGGGGGGCGCGTCCGGGAGTGCGAGTCCCTGCCCCCCGGGCGCTCCCCAGCACGCGAGGACGAGGGCGGCCTCCGTCAGGTCCGCCGAGGCGATCTCCGGCGTCGAATGGGCTGGCGCTGCGGCGAAGGCCCGCTGGTCGTAGCAGCGCACCACCCACCCTGGCCCTTGGCGCGCGGCGCGTCCCGCCCGCTGCTCGGCCGAGGCCCGCGAGCACGAGACGGTCACGAGCCCCGACATCCCGCGGGATGCGTCGCGCCGGGGCTCCCGGGCCAGTCCCGAGTCGACAACGAGCCGCACCCCCGGCACCGTGAGCGAGGACTCGGCCAGCGCCGTCGAGACCACGATGCGGGGCCCGTCCCCCGGGCCTCGGCCCGACACCGCCCGGTCCTGCTCCGCCGGAGGGGCCTGCCCGTGCAGCTCGAGGACATCGGTCCCCCGCACGCGCGATCTCAGCCGGTCCGCCACGTGCCGCACCTCCCGGGCGCCGGGGACGAATACGAGCGCGTCCACGTCCCGCCCTGCCGCGCGCGCCGCGGCGTGCTCTGCGCCCGCCGTGTCGGCGACGTGGTCGAGGAACGCGCGCGTCACCCCCCGCTCGTCCAGCCGCGGAGCGGTCGACGGCGCCCACCCCACCTCGAGCGGGTGCAGCGCCGAGGGGCAGTCGACGACGGGGGCCGGGCGGCCGGCGTCGTCCGCGAGGAGCGCGGCGAACCGCGGGGCGTCGACGGTCGCGGACATCGCCACGAGGGTGAGGTCGCCGCGCAGCTGACGGACCTCGGCGAGCATCCCGACGAGGAGGTCGGTCTCGAGCCCGCGCTCGTGGACCTCGTCCAGCACCACGGCGGCCACGCCGTCGAGCCCGGGATCGGCGAGGAGCCGGCGCAGCAGGACCCCAGGGGTCACGAACTCGACCAGGGCCGAACCGCCGGCCTTCCGCTCACCGCGCACCGTGTAGCCGGAGCGGTCCCCCACGCGGCTTCCGTCCAGCGCCGCGAGCCGGTGGGCGGCCGCCCGGACGGCGACCCGGCGTGGCTGGGTGACGACGACGCGCGGCGGTGCCCCGTCGTCGTGCGCCGTGGGCGTGGGCCGGTCCGGGGCCCGCAGCCCGAGGTTCGCCACGAGCGGCGGGACGAGCGTCGTCTTCCCGGTCCCCGGGGGTGCCTGGACCACGGCAGCCACGCCCGTGTCCCGGGTGAGTACCGCCTCGAGCTCCCCGAGCGAGCCCGCGAACGGCAGGGTGGCACCGATGCGGGCGAGGTCGAAGGGCTTCGGGGCCGCCGGAGATGTCACCGCTCCATTGTGCCGCGCCCACGAGTACGCCCCGTGGGCTACCGCCTCAGCCCACCGGGACGCGCGCGGCGGCACCCGGATGGTCCGCGGCGAGCCGCGGGCCCTTCCCGAGGACAGCCTCGCGGAACGTCGCGCCGGGAGCGGGTTCGGCGAGGAGGCCACGCCGGCGCAGCTCGGGCGAGACGAGACGGGCGAACTCGAGCAGGTCCGCGGGGCGTACCGCCGAGGTCAGGTTGAACCCGTCGATGCCGCCCTCCTCGGCGAAGCGCTCGAGCTCGTCCGCCACGGTCGTCGGGGAACCGACGATCACCGGCCCGCGTCCGCCGATCGAGACGAACTTCGCGACCTCGCGCAGGGTCCAGGTGCGGTCGGGGTCGAGCAGGGTGAACTGCGCGAGGGCGGACTGGTTGGCCTCGCTCCTGATGTACGTCAGGGGCGCGTCCTGGTCGAGGCCGGAGAGGTCCAGGCCGGTCCAGCCGGCGAACAGCGCCAGCGCCGCATCGGTGTCCACGTGCGCCTCGTAGTCGGCGAGCTTCGCCGCGGCCGCCTCGTCGGTCTCGGCCACGATCACGGTGGCGATGTTGAAGGCCTTGACCGACTCCGGGGCGCGCCCGGCCGCGGCCAGCTCGGCGCGGAGCCCGTCCGTGTACTTGCGCGCCTGGGCCGGGGTGGAGGCGGCGAAGAACACGGCCTCGGCGTGCCGCCCTGCGAAGGCGCGCCCGCGCGCCGACGCGCCGGCCTGGAACAGGAGCGGGGTCCGCTGCGGGGATGGCCCCACGAGCGCGGGCCCGGGCACCCGGTACACGTCGCCGTCGTGCCCGATCCCCCGCACCCCCGCAGGGTCCACGAACACGTTGGCCGCGGCGTCCGCGAGCACCGCCCCGTCGTGGACGGAGCCCTCCCAGAGCTTGTAGACCACGTCCATGAACTCCTCGGCGCGGTCGTAGCGCTCGTCGTGCGGGATCTGGGTGTCGAGGCCGAGGTTCCTGGCGGCCGACTCCTGGTACGAGGTCACGATGTTCCACCCGACGCGCCCGCCGGTGAGGTGGTCGAGCGTGCCGAACTTGCGGGCGAGCAGGTACGGGTGCTCGTAGGTGACCGAGGCCGTGACCCCGAAGCCGAGCCGCTCCGTGGCGGCCGCGAGGGCCGAGACGATGAGCAGCGGATCCAGCGTGGGGTACTGCACGCCCCCGCGCACGGCGGCGTCGGCGGAGCCCCCGTAGACGTCGTACTGGCCGAGGATGTCGGCGAAGAAGATTCCATGGAACCCGCCGTCCTCGAGTGCCTTCGCGAGGTCCGTCCAGTACCCGAGCTCGGCGAACCGGTGCGCCCCGGAGTCGGGGTGGCGCCACAGCCCGGGCGACTGGTGCACGGGCACGAGCATCTCGAAAGCGTTGAGGAGCAGCGGCTTGGTCACGAGGCCTCCTTGAGTGCGGTCTGGGCAGCGCGTCCCCGGACGGGGTCCTTCGCAGCAAGTGCGGCGGCGGTGGTGAGGATCGCGAGGAACACGAACCAGCCGCACACGAGCCACGGCTGACCGCCGCCGGCCTGCAGGAGCGAGGCAGCGACGAGCGGGGTGATCGCGGCGGAGAGGACGGTGCCGACCTGGTACCCGAAGGACACTCCCGAGTAGCGCAGCTCGGTGGGGAACTGCTCGGCGAACCACGCGGCCTGAGGACCGTAGATGGCGTCGTGCAGGATGTTCATCCCCACGAGCAGGACGAGGGGCAGGAACGCGAGGTTCCCGTGGTCCAGGAACCAGAAGAACGGCCAGATGAGCACCGCGACGCCGATTGCGGCGCCCACGGCGATCCGCTTGCGGCCGATCCGGTCAGAGAGCCAGCCCCAGAACGGGCCCGAGAAGAGGCCGATCGCCGAGACGATGAGGATGGCGGTGAGCCCCGACGCCGTGTCCTCGCGGCGGTCCTTGAGGTAGCCGAGGATGTAGACGGTCATGAGGGTGTAGATGGCCGGCTGGACCAGGCGCAGGCCGACCGTGACGAGGATCCCGCGCGGGTGCTCGCGGAGCACCCGGACCACCGGCCGCGCCACGACGCGGTCCTGTTCCTGCACGGCGGTGAACTCGTCGGCGTCGGTCACCCCGAGACGGATCCACAGCCCGACCAGCACGAGGGCGCCCGAGAACAGGAAGGGGATGCGCCAGCCGAAGGTCTGGAACTGGTCGGCGGTGAGGAAGGCCTGGGCGAGCGCGTAGGCACCGGTGGCCAGCAGCATGCCGGCGGCGGAGCCGACCTGCGTGAACGAGCCGAAGAAGCCGCGCTGTCCCGCGGGGGCGTGCTCCACGGAGAGCAGGGCGGAGCCGCCCCACTCCGCGCCGGCGGAGAGGCCCTGGATGAGCCGCAGCAGCACGAGCCCGGCCACGGCGAGGATGCCGATCGCGGCATAGTTCGGCAGGACGCCGATGAGGGTCGAGGCCACGCCCATGGTCAGGAGCGACCACACGAGCAGCGCCTTCCGGCCGATCCGGTCGCCGAGGTGCCCCGCGATCACCCCGCCGAGGGGCCGCGCCACGAAGCCCACGGCGTAGGTCGCGAATGAGGCGAGGATGCCGACAAGCGGCGAGGCGTCGGGGAAGAACTGCTTGTTGAACACGAGCGCGGAGGCCGTGCCGTAGAGGTAGAAGTCGTACCACTCGATGGTTGTCCCGACGAACGCCGAGGCGAGGATGCGCCGCTTGGCGCGGAGCGTCGCCCCGAGCCCGGCGCGGGCGGGTGCGGTCAGCTGTGTGGCCATGGAGGTCCTTCGTGTCACGGCGTCCAGCTCCGCGGGGCGCCATACTTACGACGCCGGTCTGCCGGCGCCGTCGAATCCTCACCTGGAGCACCCCGCTACAGCAGGAGGGTTGCCGTCCGGCCAGCCAGGGCTTGCCACCGGATCTCTTGATTCTTCTTCAGGATTGTTCCGAGGCACGCCGCGGCCCCGCAAAGCGCCTCGTCACAAAGCGCAAAACTGCGGGGCCGGGGTCCTGGTCAGTGGCCGTCCGCAGTGGGGGTCCCGGGCGTGCCGATGCTCACGGTGACACGCGTGCCCTCGCCCGGTGCCGAGGCGACCGCCATGGCCCCGCCGGCCTCCTCGACGCGCTCCCTCAGCACGCGCAGCCCGTTCTCGCGCGCCGCGCCCCCGGCCGCATCCGTCGGGTCGAAGCCTGCGCCGTCGTCGCGGACCTCGAGCGTCACCTCGTCCTCGAGGTAGGCCAGGCGCACGACGGCGGTGCTCGCCTGCGCGTCCTGCCAGACGTTCGCGAGGCTCGCCTGGGCGGCCTTGAGGAACGCGTCCTCCGCGGCGTCGGGCAGGGCGCGGGAGGTCCCTTCGAGGTCGAAGCGGCAGGTGAGGCCCGTTCCCCGCGCTGCCGATGCGGCGGTGGTCCGCTCGCACAGCGTCCGGAGGGCCTCTGCGAGGCGGGGGTCCTGGCGCTGCGCGGCCGGCTGCCGGACCGAGGCCTCCTCCCGCGGCGGCTTGGGTGCGGGTTCGGTGCGCCGGGCGGCGGCAGGCGTCGCCTCGACGGGCGCGGGTGGCGCGGGCTCCTCGCGTGGGGTGGGCTGTGATCCCGGCACCGGCTCGTCAGCCGGCTGAGACGGGAGCGGGAGCTGAAGCTGGACGAAGAACAACGGGATGGCGACCCAGACGAACTCCGCGCTGACGGCCACGAGCACGGCCCACAGCGCGCACATCCCCGCGAGCCAGTGCAGCCGGTACTGCGCCGGCTCGAAGGGGAGGCCCTTCGCGGGCCATTTCTGGAGCACGGTCCCGGCCGCGTACGCCGCCCCGAGGAGTCCGGCGAGGGGAAGCACAATGCCTGGTGCGGCCCCGGCTGCGTCCGGGGCCAGGGCGCGAACAGTCCCGATCAGGAGCAGGAGCGCGAAGGCCACGTGCAGTGCCGTGGGGAGCCAGCGGAGGACCCGCTCGGCCGGCGTCGCGGGGGGATCTGGGGAAGGCTGGGGAGTCTGGGCTGCCGTTGCTGGGGGGCTTGAGCGGCTGAACATGGCCCCGAGCCTACCGGCGGCCGCCGCGCGCGCTCGGGACATCGCCCGGAGCTTCCTCAGAGACGGACAGGAGCCTTCCGGCGCTGTTCCCACCAGCTGCGCAGGCTGTCGAGGGTGACGACGTCGGGGGCGCCGTCGAACGCGCCGCCCTGCGGGTCGTCCTGGCGGCTGCGGCGGATGGGGTCGCCCGCGGGGTTGTAGATGTCCATGACGACCTTGACGCACAGGTACACGAGCGCGCCCATGTGCGCGAGGATCGCGCCGACATAGTAGGGCGAGTCGATGTTGTTCTGGGGCGGTCCCCCGCTGGTCCACTGCCCGAGGTACATCCAGACTGCCGCCCAGTGGACGGCCTCGATGGCCATCCAGATGAGGAAGTCCCGCCAGCGGGGGCGAGCCAGCGCGAGCAGCGGGATGAGCCACACGACGAACTGCGGAGAGTACACCTTGTTCGTCAGGATGAACGCCGCCACGACGAGGAACGCGAGCTGCGCGAGCCGCGGACGCCTGGGGGCGTGGAGCGCGATCACGGCGATCACCGCGCACAGGAGCACGAGCGAGACGGTGACCATCGCGTTGATGCCCGGGGCGTCGAGCATGATCCAGTGGAGCCGCTCGGCGATGAGGTTCCAGGCGAAGTAGATCGAGGAGAAACCGGCCGGGCGCTCCCTGGTGAAGTCGAGGAAGTACCCCCAGCCGCGCGGGTTCATGAGGAAGATCGGCAGGTTCACCGCAATCCAGGCCCCTGCCGTTCCGGCGACTGTGAGCAGGAGCGGGCGGTACTTCCCCGTACGGACCGAGAGCACGAGGATGGCGCCGAGCACGACGATCGGGTACAGCTTCGTGGCCGTCCCCAGACCGATGAACACCCCGGCCCACACCGGCCGGTGCCGGGCGAACGCGAGGAGGGCCAGCGCGAGGAGCGCGACGGCCCACATGTCCCAGTTGATGAATCCGGAGAGGATGGCGCCGGGCGCGATCGCGAGCATCGCTGCGTCCCAGGGGCGCCGCCGGTTGGAGCGGGCTGTCGCGATGACCGCGACGAGCCACATGACGGTGATGAGGGCTGCGTTGATGTCGAAGTAGGTGGTGGCCCGCGCGTCCGAGACGCCCGAGCCGGGGACGAGGAGCGCCGTCGCCCCAGCGATGAGCCCCATGATCACGGGGTACTCGAAGAGGGCGTCCTGGGTGAAGAACGGCAGGACGCCCTCGGCGAGCCCACGCTCCTTGAAGAGCGTGGGCAGGTCCGAGTAGCACGTGGCGTAGAAGTGGGTGGGCGTGTTCCAGCCGTTGGCCCGGCAGTATCCCTTGATGACGACGCCGATGATGGCGGCCACTGCGGTCAGGACGATGAGCACGCGCTCGGGCGTCCAGAAGCCGCTCTTGACGAGGCCGGGCGCCGCATGGTCCCCGAGGGGGCCGCCGATCGACTCGGAGAGGGTGTGGAGGAGGGGGTCGTTGCGGGTCGGCGAGATCACCGGGTACGGCTTGGGGGGCTTCTCGTCGGTTCTCGACTCCATGCCCCCGAGCCTACCGGCCCCCAGACGGCCCCTCCGCCCTAGACCGCCGACGTCACGCGGGCGAGCCAGTCCTGTGCCTCGGCGATGTCGACGCGCTGGATTCCGGCCGTGTACCGGCAGTTCTTGCTGCCGAAGCTGACGATCCCGATGACCTCCCCGTTGAGGAACACGGGTCCACCCGAGTCCCCGAAGCAGATGCCGCCTGTGCCCCGCGCATCGTTGTCATTGCCGTTGGCCTGGACGATCTGGTGCTCGATCTTCCCCTGCAGTGGCATGTCGACGTAGCGCCGCTCCATCGGGAAGGCAATCGGCGTAGGCGTCTGGGGGCCAGAATCCGGCTTCCCCATGACGTCGCCGTAGCCCACCGCCCTCACGATCGTCTTGGGCACGTCACCGGGACGGATGGCGTCCAGCGTTCCGAGGGCCGCGAGCGGGTAGGCGGGCTGGGTGACCGGGGAGTCCAGGACGATGACACCGAGGTCGTTCCAGTTGTCCGGGTCCGTGAACCGCGAGTAGCCGGGGTGCGTCTGGGCCGTGCCGGAGATCTGGCCCTCGAGTTCGCCGGCGGTGTAGCCGACGGCAGGATTCACGGCTGGCGGAAGTCCGGTCGTCGGCCCCTGAGAGATCTCGGACCGGAACGACACGTACGTCTTCCCGACCACGCCGTAGGTGCAGTGCCCGGCGGTCAGCAGGACCGTCGGCGAGACGAGCACGGCAGAGCAGCGGGACCGCTGCGTCCCCTGCGGCCCCTGGATATAGGACACGATCCAGGCCACCCCGGTGTGCTCCGTGTCGCTTGTCCCACCGGTGCTCGCCTGGGCAGGTGCTGCCCCCGCGACGAGGGCGAATACCGAGATCAGCGCCGCAAGGGCAGCGGCTAGTTTGGTGCGCATGATTCCCCATCCCCGTGCGCCGGTGCGCACACGGGGAGAATTCTTCACGACGAGACCGGGACCGGCCAAGTGCCGGATGTGAGATCCAGCTCACATCCGGCACCCGGACCTCACGCTCAGTGGATGGGCATCGGCATGCCGATGGCGCGCCATGCGTCCTCGCGGTGACGCTCGATGCGGCGCTCGTCGATGCGGCGGCCCAGCAGGTGGCGGAAGAGTCGGTACACGCTGTTCACCTCCTTCCGGATCGGGGGGACGGACGACGGCGCAGCGGTCGCCGGCGGCGCGACGGTCACCGCATGGGCGGAGTCCGCCAGGGGAGACGACGTGATGGAGGGGGCGGGCGAGGGCATGGGGAAGCTCCTTCGAAGAGGCCATCAAGGAATCAGCGCAGCAGGAATCAACGCAGGGCAGATGACGGCATGGAAGAAGGGTCGGCAATTCCGCAGAAGAACAGCGTGTAGGGCGCGCAGAAATACTCAGGAAAAGGGCGCAGAAGTCGCTCAAAATGCCCGCGCGGAATTCAAGGCCGGGTAATTCTGAGGAATTGCCGCCCCAGGCCGCGCGGAGGTAGGTGGCCGTGAGAACGGCCCCGACGGCGCGGGACGGAACGCGGGAACTGCGGCAGACACACCTGTCCGGGTGCCGCCTCGCGCGGAGACCCCAAGCGCGAAGGGCTGAAGCGCGGCGAGGCTGATGCCGTCAGGTGTGCGCGGAAGTCAGGACCGTCCGCCCGTCAGAACGCGGATCGCGTCGAGGAAGAGGTCAGGAAGATGCCTCGACACGGAACGGGAGGACGCCGTGGAACCGCCACGCCGCATCATTGCCGCCGTGGTTGAGAACCTTGGTGACGATCATTGGTCCACCCTCCTTCGCTGCCGTGGTGACATTCAGGGGCCGCCGAGGAACTATTCCCGGGCACGGAAATAAAGCTAGCCCAGCCTCTGGATAAAAGGCAAGGGGAGGCTGAAGAAAATACCAGAAGAAATTGTCGGGGCAGGAGGGTACGGGCAGGAGGCTACAGTCCCCAGGCTTCGATCGCGGGAGTCCTCTTGTCCCATCCGAGCCGGCAGGCCTTCGCCGTGCCGAGGATGAAGTGCCGCCCTTCGGTCGCGGGGAGCCCGAGCCACCGCGCGGCCAGAATGCGGCAGAAGTGGCCGTGCGCTACCACGAGCACGTTCTCGCAGCCGGAAGTCCGCACCCTCTCGACAATCCGATCGGCCCGGTCACCCACGTGCGTCAGCAGCTCGCCGTTGGGCACCCCGTCGTTCCAGATGAGATAGCCGGGATTCTGCTTGCGCACATCGGCAGAGCGCACACCCTCGTAGTCGCCGTAGTCCCACTCGACCGCGTTCGGCTCCAGCTCGGCGTCCGGGAAGCCGGCGAGCTCCGCCGTCCTGCGTGCGCGCTGCAGGGGTGAGGTCAGCACGAGACCGAACCCGACGCCGTCGAGCGTCTTGCCCGCCTGACGCGCCTGGTCCTCGCCCTCGGTGGTGAGGGGGAGGTCGGTGAGGCCGGTGTACTGGCCGCTGCGGGACCATTCCGTCTCGCCGTGGCGCAGGAGCCAGAGCCGCGTGAGGCCGTAGTCTTCCTGGCCCGGGAGGCCCATGCTGTGCATCTAGTGCTCCTCTTCCTCTGCCGCGGCGTCGGGCGCTGCGGCTGCTTCTGGCTGCTGCGCCCACCAGTCGAGCAGCCGGGCCCGCGCCTCGTCCTCGGAGGCGGGCCCGTTCTCCATCCGCTCGTTGAGCAGGAATGCGTAGGCGCGTCCCACGAGCGGCCCCGGGCGGATTCCGAGGGCCTCCATGATCTGCTGCCCGTCCAGGTCCGGACGGATGGCCGCGAGCTCCTCCTGCTCCGCGAGCTCGGCGATCCGCCGTTCGAGGTCGTCGTAGGCGAAGGAGAGGCGGTCGGCCTTGCGCTGGTTCCGTGTCGTGACGTCGGAGCGCGTGAGCCGGTGGAGGCGCTCGAGGAGCGGCCCGGCGTCGGTCACGTACCGGCGGACGGCGGAGTCGGTCCAGCCCGATTCCCCATACCCGTAGAAGCGCATGTGCAGCTCGACGAGGCGGGCCACGGCCTTGATCGTGTCGTTGTCGAACCGGAGGGCCTTCATGCGCTTCTTCACCAGCTTGGACCCGACCACGTCGTGGTGACGGAAGCTGACCGCGCCGCCCGGCTCGAACCGACGCGTGGCCGGCTTGCCGACGTCGTGCATGAGCGCGGCGAACCGCAGCACGAAGTCCGGGCCGGGGACGGGCCCGTCGGGGCCGGTCTCGAGCTCGGCAGCCTGCTCGAGGACCGTGAGGGAATGGTGGTAGACGTCCTTGTGCCGGTGGTGCTCGTCCGCCTCGAGCTGGAGCGCCGGGATCTCGGGCAGCACGATGGCGGCGAGGCCGGTGTCGACGAGGAGGTCGATCCCCGCGCGGGGGGCGGCCCCGTTGACGAGCTTGACGAGCTCGTCCCGCACCCGCTCGGCCGAGATGATCTCGATGCGCTGGGCCATCTCGGTCATCGCGGCCCGAACCTCCGGCGCCACGTCGACGCCGAGCTGGGAGGCGAACCGGGCTGCGCGCATCATGCGCAGAGGATCGTCCGAGAAGGACAGCTCCGGGGTGCCGGGCGTGCGCAGGACGCCGGCGTGGAGGTCGTCGAGGCCGCCGAAGGGGTCGACCAGCTCGAGCGAGGGCAGGCGGAGCGCCATCGCGTTCATGCTGAAATCCCGCCGCTGGAGGTCCGCGACGAGGTCGGTGCCGAAGGCGACGGCGGGCTTGCGCGAGTCCGGGTCGTAGGCCTCCGCCCGGTAGGTCGTCACCTCGATCTGATGGCCGCCCTTCCGCAGGCCGATCGTGCCGAACTCCCGGCCGATGTCCCAGTGCGCATCCGCCCAGCCCCTGATGGCCGCGATCGTCTGGTCCGGGCTGGCATCCGTGGTGAAGTCGAGGTCCGGAGACGTGCGCCCCAGGAAGAGGTCGCGGACGGGGCCGCCGACCAGGGAGAGCTCGAAGCCCGCCTCCGCGAAGCGCCGGCCGAGCTCGAGGACCACCGGATCGACCTCGAAGGCCTCGGCCGTCTCGGCCGCGGCCTCCGCGCCGGCACCGGGGATCGTGTCCTTCGAACCCGTGCTGTGGGGGCCCTTGTCCTTCAGGCCCGCCCCGTGCCTGCCCTGCGCTGTCGTCTCATCTGATGCCATAGTCCTTAAAGCTTGGCAGATCCCGGCGCGGGCGACCCTCCCGCGCCGAGCGCAATCGCGGCAGGGGCCGTGTTCGTTACAGTGGACTGCATGGTCATCCCGTTGCCGAGCGATCCTCAGAAGAGGAGGAGTGCGCCCCTGCCGTCGGCAATCGGGCCGCACATCGCCCCGGCTGGGCACGGCTATCCCTCCTCCCTCCCCACGGTCGAGGAGGTCTCGGCGGGCGGCGTGGTCGTCGAGACGAGCGACCCGAACCTGCCGGTCGCGATCATCGCCCGGCTCAACCGCGGCGGCCGGCTCGAGTGGTGCCTCCCCAAGGGCCACCCGGAGGGGCGCGAGTCCAACGAGCACGCGGCGGTCCGTGAGATCAGCGAGGAGACCGGCATCCGGGGCGAGATCCTCGCCCCGCTCGGGAGCATCGACTACTGGTTCACGGTCACCGGGCACCGCGTGCACAAGACCGTCCACCACTATCTCCTGCGCGCCGTCTCGGGAGACCTGACCATCGAGAACGACCCGGACCACGAGGCGGTCGACGTCGCGTGGGTCCCCATCTCGGAGCTTGCCCGGCGCCTGTCCTTCCCGAACGAGCGCCGCATCGCGGACCTGGCCCGCGAGGTGCTGCCCGAGCACCTGCTCTCGTGAGGTAGGCATGGCCTCTCCCAAGTCCGTCCCGGCGTCCGAGGCGCGCTCGAGCGCCATCATGGCCGCCGGCACGCTCATCTCCAGGGCGCTCGGCTTCATCCGCTCATGGATGCTCATCCTCGCTCTCGGCCTCGGATCCACGGTCGCGGACACCTTCGTCAACGCGAACAACCTCCCCAACCTGATCTTCCTCCTCGTGGCAGGCGGGGTGTTCAACGCGGTCCTCGTGCCGCAGATCATCAAGGCGAGCAAGGCGGCCGACGGCGGAGCGGACTACATCAGCAGGCTCCTGACACTGGGCGTCCTCGTGATGTTCACGCTTACGGCCGCCGTCACGCTCGCCGCGCCATGGGTCATGCAGCTGACCACCTCGGGGTACAGCCCGCAGCAGCTGGCCCTCGCGACGGTGTTCGCGTTCTGGTGCCTTCCGCAGATCTTCTTCTACGGCCTCTACGCCCTCCTGACCCAGGTCCTCAACGCGCACGGTGCCTTCGGGCCGGCGATGTGGGCGCCCATCGTCAACAACATCGTGGCGATCGCGGGCCTCGGGATGTTCGTGTGGATCTTCGGGGCGAACCGGACGAACCCACACAGTCTGGACAACTGGACCGGCGCGCACACGTTCTTCATCGCGGGGCTCTCGACGATCGGCGTGCTCGTCCAGACGGCCCTGCTGCTCCTGCCGGTCATCCGGCTCCGCCTGCGGCTCCGGCCGGCCTTCGGCTGGCGCGGGGTCGGCCTCGGCACGGCGGCCCGCCTTGGCGCGTGGACGCTCGCGACGACCGCCGTGGGCCAGCTGACCTTCCTCTATGTCATGAAGATCGCCTCCCAGCCCGGCGCCGAGCGCGAGCGGCTGCGCGAGGCCGGCGACCCGCTGTGGCAGCAGATCCCCGGCAACACCGTGCTGGAGATCGCCTCCCAGCTGTACCTGCTGCCGCACTCGATCATCGCGCTCTCCTTGGCGACAGTCCTCTTCAACCGGATGACCGAGGCCTCGCAGGCAGGCGACCGTGCGGGCGTCCGCGAGGCCCTCTCGCACGGCCTGCGCACCATGGCCGTCGCCACCGTCTTCGCGGCGCTGGCGCTGTTCGCCCTGGCGGCGCCGCTGGGCATGTTCTTCTCGGGCGGCAGCGCCTCGGACGGCGTCATGCTCGCGCAGACCCTCAGCATCCTCGCGCTGAGCACACCCTTCATGAGCGCGAACTTCATGATGGCCCGCGTCTTCTACGCGAAGGAGGACGCCCGCACCCCGTTCAAGATCCAGCTGTGGCTCGCGATCCTGAACGTGGTCGGCGCCTTCGCCATCCAGTACGTGCCGCCGCGGTACATCATCTTCTCCATCGCGAGCCTCTACACCGTGGGCAACATCTTGTCGGTCGTGCTCAGCAGCCACTACCTGCGCAAGCAGCTCGGCCATCTCGACGGCGCCCACGTGGCCCGCTCCTACATCCGCATGGGCTACGCCGCCACGGGCTCCGCACTCGTGGGGGCGGTCGCCGTCGGCCTCCTGGGCGGGTACCGGCCCGAGGGCTTCATCTGGAGCTCGAACTGGGCTGCCCTGGCCGCCATCGCGATCATCGCGGTCCCGATGCTCGTCGTGTACTTCGTGCTCCTGCGGCTCTTCCGGGTCACCGAGCTGCAGGACCTCCTCCGCCCGCTGCTCGGGAGGCTGGGCGCCCGGGTCGCCGGGGCGCCGTCGCCGGCCACCGCGCACGACGGCGCCGCTGCCGCCGCCCGCGCGCGCGCCGACGAGGAGAACCCGGCCACCGCCGCACTGCAGATCATCTCCGACGACACGGGCATCATCCCCCGCATCTCGGGCCAGTTCGACCCGGTGATGTACCGGGCTCGGCCGTCCAGCGCGCGGATCGAGCGGGTGCCCGGGCGGCGCACGTTCCAGGGTCCCCCGGGGCAGAACCCGCATTTCCCCGAGGACTGAGCACCCCGCCGCTCAGGGGCGCGCGGGCCCGGTCCGCTAGGATCACTAGCAGCACAGGGCAACGCCGACGGCCGCGCCCGCGCCAGCGACCAGGAGGTTTCCGTGTCCCAGTCCATCGACGTCGGCACAGTGCTCGGGGGGCGGTACAAGGTCACGTCCTCGATCGTGTCGTCCCAAGAGGGCGATCTCGTCCTCGACGGCGTGGACCAGGTCCTCAACCGTCCCGTGAGCATCCTCGTGTCGGGACCGTCCAACGCTGACCAGCTCGCGCAGAGCGCCCGTGAGGTCGCCACGGGCGAACGCCACGGCGCCGTGCAGGTCCTCGACCTCGGCATCAGCCACGGATCCACCTACCTCATCACCAACCACACGTCTCCGGCGGACCTGCTCGACCTGATCGTCCCGCAGGACACCCCGTACGTCGAGCCGTTCTTCACGGACACCCTGGGCAGCGAGATCTTCGGACAGCGGCGGTCCAACGAGCCCGAGACGTACGACGGCTCGTACGATCCCAACCACCGCGACCGGTACATCCAGTACGACGACTACGGCCAGGACGAGTCGGGGCGGAACGGTGCGGGACGGAACGGGGCCGCGCCCGCGGGCACGCAGGAGCAGACCCCGTTACGCTTCCCGACGCCGTCGCAGGGTTCTGGTCGGGCTTCGGGTTCGGGGAGCGCCGCCGCAGCGGGTGCTGCCGGTGGTGCGGCGGCAGCTGGAGCCGGGGCAGCGTCGATCCCGCCGCCACCGCCCACTCCGCCGCGCTCTGCGCCGGGCCAGACGGACGGCACCGGTCCCGGCGAGGAGGGAACCGCGGGCGGTGCCAGCCCCAAGGTGACTCCATGGCCGGCCAAGCCCGGATCTGCTGCGCAGCAGCCCTCCGGCAGGGAGGCGCCCACCGCCGCGGCGCCGCAGGTCCGGCCTTCCTCTGAGCCTGCAACCCGGGCGCAGCCGTCCCGCCTGCCGTCGGGCGACGCGGGCCGTGCGGGCGCAGCCGCCGCAGGAGGAGTGGCCGCCGGCGCCGCTGCGGGCGCGGCCGCCCGGGGCGGGAACGCAGCAGCCTCGCGGGATGCGGACCAGGGCCGTCCGCACTATCCCTCCTCACGCCCGGCTGCGTCGCTCCCTCCGCAGGCGAGGGCGACTGCGGCGTCGACCGACTACGACGACGAGGACGACGAGGAGACCCGCCCCCGTTCGGTGCCGTGGCTGGTCGGCGGGGTGCTCGCCGTGGTGCTCATCGCTGCCCTCATCTTCGCCTTCACCACGCTTGGCGGACTCTTCCAGCCGCAGCAGCCTCAGCAGACGGCTGGCGGCCAGCAGCAGCCGACGCAGAACCAGGGCGCGTCGCCAGCGCCGTCGGCTCCCTCGAATGCGCCGACCACCGCGCCGGCCGCGCCGCCAGCCATCGACAACGTCACGCGGATCAATCCGAACGACCTCCAGTTCGCCCTGAACTACGACAGCAAGCTCGCTGCCACGTTCGACGGGAACACGGCGACCTACTGGTCGGACATGGAGTTCGCGCGAGAGGACTGGGGCGGGTTCGTCCGGAGCGTCTCCCTGGCCGTCGAACTGAAGGACAAGGTTCCGGTCAAGCAGGTCACTCTCAGCCAGTCCGGCGGCTCCGGCGGCAACCTGAGCATCTACACGAATGACCAGCCCAGCCTCTCCGGTGCCACCCTCGCAGGAACGACGTCGTTCACCGGACCGCAGGTTTCTGTCCCGGTGGCGAACAGCCCGAGCGCCAAGTACGTCATCATCCAGATCAATTCGCTTCCCAGGCTGTCCGCGCCGAAGACGCAGTACAACTTCGGTCTGCGCCTCACTGAGATCAAGGTCGAGTAGCAGCGGCGTCCCGGAGGGCAGGTCTCCCGGGCGCGTGAAGATGAGCCCGTGGGGCCCCGGACTTCTCCGGGGCCCCACTGCTTCCTTGGGTACGCTTGGACGAGAGCGCCCCGGAATATCGACGCCCGTCGATATGTTGTGGCTCCTAACGGCCCGCGCCAAGATCAACAAGGGAGAGGCACAAACCCTGTGAGCATTGAAGAGACCGCCGCAGACATCCGCGACGTCATTGTCGTCGGTTCTGGCCCGGCCGGATACACCGCTGCCATCTACACTGCACGAGCCAACCTGAAGCCGTTGATTTTCGCGGGGTCCGTGACCGCTGGCGGTGAGCTCATGAACACCACCGAGGTGGAGAACTTCCCCGGGTTCCCCGAGGGCGTCATGGGCCCGGAGCTCATGGACAAGCTTGAGCAGCAGGCCGCGAAGTTCGGCGCGCAGATCGAGTTCGAGGACGTCGAGTCGGTGGACCTCGAGGGTGAGGTCAAGTCGGTCACGCTTGCCAGCGGCGAGACGTACCGCGCGCGTTCCGTCATCATCGCGACGGGCTCGGCCTATCGCGAACTCGGCCTCCCGAACGAGAAGCGGCTTTCGGGCCACGGCGTCAGCTGGTGTGCAACCTGCGACGGCTTCTTCTTCAAGGATCAGGACATTGCCGTGGTCGGCGGTGGTGACTCCGCGATGGAGGAGGCGCTCTTCCTGACCAAGTTCGCGCGCTCGGTGACGATCGTGCACCGCCGTGACAGCCTTCGCGCCTCGAAGATCATGGCAGATCGTGCACTCGCGCACGAGAAGATCCGCTTCGCCTGGAACTCCGAGGTCGCAGACGTGGTCGGTGACGACAAGGTCTCTGCACTCAGGCTGCGGAGCACCATCGACGGATCCGAGTCCGAGATCAACGTCACCGGCGTCTTCGTCGCCATCGGCAACGATCCCCGTACCGCCCTCGTGAAGGACGTCCTCGAGCTGACGGCGGAAGGCACCATCGCCGTGCAGGGTCGCTCTTCCAAGACAAGCGTTCCCGGCGTCTTCGCCGCTGGCGATGTCGTCGATCCCACCTACCGTCAGGCCATCACCGCTGCCGGCTCCGGCTGCGTTGCTGCCCTCGACGTCGAGCACTACCTTGCCGACGTCGAAGCCCGCGCCCTCGCACAGCAGGCCTGAGAAACCACAAAAGATCGGATACCAGGTATGAGCAACGCCAAGAACGTCACCGACGCTGATTTCACCAATTCGGTCCTCATGGCCGAGAAGCCCGTCATCGTGGACTTCTGGGCCGAATGGTGTGGTCCGTGCCGCAAGCTCGGACCAATCCTTGACGACATCTCCGTCGAGTATGCGGACCAGGTCGAGGTTGTGAAGGTGGATGTCGACAACAACCCCAACATCGCCGCCGAGTACGGGATCACCTCGATCCCTGCTGTCTACCTCTTCGAGAAGGGCCGGGTCACCGGCACCGTGATCGGGGCCCGACCGAAGCAGTACTTCGAGAAGGAATGGAGCGAGGTCCTCTCCAAGTAGAACGTTTTACTGCCCCCGAGGGAGGGCGCGAACCGAACGGTTCGCGCCCTTTCTGCTATTTACGCCCCATCGATTGACCGCGTTTCACGTGAAACGAAGCTCCATCGGCGCCGGAGATGAGGCGTTTTCGACTGCGGCCCCCACAGGCTGTTCGGCGTCTCGGCTAGTCGTTTCACATGAAACAGACCGGGGTGCGCCTTCTATCCCTGCGGCGCGCCGGCCTTCCCCCACGACCACAACCAGAAGATCGCCTTCCGGCCCAGCTCACTGAGCTCCACATCCCAGTACAGAGAGCATCTGAATGCCAGAACACCCTCGTTCGGTTTCTCAGCATCCATCCACCAAGATTGGAGTGTCGACGCCGAGCAGCTCTGGACTACAGCGCCGTGGGTGCAGGTCTTCGGATTCCCCGGCCCGCAATGCCCCGCAATGCCCCGCAATGCGAACGTCAGCAAGCGCACCTCTCTGCAGTGCCCAACTTCGCTTCGTTGTGTATCACCCCCGCCATGACGAGTGGCGACGTTCATGGCCGATCGGAGTGTCGGGCAAATCTGGCCGTGCGTCCAAACACCGCGAGAGAACGCCCTTGCGGCACGGACGGCTTCCGTGCACACAAAGCCTGAAGCTCAAACCTCCGCCCAGTGCTCGAAATGATGAAGTAGATCTACTGTCCTGTTGATAGAGATCGGGATAGAGCGTCGAAGCAGGGGTCTTCTGGCGCTGCTGTCGCGCGCGACGCATCAGGCATCCGGCGCCACCTCGACCCAATCATCGTGTGACCCCAGGCACACTCACTGGCTTACGCCTCCGATCGGTCCCACGATCTGCGGCCGCTGTTTCACGTGAAACAAGACGTGCGCCCCCAGACACAGCTTCGCCGTCCGCTCGTCCCAGCCTTTTCGTGCTTGGTCTGGGGAATCAGTGAGACTCCAGCGAGAAAGGCTGGCGGGCGCTGATCAGCAGTACCACCGCGCGCAAGCCATCACGCGCTCACCTCGACGCGCCTCCGGGGTCTCATTCGAGAACTGCGGAATACGCAGCCAGACTTCCGCCCTTCCGAGCATTGACCGTGCGACCTGCCGGGCCAGATGAAAGAGCACATTGGCCGCACATTGGACCGTCGACGCCGCGCGACGCGAGAAGCCGCCGTACATGCGTGAGATTCGTGTACCACAGAGGGCGCGGTAGGAGCGAGGGGCCTATGGACGCGGAAGCAGATGCGAGCCACAAGCGCTGCTCAAGTCCTCTCTGCCAGGGAAAGACATCCACTAGCCGGCCTCGGTTCAAGAGCTTCGACCCATTCGGGAGTCAGATGGCTTCCACCAAGCTCCAGCCTCTTCGGATCCGACCGGTAAGCGCTCTAGCCTGGTCTGTGTTACTGACCAATGCGGCACGCATTATCTGCTGAGTACCTGCTGACCGAAAAGACATGTAGTACTGGCCAAAGCCGAAGCCCGCACAATGCCGCGGTCGGCAGTGGGATGATCGATCGGCCACCCATGGCGTCCGCCGCCCATCCCCCCCGCGCACGTCCCCAAAGACACATGCACGTCATGACCTCATATTCCGAGCGCCTCCACTAGGGTCTCGGCCCGTCCCTGTCGAGACGAACCAGGACCGACGTGCCCACCGCCCGAACGCTAGATCGAGCTGGCATTGCCGTCGCGGCTGTATTGCCCTTCGACGTCTCGGAGTCGGTCAGCAGTACCTCCCACCCAACTACTGCGTGCGCCGTCTCCTGCGCCCTTGCCGCTTGGAACAGAAAGCAAGTCAGCGGTGTCCCCAGCGATCACGTTTCACGTGAAACAACGGCAGTAGCACGGGCCGTCCGGCGTAGCACGGGCCGTGCCGCGTCGGCGGCTCCGGCGCGCGGACGTCACCTAGCAGTCTCTCCCGTGATACGAGAACCATACCCGGGTACGCACTCGGCCCGCTGGGCGTGCACCTAGGCCCCACCCGACCGAAACAAGCTGCTTCAGATCAGGACCAATGGTGCGCATGAAGCGGGCCGTCGTCGGCCCTGCTCCCGGCGTCCCTTTGAGGGGGTGAGAGTCCCCTGACCGGGCCAACTAGGAACACTCGGGCCTTGCCCGAGGGCAGTCCATAGGGGACGGGCTCGTCAACCATGGCGACAATCGGTTCACTTTATCCACAGCTGAATCCACAGGCACTGTCCACAGTCAGATAGACACAATCCACAGTTCGCTGAGCGGCCATGCTTCACCGCCGCCCCGAGATGCGTCTTCTTGGTTCAGCGACGGTGCAACGCGGCGGACCGGGATCGGGAATTTCCGAGCTGGAGGATGCAAGATTCTGGCCTCACCGATGCTTTTCTGCAGCGGATTCAGGTAGAGCTCGGTCGCCTCACCCTCGCTCGCCCGCGGGGTTGCAGGGCTGTCGCCTCATGACGTACATCGAATCGTGTCGCACCACCGCCGCGGTGGGCGCATGATTGCCGGGATGGACTCCCCCGGGCTAATGTCCACAGCGGCTATCCACACGGTTATCCACAGGAGAGTGCAGCAGGGGGCCCGAGATTCCCACACCGATATCCACAGGCTCGGTTTGACCTGGACATAGCTCCCCGCCGGGAAGACCGTGCACTTCTCAGGCGATGTCGAAGGACATGGAGTCCACCGCCGCACGTCTGACGAGAGGTGGGTGTCCCCATGAGAGGGGCTACCCGGAGGAGCGAGTTCGCCTTGGGAGCCCGAAGTGGCACGACGGCCCCTTTTCTACCCATACGCGCCATCATCCTCCGGGAAGGCCCACGAGCCCGCGGAACGCCCGAGGACTACGCTGAACCTCGGGTCAGACCGCGAACCCTCGTCCAGCGTCGGGTAGAGGCAGTCACCGCTGAGGGCCAATTCGTCGGGGTCCGACCTCGGCCATAAGTCGACGCCGAGCTGGACGTGTGCCGCTGCCGTGAGCCCTATTCGCGCGGGCACTTTGACACAGAAGGCGTCACCGCGGAGCGCTCAGGGTGTGCAGGGAGGAGGCAGATGCACGCACGAATAGGTGCGTGCACCGCCACTGATGCGACCGGGGCATAGCTGCCGAGTCGCTCCAATGGGCTAAGCCCCTCCGGGCACATCCCCAGTCGTGCTGGCCAACTCTGCCCAGGCCGCGGTCCGCCCATACGTCACGGCAATCGGGACTCAGGTTTCACGTGAAACAGAACGAATGGATGAGTTGTCGTCGCTCGTCGAGGAAGAAGCGGCCCGGGCGTAATAGATTTCGCATAGCCGGCTGCTCGAGTGCTCTTACTCGGCGACACGCCGGGGTTCGGGGTATCGATCCTTCCGACTGAGCCTTCGCTGGATCGTTGGGGGCTGAGCACGGCTGGTTACAGCGACGCTTGATAGCTTCGCCATCCACAGTAGGTTCGTCGTTGCTGTACGGGCGTATGGACCTTCCGCGTGGCCGACCTCGAGACGATGCGCCCTGGATCGATTCGCGCTCAGGTCGCGCTTCGAGTAGCTGATCCTTTGGGCTCATCCTTTACGGCCGAAGAGTAGACCGGGTGTTTCACGTGAAACAGAAGGAGCACCGATTCCGGGCGTTCGCCGATCCACTCAGCGGTCGGCCGCACCAGACTCTCGCCACAGACTAGACACATGCCCGCCATTGGATCGCGACGACGAAGACAGCTGGATTTCTCATAGCGTATGCCTGACCGGGCAAAGCGTCGCCATCGAACGATGGCGAGTGGGTATCCCGGGGGGCGGCGGCGGCGTAATGCCGCCAGCACATCCTCCCTCGGCACACCCAAGAACGCCGGGCCCGCTCCCGGTGCTCCTTATGACAGCGTGGTGAAGATGGTGGGCACTGCTGACCGCTTTTCCCTCCCAGTGGCCGCACCGGGACGGAAAGGGGCACGTCGCATAGACGTACTAACCCACAAGACGTACACCCGGGCGCCCACAGTGACCTCGCGGGACTAAGACCGTCGTTTACCGGGTTCACAAGTGCGCTGCCTCGCCACGCGGCTAGATCCACCTGGTCCAAGAACCACACTGCCGCCATAAGCAGTCGTCATCGGCTTTCGTCCTATTCTCGCTCGACGCCCGCTCCCCATGTGGCGGCGCTCTGTCACGGCGGCGTTCTATTACCGGGGACCGACAGTTCGCTTGGCGCGCCCTTCTCCCCCAAGTGCGGGGTGACCGCATCGGGAGAAATGATGCCTCGGACGCGCGGACCTTCTCTTGCAGCAGCGCGTCTTGGAAACGGATTTTCAATCAGGAGGTGAGTTCAGCGGATCCTTTGCGCAGTCAGAGCTTCGTGAAAACGACCGTCGACAGCGCAGACACTGCACTGATCAACCGTTTGACTATAGGGAACGGTGGCTGCGAGCCCCGATCCCACTGTCCGCTTCCGGTCCACCACGCACGCCGAGACTCCTGCCTGTGGCACAGAAAAGGGGGCGTTTCACGTGAAACGCCCCCTTCTTCACCTTGCTCGCGGATCACTCCTCGTCTGGACTGATGAGCGCCATGATGCGATTCAGATCCTCGACCGATGCAAACTCGATGCTCACTTTGCCCTTCCGGGCACCGAGCGTGATCTTCACGTTCGTGTCGAGCCGATCAGCAAGATTAGAAGCCAGGAAGTCGAGGCGCTCGTGGCGCGCGTTGGGACGAGGGGCAGACCGCCGGGAGTCTGCCGGCTCTTGGTAGAGCGCGACAGCCTCCTCCGTCGCACGAACAGAAAGCCCCTCCGCCACGATCTTCTGCGCCATGCGCTCGACCGCGACGTCATCAGGAAGGGACAACAGTGCCCGCGCGTGGCCAGCAGAGAGGACTCCTGCAGCCACACGGCGTTGAACCAGAGGCGGCAGCCGGAGCAGCCGGATGGTATTTGAGACCTGGGGACGAGAGCGACCGATCCTGTCGGCGAGCTCCTCATGCGTCGCACCGAAGTCCTCAAGGAGCTGCTGGTAGGCGGCAGCCTCTTCAAGCGGATTCAGCTGGCTCCGGTGGAGGTTCTCGAGCAGTGCATCGCGAAGCAGGGCATCGTCGCCCGTATCGCGGACGATGGCGGGAATGGTCTCGAGGCCGGCCTCTTTGGAGGCACGCCACCGGCGCTCACCCATGACGAGCTCGTAGGGTTCACTACCGTCTTCGGTTGACTTCCGAACGACGATCGGCTGCAGGATGCCGATCTCCTTGACGGAGTGGACAAGTTCGGCCATCTCCTCCTCGTCGAACACGGTCCGCGGCTGCTTACGGTTCGGATGGATGTCCGAGACGGGGAGCTCGGCGAACTGAGCTCCCGGGACCTCGACGAGGTCCAAGTCGTCCGTCGAGGCGCCCTTGGCAGCCGACCGGCTGCCACGCCGCCCCGCACCTGCAGACCGGCCAGCGTCGGTCTGACCATCAGCGGATTCAGTGTCCCTAGCCCGAGAGGTCGAGGACGGCGCCGGCTCTTCGGCGGCCGCATTGTCTCCATCGCTGGACGGAGCCATGCGAGCACTCTTCTCCGCCTCGGTCACGCCACTCTCGGCGGTTGCGGCATCGCCTGTCGCCGGCCGTGCCTGGTCCTCTTCAAGACCGACGGCAGCGTCGGACCGTCGGGCGCTGTCGGGGAAGAACAGGTCGACGGGGCGAGATGAAGGTGACGTGGTATTCCCCGCGGCGGGAGCCGTGCTGGGGATCAGGGCACCCAGCCCCCTGCCCAGTCCTCGGCGCTTCTCGCTCATAGCGGTAATCCTCCCTCATGCCCACCGTTTACTGGGCAAACTGGCTGTCTGAGTGCTTGCTGCGTGTCGGGGAACCCGAAGGCCCTATCGCTCGGCAATCTCGGCTGCGGCCTCGAGATAGGACAGCGCACCTGTGGAGGAAGGGTCGTACGTCATGACGGTCTGCTGGTAGCTCGGTGCCTCGGAGATGCGCACTGACCGCGGCACCACGGCCTCGAGGACCTGCTGAGGGAAGTGCTCCCGTACCTCCGCGGCGACCTGGGCTGCAAGGTTCGTGCGACCGTCGTACATCGTCAGGAGGATGGTCGACACCCTGAGGTCCGCGTTGAGGTGCTTCTGGATCATCTCGATGTTCTTCAGAAGCTGGCTCAGCCCCTCCAGCGCGTAGTACTCGCACTGGATCGGGATGAGGACTTCACTCGCCGCGCAGAACGCGTTCACGGTCAGCAGGCCGAGGCTCGGCGGGCAGTCGATGAAGATGTAGTCGAGCCGGGGCTTCCCCTCAGCCTTGCGCTGCTTGGCATAGTTCTCGATCGCCCGGCGGAGCCGCTGCTCCCGGGCCACGAGCGAGACAAGCTCGATCTCCGCGCCAGCGAGATGGATCGTGGCGGGCGCGCATTCGAGGTGCTCGACGTCGGGGCACTGGGCCACAACATCACCGAGCGGAGCGTCGTTGATCAGGACGTCGTAGATGCTCTCGACCTCCGCGTGGTGCTCGATGCCGAGCGCAGTGGAGGCGTTGCCCTGGGGGTCGATATCGATGACCAGCACATTGAGTCCAGCCGAGGCCAGGGCGGCGGCGATGTTGACCGTCGTCGTGGTCTTGCCCACCCCGCCCTTCTGGTTGGAGACAGTGAAGACTCGGGTCTTCGCAGGACGCCGGAAGGCTCGTCCCTGCAGGCGTTCGCGCCGACGAGCCTCATTGGCAAGCTGGCTCGCAATCGGACTGCCCTCGTCGAGGAGGTCGAGGAAGGTCGGACCCGACGAAGAGGAGGAGGTTTCACGTGAAACCTCAGAGACAACCGGAACAGGTTGCGTCGAAACCGAGGTGGGCGCCGTAGCGAGGGGACGGGCTGAGCCGAGCGTCAGGAACGGAGGGATTCTCTGCGCTGCCGTCTCTCCACTGCTCACTGGGTACTCACTCTCACCTTGCGTCGTTTGCCTCCTTCTAGACTAGCGGCTGGAGCCGCCGGCAGAGGCAGGTCAGGGGTGTCCGACGGTGATGCGCACAATGGTCGTCGGCTCGGCGAGGAGGTCCTGCCCGACTGCGCGGACCACCGGTGAATGGCCCTTGTACTTCTTGATGGCCTTGGCAGCCTTCTCCACCTCTTCGGAGGCGCTCCGGCCCTTGATCGCGACAAGGACCCCGGAGCCGGCAAGCAGCGGAAGCGTCATGGGAACCAGGGTGGAGAGAGCGGACACAGCGCGGGCGGTGACGAACTCGGCGTCGACCTCTCCGACAGCCTGCTCTGCGCGCGCACGGAGCACCGTGACGTTCTCCAGGCCGAGATCGTCGATGACCTCCTCGAGCCACGTCACGCGGCGTTCGAGCGGTTCGATGAGCGTCAACCGCAGGTCGGGGCGGGCGATCGCGAGGCACAGACCCGGGAGGCCAGCGCCGCTGCCGACATCGGCAACCGCGGCACCGACCGGGAACTCGGACTCGATGACGGCGCAGTTCAGCACGTGCCGGCTCCAGAGCCGCGGGACCTCCCGGGGCCCGATCAGGCCGCGCTCGAGGCCGGAGGTCGCGAGGTGCTCCACGTAGCGGCGCGCGAGCTGGAGCCGGTCACCGAAGACCTTCGTTGCAGCCTCGAGCTCGGCGCCTACCAGCTCGGGGGCGGTCCCCAGGGTGGCGTCGGCCGCCTCCGCATGATCTGCCATCGGCTCAGTCGGCCGAGACGACGATGTGCCGGCGGGCGCCCTCACCCTCGGACTCACTGGTGAACCCGAGCTCGGCGATGGCGTCGTGCACGATCTTGCGCTCGTAGGAGCTCATAGGGTCGAGGTGCACGGTGGCCTCCCCGGCCTTGACCCGCGCGACGGCCTTCTCCGCGATCTCCTGGAGGCGGACGCCCCGCTCGCCGCGGTAGCCGTTGATGTCGAGCACGAGGCGCGAGCGGTTGCCGGTCGCCGAGAGGACGGAAAGCCTGGTGAGCTCCTGGAGCGCTTCGAGGACCTCGCCGTCCTGGCCCACGAGGATGTCGAGTCCCTCGGCGTCGTCGTCGCCCACCACAGAGAGGTAGGAGCGCCCGTTGCGGACCTCGATGTCGATGTCCCCGTCGATGTCCGCGATGTCGAGGAGTTCCTCGAGGTAGTCGGCCGCGACGTCGCCCTCTTCCTCGAGGCGGCTGAGCGGGGTCATGGCGGCGGTATCGTCGGCGTCGTCGCCTTCGGGCAGGTTCACGGCAGTGCTCTCTGACGTCATGGCTTCTTCTTCCTGTTCTTCCGCACCGGCTGCTGGCGCTGGGCCTTGGGCTCCGGCGGCGGGGGCATGTCCTCGGGCTTCATGGTCTTGCCCGTGGTGACGTCGATGGGGGCCAGCCCCTTGGCGGCGCGGCGCTCATTGAGGGCTTTCGCTGCCGGAGACCCGGGGGCGGGCATGCGGCGGATGACGTAGAACTGCTGTCCCATGGTCCAGAGGTTGGAGATGGTCCAGTAGATGAGGACGCCGATCGGGAAGTTGATGCCGCCGATGCCGAAGACGAGAGGGAGGATGTAGAGCAGGATCTTCTGCTGGCGCATGAACGGGCTGGCCATGGCCGCCTCGGACATGTTCTTGGCCATGATCTGCTTCTGCGTGATGAACTGCGAAGCGGTCATCGCGACGATCATCAGGATCGAGAGGACGGCCACCGAGACCGCGTTGCCGCCGCCGCCGTGCAGGAGGGACGCCGAGAGCGGCGCGCCGAAGATCGAGCCCTGTTCGAACTGGACCACCTGGTCGTGCGTCATGGCACCGATGCCGGTGGAGCTCTTTTCGGCGTTCGAGATGCCGGAGAGCACCTGGAACAGCGCGAAGAAGAACGGCATCTGGATGATCATGGGGAGGCAGGCCGAGAAGGGGTTCGTGCCGTGCTTCTTGTAGAGCGCCATCTGCTCCTGCGCCATGGCCTGGCGGGACAGCTGGTCGGTCTTCCCCTTGTACTTCGCCTGCAGCTTCTGCAGGTCAGGCTGCAGCAGCTGCATGCCGCGCTGGGCCTTGATCTGCTTGACGAAGACGGGGATGAGGGCGGCGCGGATCACGATCACGAGGCCGATGATCGAGAACGTCCAGGTCCAGCCGGACGCCGCGGGCAGGCCGATGAACGTCAGCCCCTCGTGGAAGGCCACCATGACAAAGGAGACCAGCCACCGGAAGGGCTCCATGATTGCGCCCAAGATGTCCATCAGTTATTTCCTCGTGTCGTCATCGTCAGTCTTTCCAGTAGCGATCGGGGTGGTTGAGCACCACGATCCGGGGGACGCGATCGTCCGGCCAGTGCGTGTGGCCTTCCGGCACGTTGTCGATCCCGCCCGCGTTCCACGGGTGGCAGCGGAGCAGCCGCCGCACCGCCAAGTACGATCCTCGCACAGCGCCGTGGACAGTGACCGCTTCGAGTGCGTAGGCGGAGCAGGTCGGGAAGAACCGGCACACCTGTCCGTAGAGGGGGGAGATCACGGCCCGGTAGGCCATCAGCAGCAGGATCAGGACCCGCTGCGGGAGGGTCCAGACCGCACGCACGACGGCGCGGACCCACCGTGGCAGGCCGGCTCGTCGCGGCGATCCGTGAGTCTCAGCGGCCGCTGTCATGCCGGTTCGTCTCCTCTCCGCGTCCCTCGATGGTGGCATCGCGCCCCAGCCTGCGCAGCGCAGTGCCGAGCGCGGACTCGTAGTCCTTCGTGAGCTCGGCCCAGGTGGACCGGGCTGAAGCCGGAAGGGCGCGCACGACGACATCGATGCCGGTGGGGTGGCGTCTGAGGGTCGCGGCAGCCGCTTCCCTCAGCCTCCTCTTAACGAGGTTCCGGGTGACTGCGTTCCCTACGGCCTTGGAGACGATGAATCCGAAGCGGCTCGCTTCGGTGCCCGTGCCGGCCGCATACAGCACGACGTTCCGGCGTCCTTGTCGGACGCCGGAACGTACGGTATGTGTGAAGTCGGCGCCGGTGCGCAGGCGGTGGGTCGCGGCAAGCATCGTCTCACGACCTCAGCGCGTGCCTGCTGTCCCGGGGGGGCCGAGTCAGGACTCAGGCCGACAGGTCAGCGCGGCCCTTGGAACGGCGGGCCGCCAGGATGGCACGGCCGGCGCGGGTGCGCATACGAAGACGGAAGCCGTGCTTCTTGGCACGACGGCGGTTATTCGGCTGAAAAGTCCGCTTGCTCACGGTCTCACTCCAGTGGATCCAGGGCGCCTGCAGAACGGAAATGAACTGGCGGACGCTGCGTATTGGGGGCCTGCCGCCCCGCCGCGCCTCATGCCGTACGCCGGCCAGGAACCTTCCCGTTCAGGGTTGGCATCGTGGCGGCGTCCGAGGGCATGCGACAGGACAGTAGGCAGACACATAGGACTTAACGACGTTAGGGCACGACGGCGCGCGGCGTCAATTCGGGTGCGCGCGAGCTGCGCCGCGGGACTGCCGGCGCTCTTTCCCCAGCCTGTGTCCAACGGCACTCACAGCCCTGTGGACAGCGTCCCCCCGCGGGGCAGGCGGCGAACTTCACCAGTGTAATTCATAGGGCCCCTGAACCCAGCTATCGTCCGGGTTGTCCGATCATCTAGGCTGTCCCAGTGCCCTCTTCCACGCCTGTGGGTATCCCTGTGGATGGAGCCGGCCGGGGGAACTGGACCGCGACCCCGTGCCGAGGGGACGCCATCGTCGGTCACATCACGTCACACGCCGCCCTGCCGGCAGGAGTTAGAGGAGTCCATGGGACCTGAGGAAGCCAACGAGGCCAACACGCTTGGCAGTTCGTGGCGCCGTGTCGTGCGTCTCCTCGAGGAGGACGACCGGGTCTCGCCGCGCCAGCGCGGCTTCGTGTCCCTGGCCCAGGCCCAGGGCCTCATCGGTTCGACGCTGCTCGTGGCCGTCCCGAACGAGCTCACACGGGAGGTGCTCCAGGGCCAGATCAAGTCCGCGCTCGACGACGCCCTCCGCTCGGTCTTCTCCGAGGACATCCGCTGCGCGATCGACGTCGACACCGACATGGTCCCGGTCCGCGAGGAGACGTTCGAGCCGGTCAAGCGGCCCGAGATCCGCGAGGACCTCCGGCCGGCGCCGACTCCGCCGACCACCTCCCAGGAGGTCAGCCGCCTCAACCCCAAGTACGTGTTCGACACGTTCGTGATCGGCGCCTCGAACCGGTTTGCCCACGCCGCTGCAGTGGCCGTGGCGGAGGCTCCCGCGAAGGCGTACAACCCGCTGTTCATCTACGGCGATTCGGGTCTGGGGAAGACCCACCTCCTGCACGCGATCGGCCACTATGCCCGCCGGCTCTACAACGGCATCCGCGTCCGGTACGTGAACTCCGAGGAGTTCACGAACGACTTCATCAACTCCATCCGCGACGACGAGGGCACGAGCTTCAAGACCACGTACCGCAACGTGGACCTGCTCCTCATCGACGACATCCAGTTCCTGGCCGGGCGCAACGCCACCCAGGAGGAGTTCTTCCACACGTTCAACGCCCTGCACAACAGCAACAAGCAGGTCGTCATCACCTCGGACCAGCCGCCGAAGATGCTGCACGGCTTCGAGGACCGCATGAAGTCCCGCTTCGAGTGGGGGCTCCTGACGGACATCCAGCCGCCCGAACTCGAGACGCGCATCGCGATCCTCCGCAAGAAGGCGAACAACGACGGCCTCTCGGCGCCCGACGACGCGCTCGAGTACATCGCCTCGCGCATCTCGGCGAACATCCGCGAACTCGAGGGCGCGCTCATCCGCGTCACGGCCTTCGCGAGCCTCAACAAGCAGCCCGTCGATGTGGCCCTCGCCGAGATGGTGCTCAAGGACCTCATCACGGACGACTCGGCCCTCGAGATCACCGCGGAGCAGATCCTCACCGAGACCGCGGCGTACTTCAAGCTCTCGGTCGAGGAACTGAACAGCAAGTCCCGCACCCGCACGCTCGTCACCGCGCGCCAGATCGCGATGTACCTGTGCCGGGAGCTGACCGACATGTCCCTGCCCAAGATCGGCCAGGTACTCGGCGGGCGGGACCACACCACGGTGATCCACGCCGACCGGAAGATCCGGGAACTGATGGCAGAACGGCGGGCGATCTACAACCAGGTCACGGAGCTGACCAACAAGATCAAGCAGGCCCAGCGCGGGCTCTAGTCCTCCACACCGCGGAGGCGAATCACAAGGATTCGTGTCATTCGCGCACCTTATTAACAGGGCGCTGTGGACAAGCCTGTGGATAGTTAAGTGCACATCCGCAGGGCATGGGCTTAAAACCCCTCCCGGGCCTGTGGAAGGGACGAATGACAAGAATCGTGGCGTCCACAGCCTCCCCCGGCTGCATCCGCAGCCGATCAACATCCCGTGAACACCCCAAAACCGCGCCACTCCGCGGCCAGAAGCGGTTTTCCACAGTTTCCACAGCAGTTATTAACACCACGAATCCCAAGAATCTGAAGATCCCTGAATAACAGCTACCCGTCGCCGCGTCCCGGCGACCCCCACGCGTCGATCCCCAGTCCCACTCCCGCTTGAACGCGGCTCCAGTCATGGGGCTAAGCTGTGGTCAGCGCGCCGAGTCCGCACCTTTCGTGTCATTCGCGGCCCGCTGCCCTGAACCTGCGCCCCAGCGGCCATGACGAGACAGCGACGAAAGGCGGAAGACCTCCGTGAAGTTCCGAGTCGAACGGGATGTCCTCACCGAGGCCGTGAGCTGGGCTGCCCGCTCGCTTTCGCCGCGCCCGCCGGTCCCCGTCCTTGCAGGCCTGCTCCTCAAAGCACACGACGGCGTCGTGAGCCTGAGCAGCTTCGACTACGAAACCTCCGCCCGGCTGGAGATCCCCGCCGAAATCCGGGAGGAGGGGACGATCCTGGTCTCCGGACGGCTCCTTGCCGACATCTGCCGGAGCCTCCCTGCCGCCCCGGTCGACGTCGAGACCGACGGGACGAAGGTCACCCTGACATGCCGACGCAGCTCGTTCCACCTCGCCACGATGCCTGAGGGGGAGTATCCGTCCTTGCCCGCCGTGCCCGACACGCTCGGCACGGTCTCGGGCGACACGTTCGCCAAGGGCGTCTCGCAGGTGATCATCGCGGCCAGCAAGGACGACACGCTCCCGATCCTGACCGGCGTGCGGATGGAGATCGAGGGCGAGCTCATCACCCTCCTGGCCACCGACCGGTACCGTCTGGCCATGCGCGAGGTGCCGTGGCAGCCTGCCAACCCCGGCACGTCGACCTCGGCTCTGGTCAAGGCCAAGACCCTCAACGAGGTCGCCAAGACCCTCGGCGGGTCGGGCGAGCTGAATCTGGCCCTCGCGGACGACGAGTCGCGCCTCGTCGGCTTCGAGAGCGGCGGCCGCACCACGACGTCGCTCCTGGTCGACGGCGACTACCCCAAGATCCGCTCGCTCTTCCCCGACTCGACCCCGATCCACGCCGTGGTCTCCACCCAGGAGCTCGTGGAGGCCGTGCGCCGCGTCTCCCTCGTCGCCGAGCGCAACACCCCCGTCCGGCTCGCCTTCACCGAAGGCCTCGTCACCCTCGACGCCGGAACCGGCGAGGACGCCCAGGCGTCCGAGGAGCTCGAGGCCCAGCTGACCGGCGAGGAGATCACGGTCGCGTTCAACCCGCACTACCTCATCGAGGGGCTCAGCGTGATCGAGACGCCCTTTGTCCGCTTCTCGTTCACGAGCGCACCGAAGCCGGCCATGATCACCGCCCAGCGCGAGCTCGAGGGCGAGGACGAGGACGACTACCGCTACCTCGTGATGCCCGTCCGCCTGCCCAACTGAGGCCCGTCCGCGCGCCGCCGCCCGCAGCAACCAGCCCGCTCCGCTCAACGAAGGGACACCGACCATGCACATCGGACTCATCGGCCTGGGGAAGATGGGCTTCAACATGCGCGAGCGGCTGCGCCGCGGCGGGATCGAAGTCACGGGCTACGACCGCAACCCGGACGTCACCGACGTCGCCTCCGTCGACGAGCTCATCGCCGGCGTCCCCGCGCCGCGGACGATCTGGGTCATGGTGCCCGCCGGCCAGGTCACGGACGCGGTCATCGCAGGGCTCTCGGAGAAGCTAACACCCGGCGACCTCGTGATCGACGGCGGCAACTCGCGGTTCACCGAGGACCAGCGCCACGGCGAACTCCTCGCGTCCAAGGGCATCCGCTTCGCCGACTGCGGCGTCTCCGGCGGGGTCTGGGGGCTCGAGAACGGCTATGGGCTCATGGCCGGCGGCGCACCGGAGGACATCGAACGCGCCATGCCGCTCTTCGATGCGCTGCGGCCCGAGGGCGAGCGCGCCGACAGCTTCGTGCACGTCGGCGGCGTCGGCGCGGGCCACTACGCCAAGATGGTCCACAACGGCATCGAGTACGGGCTCATGCAGTCCTACGCCGAGGGGTACCAGCTCCTCGCCTCGAAGGACATCATCACCGACCTCCCGGGCACCTTCCGGGCATGGCAGAAGGGCACCGTGGTCCGCTCCTGGCTCCTGGACCTCGTGGTCAAGGCCCTTGAGGAGGACCCCGGCCTGGTCAACATCGACGACTACGTCGAGGACTCCGGCGAGGGCCGCTGGACCGTGGAGGAGGCCATCGCCAACGCCATCCCCGCCCCGGCGATCACGGCCGCCCTGTTCGCCCGGTTCGAGTCCCGCACGGATTCCTCGCCGGCGATGAAGATGGTCTCGGCGCTGCGGCACCAGTTCGGCGGGCACGCCACGCGCCCGGCCAAGTAGAGCGGAGCCCCGCGCCCCGGTGTACGTCGAACGCCTCTCCCTGACCGACTTCCGCTCCTACACCCAGGCGGACCTCGAGCTCTCCCCCGGTGTGACCGTGCTGGTGGGCCAGAACGGGGTCGGTAAGACCAACATCGTCGAAGCCCTCGGGATGCTCTCCACCCTGGGCTCCCACCGCGTGAGCTCTGACGCCCCTCTCGTGCGCTTCGGCGCCGACCGTGCCCTCGTGCGCGCGGGCTTCGTGCGCGGGGCGCAGCGCTCCACGCTCGAGCTCGAGATCAACCCGGGACGCGCGAACCGCGGCCGCATCAACCGCGGCAGCCCCCTGCGCGCCCGCGACCTGCTGGGCATCGCCCGCACCGTCCTCTTCGCCCCCGAGGACCTCGCCCTCGTGAAGGGCGACCCATCAGCGCGCCGGAAGTTCCTCGATGAGCTCCTGACGGTGCTGCTCCCCCACCTCGCCGGCACCCGCGCCGACTACGACCGCGTCCTCAAGCAGCGCAACGCGCTGCTCAAGAGCGCCCGGGCCTCGCGGTTCCCCCGCCGGTCCTCCGGCCCCGATTCCCGGGACTCCTCGGGCGGCGCCACCGTGGAGTCCACCCTCGACGTGTGGGACGCGCACCTCGCCCAGGCCGGCGCCCGGCTGCTCGCGGCGCGACTGACGCTCGTCGACCGCCTGGGTCCCCACCTCGACGCCGCCTACGCGCAGCTCACCGACGGGTCGAAGGTCGCCCGGGCCGTGTACAGGTCAAGCATCGAGGGCGCGGTGCCCGACGACGATGCCGACGCCGGCGCGCCCGAGGAGGCGGGCGGCGTCGTGCGCGGGGACGCGGCGGCGGGCCGGGAACCTGCGGACGGCACAGCGGACGACGACGCCGGTTCGCCTTCCGGCGGCGGCCGCGGACTCGCGGGGCTCAGCGTGGCGGAGATCGGCGAGCGGTTCCTGGCCGCACTCGCCGAGGCGCGGCCGCGGGAGCTCGAGCGCGGCCTCACGCTCGTGGGCCCGCACCGCGACGACCTCGAGCTGCTGCTCGGCGACGCGCCGGCGAAGGGCTTCGCCTCGCACGGCGAGACGTGGTCGTTCGCGCTCGCGCTGCGGCTCGCCTCCTACTACGTCATGCTCGACGACTCCTCCGTGGCCGGCGACGAGCCCATCCTCATCCTCGACGACGTGTTCGCCGAGCTGGACGCCACGCGCCGTGCGCGTCTCGCCGCGATCGTCGCGAAGGCGGAGCAGGTGCTCGTCACCGCCGCGGTCGACGCCGACATCCCGCCCGAGCTGGGCGGGCGCCGGGTGCGCGTGGTGCCCGGGGGCGTCGATGACGCCGAGGCCCCTGTGCCGGAGTCCGACCGTGGATGAGGGTCCGCGGAGCGGGAAGGATCCCGTCGGCCAGCCCGGGAAGGCGAGTCCCGAGCGCGCCGCGGAGGGTGTCGACGCCGCGCGCGCCGCGCTCAACCGGGTCCGCGGCGCCGCGGAGGCCCGGGGGGAGGTCCGGGTCCGCGCGACCGGGCCGCTCGTGCCCGGGCCGGGCGCACCGGCCCCGAAGAAGTCCCGGCAGCGCGCGCCCGAGGGCTACAGCGGGCGGGACCCGCTCGGGCTCGGCAGCGTGGTGAACCGGATGGTCGCTGAGCGCGGCTGGTCCTCGCCGGTCGCGGTGGGGTCTGTCATGTCCCGCTGGCGCGAGCTGGTCGGGCCGGAGGTCGCCGCGCACTGCACCCCGGAAACCTTCGAGGGCACTGTCCTGCAGGTCCGCTGCGATTCGACGGCGTGGGCCACGCAGCTGCGCCTGTTGAGCACGGCGCTCCTGGACCGCTTCCGGCGGGAGCTGGGCGACGGCGTCGTGACCCGGCTGCAGATCCTCGGGCCCGCCGCGCCGAGTTGGCGCAAGGGTCCGCGCCACGTGCGCGGCCGGGGCCCGCGGGACACCTACGGGTGAGCCGCGCCCGCGACCCGCTACGTGTGACCCTCAGGAGGTGACCCTCAGGAGGTGACCCCCAGACGGGAGGAGGGGCGATCCCGTGGACGGCGCGCAGGCCGCTCAGAAGCCCGGGACCCACACTCCCCCTTGATCGGGCCTTGTCTAGCGTCGCTTTGGACGCTTTCTGGCCCGCTGAGCGGCATCCGCGGCCGTGTTGTCCGTTCCCGCGCGCGCGAACCGGTAGAATTGACACGTTATGCCTGCCGAACTGAAGAGGGGTCGAGACCGCCTGTGGCTGACGAGAGTGCAGTGAACCCGTCCAGCGATCAGCAGGGCGCTCCCAGCGGAGACCGGAGGGACGCCAAGGAGTACGGTGCCAGCAGCATCACGGTGCTCGAGGGCCTCGAAGCCGTCCGCAAACGCCCTGGCATGTACATCGGCTCCACCGGCCCGCGCGGCCTCCACCATCTGGTGTACGAGGTGGTCGACAACTCGGTCGACGAGGCGCTGGCCGGCTACTGCGACCACATCCAGGTGACCCTGCAGGACGACGGCGGCGTGCGCGTCGAGGACAACGGCCGCGGCATCCCCGTGGACATCCACCCGACCGAGGGCAAGCCCACGGTCGAGGTTGTCATGACGATCCTCCACGCCGGCGGCAAGTTCGGCGGCGGCGGGTACGCGGTCTCGGGCGGTCTGCACGGCGTCGGCATCTCGGTCGTGAACGCGCTCTCGAGCCGGGTGGACACGGAGGTGTGCCGCCAGGGCAGGGTGTGGCGCATGTCCTTCCGCGACGGCGGCCACCCCGTGGGAGGCCTCGAAGAGGGCGAGGCGACGGACGCGACCGGGACGATCCAGACCTTCTATCCGGACCCGACGATCTTCGAGAGCACCGAGTTCGACTTCGAGACCCTCCGCGCCCGCTTCCAGCAGATGGCCTTCCTCAACAAGGGCCTGCGCATCACCCTCACCGACGAGCGCCGCGGCGAGGAGGAGGAGAGCGAGGTCGCCGGCGAGGACGCCGATGCCACGGTGCCCGCCGAGGAGTCCGCCTCCACCCCGACGCGCCGCGTCGTCGACTACAGGTACGACGAGGGCCTGCTGGACTACGTCAAGCACCTCAACTCCTCGAAGAAGATCGAGGTGATCCACGACGAGGTCATCGCCTTCGAGAGCACCGACCACGAGCGCAAGATGGCCCTCGAGGTCGCGATGCAGTGGACCACGGCCTACGCCGAGTCGGTCCACACCTACGCGAACACCATCAACACCCACGAGGGCGGCACCCACGAGGAGGGCTTCCGCGCCGCGCTGACCTCGCTCGTGAACCGCTACGCGCGCGAGAAGGGCATCATCAAGGAGAAGGACGACAACCTCACCGGGGACGACATCCGCGAGGGCCTCACCGCCGTCGTGAGCATCAAGCTCGCCGAGCCGCAGTTCGAGGGCCAGACGAAGACCAAGCTCGGCAACTCCGAGGCGAAGGGCTTCGTCCAGCGGGTCGTCACCGACCAGCTCGGGGACTGGCTCGAGCGCAACCCGAATCCCGCGCGCGAGGTGATCCGCAAGGCGATCCAGGCCTCCCAGGCCCGCATGGCGGCCCGCAAGGCCCGCGACAACGCCCGCCGCAAGAGCCCGCTCGAGTCCTTCGGCATGCCCGGCAAGCTCTCCGACTGCTCGAGCAAGGACCCCTCGCGCTGCGAGGTCTACCTCGTGGAGGGCGACTCGGCCGGCGGTTCCGCGAAGCGCGGCCGCAACCCCGAGACCCAGGCGATCCTGCCGCTGCGCGGCAAGATCCTCAACGTCGAGCGCGCGCGCCTCGACAAGGCCCTGGGCAACGCCGAGGTCCAGTCGATGATCACGGCGTTCGGCACCGGGATCGGCGAGGACTTCGAGATCTCCAAGCTGCGCTACCACAAGATCGTCCTCATGGCGGATGCCGACGTGGACGGCCAGCACATCACCACGCTGCTGCTGACCCTCCTGTTCCGGTACATGCGCCCGCTGATCGAGAACGGCTACGTGTACCTCGCCCAGCCGCCGCTGTACCGCATCAAGTGGTCGAACCACGCGCACGACTACGTGTTCAGCGACCGTGAGCGCGACGAGGCCATCCGCACCGGCCTCGCCAACGGGCAGCGGCTGCCGAAGGAGAACGGCATCCAGCGGTACAAGGGCCTCGGCGAGATGGACTACACCGAGCTGTGGGACACGACCATGGACCCCGACCGGCGCACCCTGCTGCAGGTGACCATGGAGGACGCGGCGGCCGCGGACCAGACCTTCACCGTCCTCATGGGCGACGACGTGGAGTCCCGCCGCCACTTCATCCAGCAGAACGCCAAGGACGTCCGCTTCCTGGACATCTGAGCCGTCCCGAGAGCAACTAGAGGAGAGAATCTGTGAGCGACGAGACTCCCGAGAACCCCGGCTCCGGCGACGGCACCGAGGTCGGCGGCTCCCCCGTCGAAGGCGTCTTGGTGGACCGTGTCGAGCAGGTCGACCTGCAGACCGAGATGCAGCGGTCCTACCTGGACTACGCGATGGCTGTCATCGTGGGCCGCGCCCTGCCGGACGTCCGCGACGGGCTCAAGCCCGTGCACCGCCGCGTCCTGTACGCGATGTTCGACGGCGGCTACCGCCCCGACCGCGCGTTCAACAAGTGCGCGCGCGTGGTCGGCGACGTCATGGGCACGTACCACCCCCACGGCGACATGGCGATCTACGACGCCCTCGTCCGCCTCATCCAGGACTGGGTCATGCGGTACCCGCTGGCCCTCGGCCAGGGGAACTTCGGCTCCCCCGGCAACGACGGCGCCGCCGCCCCCCGCTACACCGAGACCAAGATGGCCCCGCTGGCCATGGAGATGGTCCGGGACATCGACGAGGAGACCGTCGACTTCCAGGACAACTACGACGGCAAGAACCAGGAGCCCACGGTCCTGCCGGCGCGGTTCCCGAACCTGCTCGTCAACGGCTCCTCCGGCATCGCGGTCGGCATGGCCACCAACATCCCGCCGCACAACCTGCGCGAGGTGGCCGACGGCGTCCAGTGGTACCTCGAGAACCCAGAGGCCACCCGGGAGGAGCTCCTCGAAGCCCTCCTGGTGCGCGTCAAGGGCCCCGACTTCCCCACCGGCGCGACGATCCTGGGCCGCAGGGGCATCGAGGAGGCGTACCGCACGGGCCGCGGCTCCATCACCATGCGGGCCGTGGTCAACGTCGAGGAGATCCAGGGCCGCACGTGCCTCGTGGTCACCGAGCTGCCGTACATGGCGAACCCGGACAACCTCGCGATGAAGATCGCCGAGCTCGTCAAGGACGGCAAGATCGGCGGCATCGCCGACCTCCGCGACGAGACCTCGGGCCGGACCGGCCAGCGCCTCGTGATCGTGCTCAAGCGCGACGCCGTGGCCAAGGTCGTGCTCAACAACCTGTACAAGCACACCCAGCTTCAGGACAACTTCGCCGCGAACATGCTCGCGATCGTCGACGGCGTGCCCCGTACCCTCTCGCTCGACGCCTTCGTGCGGCACTGGGTCACCCACCAGATCGACGTGATCGTCCGGCGCACCCGGTTCCGGCTGCGCAAGGCCGAGGAGCGCATGCACATCCTGCGTGCCCTCCTGAAGGCCCTCGACATGCTCGACGAGGTCATCGCCCTCATCCGCCGGTCCCCCACCGTGGACGAGGCCCGCGAAGGCCTCAAGTCCCTCCTCGAGATCGACGACATCCAGGCGCAGGCCATCCTCGACATGCAGCTGCGCCGGCTCGCGGCCCTCGAGCGCCAGAAGATCGTCGACGAGCACAACGAGCTCGAGGCCCTCATCGCCGAGTACAACGCGATCCTCGCGGATCCGGCGCGCCAGCGGCAGATCATCTCGGAGGAGCTCACCGGGATCGTCGAGAAGTACGGCGACGACCGCCGCACCCGCATCGTGGCCGGATTCGACGGGGACATGAGCGTCGAAGACCTCATCCCCGAGGAGGAGATGGTCGTCACCATCACCCGCGGCGGCTACGTCAAGCGCACCCGCAGCGACCAGTACCGCCAGCAGATCCGCGGCGGCAAGGGCGTGCGCGGCGCGCAGCTGCGCGGGGACGACGTCGTCGAGCACTTCTTCGTCACGACCACGCACCACTGGCTGCTCTTCTTCACGAACCTCGGGCGCGTGTACAGGGCCAAGGCGTACGAGCTCGCGGAGGGCGGGCGCGACGCGAAGGGCCAGCACGTGGCGAACCTGCTCGCGTTCCAGCCCGACGAGCGGATCGCCCAGGTCCTGGACCTCCGCGACTACCAGCAGGCCCCCTACCTGGTCCTGGCGACCAAGGGCGGCCTCGTGAAGAAGACCCGCCTCGAGGACTACGACACGAACCGCTCTGCCGGCGTCATCGCGATCAACCTGCGCGACGGCGACGAGGTGGTCTCCGCCCAGCTCGTGAGCGAGACGGACGACCTCATGCTCGTCTCCCGGCACGGCCAGTCACTGCGGTTCACGGCCGACGACGACGCGCTGCGCCCCATGGGCCGTGCGACGAGCGGCGTGACCGGCATGAAGTTCCGTGACGACGACGAGCTCCTCACCGCCGACGTCGTGACCGACGGGTCCTTCGTCTTCATCGTGACCGAGGGCGGCTACGCCAAGCGGACCTCGGTCGAGGAGTACCGGGTGCAGGGCCGCGGCGGCCTGGGCATCAAGGTCGGCAAGTACCAGGAGGAGCGCGGGCATCTCGTCGGCGCCCTCATCGTCCAGGAGGAGGACGAGGCGCTCGTGGTCATGGAGGGCGGCAAGGTGGTCCGCTCCGCCGTCACCGGCGTCCCCGCCAAGGGGCGCGACACGATGGGCGTCATCTTCGCCAAGCCGGACAAGGGCGACCGCATCATCGCGGTGGCCAGGAACAGCGAGCGGGCCCTCGGCGAGGAGCCCGGCGAGGAAGCCGCTGACGGCCAGGCCGGCGAGGAGCCCGGCGAGGAAGCCGCTGACGGCCAGGCCGGTGAGGAGTCCGCAGAGGCGCCCGCCGAGGAGTCCAGCAGGCAGTCCGGCGATGCCCCGGGGCAGGCGGATGCCGTAACGTTGGCTGGAGACCAGGACCAGAATCCGGGAGGTAACGAGTGAGCACGCCCGAGAATGCGCCGTCGTCCAGCGGCGGCTACCCGCAGGCGGCACCCCCGTCGCGCCCGCCCCAGCGGCCCTCGGTGCCGCCGTCGAACGCCCCCCAGCGTCCGGCCGAGCGGCCGCTCACGGCGACCGCCGCCCAGCAGCGTCCCACGGGCCCGCGCCCGAACCAGCGCCCCGGCCAGCCCACGCTCGTCCGTCCCGCGCCCAAGGCGAAGCAGCGGCGTGCCCGGCTGATCGTGAGCAAGGTCGACACGTGGTCCGTGCTCAAGATGGCCTTCCTGCTCTCGGTCGCGCTCGGCATCGTCACCGTCGTCGCGTCGATCGTCCTGTGGACGATCCTCGACGTCACCGGGATCTTCGACAAGATCAACGGACTGCTCGGCGAGGTCGCCGGCGCGGAGAGCGGCGGGTTCGACCTCAAGAAGGTCGCCTCCCTCGGGCAGGTGGCCTCGTTCGCGACCATCATCGCCGTCGTTAACGTCGTGCTCCTCACCGCGCTCGCGATGCTCACTGCCGTTCTGTACAACATCTCGGCGACGCTCGTGGGCGGCATCGGCGTGACCCTCACCGACGACTGAGACCCGCCCGCGCCGGCGACGGCGATTTGGCCGCGGGCTGGGATGTGCTGTAGAGTCATGTCTCGGCCCGAGGGCCACAGGGGCGTATAGCTCAGGCGGTTAGAGCGCTTCGCTGATAACGAAGAGGTCCCAGGTTCAAGTCCTGGTACGCCCACGGACCCTGCTTACCGGCATCGGAGGTGCCCGTGAAGAGAATGATCGCACTCGTGATCGCCGCTCTTGCGGGCGCTTTCCTGTATCGGAAGGCGAAGGAGTCCGAAGCCCAGAAGGACATCTGGAGCGGTTCGACCGACACGGTCGAGTAGCACCGTCCGCGGGCAGCGGGGGCATGGCGCAATTGGTAGCGCACCTGCTTTGCAAGCAGGGGGTTAGGGGTTCGAGTCCCCTTGCCTCCACCCATGCGGAAGGACCCGGCACCCACGGTGCCGGGTCCTTCCGCATTTCCGTCCCCGCGCCGCTCCCGCGGCCCATGGAAAAGGGCTCACCGGCCGAACGCCTTCGCGTACTCCTTCAGTGCCTCGTCGATGAACTGCTGGACGACGCCGTCCCCCGTCACCGCGACGACGGTGCCGCGGTCCAGGGTCGGCTGGGCCCGCACGACGGCGGCATCCCGCGCCGCGAGCGTGGCGGACCGGGCGGCGTCGGCAGCGTCAGCGTCGCCGTCGTGCACCGCCCCCAGCATGCGCACCGCGCTGGCGATCGCCGTCCCGTAGTGCGCCGCGGCGGCGGACCACGCCGCGACATCGGTGGCGTACCCGGGCTGGTGGAGGTGCGTCAGGAGCTCGGGCACGCGCTCGAGGAGGCGGGCGCGCTCGGCCAGTCCGGCCGGCGTCGTGCGCCCGGAGCGGTAGGCGGACCAGAACGCGTCCACGTCCTGGGACAGCGCCGGGGCGGGGTGCGGGTGGTAGTCGAGCTGCCAGTTCTGGTTCAGGTCGGTGAAGGCCCGGAGGGCGGCGAGGGCGTCTGCGTCCCCGCCCGCGAGATCGGCAAGGGCGGCGTCGAGGGAGGCGCCCGGGTCATAGGCTGGCCCGTTCCAGGTCATGTCCGCGTAGGTCGCGATGCCCGGCAGGGACGCGTACGGCTGGATCATCGGGTTCGAGACCATGCCCACGAGGCTCTTGTAGAGGTCGCCGTCCCGCTCCTCGACGGCGCTCAGGAACAGTCGGTCCTGGGCGAAGTCGTTGACCGGGAAGTTGTCCCACACCAGGATGCTCCGGGGCTTCCCGGGCGCCCCATAGGTGCTGCGCGCCGCGCCGGCCGAGGCCGAGGTGATCCTGTGCGAGACGATCTCCTCGCCCGTCCACTGCACGATGATGCGCGCGTCGAGGTCCCGGCCGAGCCGCGACTTGTACCGGCTCGTCTCGGCGCCGCTGTACTCGGTCGGCACCATCTGGAGCGGGGCGAGGTCGGGCAGGTCGGCCTCGAGCCGGTCGCGCAGACGGTTGAGGAACCAGGCCTGGGCCTGTGCGAGCCCCGCCGAGCCACCCGCGGTGAACCGGCTGCGGTCCTCCGGGCAGGTCAGGCCGCCGCCGATGTCATCCAACGGGATCACGAACTGGCGGATCCCGAGGGCGTGGACCGACGCGATCTTGGCGGCCGCGGTGTCGAGGTCCGAGGCGCGGGAATAGCAGATGTCGAGGCCCGGGGAGAGAGCATAGGCCACGTCGATGTGGTTGCGCTGGCCCGCCGCGACGAGGTCGCGGATCTCCCCGATGGCGTCGTCCGGGTACTGATCGCGCCAGCGGGCGCGCAGGTACGGGTCGTCCTTGGGCGAGTAGACGAACGTGTTCATCTTCGACCGCGCCATTGCGTCGAGCACGGCCGAGCGGGCCTCGGTCGACCAGGGGAAGCCGTAGAAGCCCTCGATCACCCCGCGCGTCCCCATGAGGGGCCAGTCGGCGACGCTCACCGCGGCGAGCCGCCCGCCGTCCAGGAGGCGGCGCAGCGACTGGACAGCGTAGAAGGTGCCCCGGGGGTCTGCGCCGGCCAAGACCGCCGTGGGCCGCCCCGAGACCGCCCCAGTGGCGAGCACATAGCCCTCCGGACGGCCCAGCGCGGCCGTGCGGCTGCCGTCGTCGGCTGCGGACCGCACCCCCCGGAGGGCATCCTCGAGCGGACCGCCGCCGCTGTGCTGGGTGCCGAGGTACACGACCGTGCCCGCCGCCGACGCGTCGCCCTGCGGCGCGGATGACGTCGTGGCGACCTCCCGGGCGACCTCCCTCACGAGCGTGTCGAGGGCCGCCCGCGCCGCCCCGTCCGTGCTCTCGTCCATGACGAGGGTGACCTTCCCGGAGAAGTCCAGCGCCGCGCCGTCGCCCGAGATGTGCTGCGGTGCCGGGTACAGGGGCGGACCCGCGTACGGCGTCGACGAGGCACGCCCCGCGACGAGCCACCCGGCGACCAGCACTGTGGCGAGCAGGACCGCGAGCACTACGAGGAGCCCGACGCGTCCGCGCCGCGCCTTCAGCCGGGAGGAACCCATGGAGCCCACGGCACCAGAGAACCACAGCCGGGGCCTGCGGCGGTACTGGCGCAGCGGTAGCGGGGACGGGCGCACTGGCGCACGACGGCGGTACTAGAGTGGGCGGGTGATCCCCCTTGTCGTCGTGCTCGGCGTCCTGGGCGTCTCCGCGTCCGGGCCGCTCATCGCGGCGACGCTCGCCGGGACGTCCGTGACGGCCCTCGCGATCGCGTTCTGGCGCAACGCGATCGCCGCCGTGGTCATGGCGGCGCCGGTCGCCGTGCGGAGCCCGCGGCAGTTCGGCCGCCTCGGGAAGCGCGAGTACCTCTGGTCGGCGGTGGCCGGGGTCGCGCTCGCGTTTCACTTCGTGTGCTTCATCGGCTCCCTCACCCTCACCTCCGTCGCGGCCTCGACCGCGCTCGTGTGCCTCCAGTCCGGCTGGATCGCCGTGTTCGGGCTCCTGCGCGGGCGCCGGCTCCCCACGCCTGTGCTCGTGGGACTGGGGCTCGCGTTCACGGGCGTTGTTGCGATCACGGGCCTGGACCTCGGCTCCTCCCCGCAGGCGCTCCTCGGCGACGTCCTCGCCCTCGCCGGCGGAATCCTCGCCGGCCTCTACACCATGGCCGGTGGCAAGGCCCGCCAGACGATGGGCACGGGAACCTACACAGCCCTGTGCTACGGAATCTGCGCCGCCCTCGTCGCCGTCATGGCGCTGGCCACCGGGCAGCGGCTCACCGGCTTCGAGCCTGCGGGCTGGGCTGGGATCCTCGCGATCACCGTCGCGGCGCAGCTCGTGGGCCATACCGCGTTCAACTACCTCGTGGCGACGCTGAGCCCCCTAGTGGTGTCGATGTTCATCCTGCTCGAGATCCCCGGGGCGGCCCTGCTCGCTGCCGCGTTCCTCGGCGAGGTGCTCCCCGCCGGGATCTACGCCGGCCTCGGGCTCATCCTCGCCGGACTCGCGGTCGTGGTTCTCGGACAGCGCCGCACGCGGCGCGAGGCCCGTGCGCAGGCGGAGCTCGGCGCGGACTGAGGCGGCCGGGGTTTCGACTGCGCTCAACCGGCGTGGGTTTCGACTGCGCTCAACCGGCGGGGGTTTCGACTGCGCTCAACCGGCGGGGGTTTCGACTGCGCTCAACCGGCGTCGACTGCGCTCAACCGGCGTGGGTTTCGACTTCGCTCAACCGGCGTGGGTTTGGACTGCGCTCAACCGGCGTGGGTTTCGAGTGCGCTCAGCCGGCGCCGGCGCCCTCCCGCTCGGCCCGGTCGGCGTAGGAGGCGGCCTTCTTCGCATGGGTCGCGACGTGTGCCGTCGCAGCGGCATGCTCGGCCGCCCGGGCGGCGGAACGGGCTGCGGCCGACTGGGCCGCCTGCGCGGCGTCGTGCGCGGCCATGGCGGCGGCGCGCGCCTGGGCGACCTCGATCTCCCCCCTGAGCCACGCCCGGGCTGCCTCGACCGCGCGGCGCGGCCGGTCATCGTCGTGCCTCTCCCGCTCGAAGAGCGGCAGCACGCGCTCGGCGCACTCGGCGGCCCACAGCGCGAGCGCGTGGTGCTCCGCCTCGCTCTGCTGCCCGGCCGCCATCGCTGCCTCCCTGCGCCGTCCTCGGGCTAGATGCCGCCCCGCTTGACCGGAGGCTGGTTGGCCGAATGGATCGCGCGGAGCAGTTTGGCGGGATAGTACACCGAGAAGATCACGGCCATCGGGGCCCGGAGGGCGATCTTCTTGATGTTGTGCGCCTTGTAGGTGCGGTCGAAGCGCTGGACGTAGTAGCGGTAGTCCTTGGGCGAGTCCTCGAGCCGCCTCGCGGACATGCCCGAGACCATCTCGGGCCAGTACTGGATCTTCAGGCCGTGCTCGGCCAGATGCAGGGACAGGTCGATGTCCTCGTGCATCTCGTCCTTCTCGTCGCGGCAGGTCGAGCCGCGGATGGTCTCCCACGCCGTGCGGCGGATCGCCATGTTGGAGCCGAAGAGGAAGTGGTACTCGTGGCGCGAGAGCTTGAGCAGGAGCTGGCGGACCTTGTCGTCGGCCTTGAGCCCGAAGCGGCGCATCGGCATGTCGTAGTAGATCACCGGGCCGGTCGCGGCCTGGACCTCCGGGTCCATGAAGGCGCGCTGGACCTCCTCGACCCAGTCAGGCTCGAGGAGGGAATCGGCGTCGATCCGTCCCAGGACGTCCCCGGTCGCGCTATCAAGGCCGAAGTTCCGGGTGGGGATGAGGCCCTGTTCCCTGTCCTGCGTCAGGAGGCGGATGGGCGATTCCGGGTACTCCTGCGCGAGCTGGCGGACGATCTGCGCCGTCGTGTCCTTCGACAGGTTGTCCACGACGATGATCTCGTGCGCCGGGACCGACTGGTAGATCGCGGCCGTGACGCACTGCCGGATCACGCTCTCCTCGTTGTACGCCGGAATGACGATCGACACGCTCGGCGGTGCCGGGGTCGTCGTCGGGGAGGCGGCGGGTTGGGGAGGCATCATCCACAAATCTAGCAAAGCGCCCGGGCAGTGGAGCGGGCCCCGTCAAAATGACGGGGCCCGCTCCGGGCGGTGGCGGCCGCTCCCGGAGAGCGGCCTGCCGGGTCAGGACGCGGAGCCGCCCTTGCCGTTTTCGCGCTGGGCGGCCTCGTGGACCGAGCGCATGGCAGAGGACGGGTCCTCGGCGACGTGCTTGCCCTCGCCGAGGGAGTCGGAGCCGGTGTCCGCAGCAGCGGTCTCGGCGTCGGCCCGCTCGGAGTCGGCAGCCTGCTCCGGCGCCTCCTCGAGCACCGCGGCCTGGCCGGCGTCGAACGCTGCCTCGGCCTCGGCCTCTGCCGCGGTGGACGCCGTGGTGTCGGCGGCTTCCTGGGCAGCGACCGTCTCGGACAGCGGGGCGTTCTCGGTCAGCGACGCCTCCGAGGCGGGGATCGTCTCGGTCGGGGTGCCGGCACCGGCGACAGCCGTGGCCCCCACGGCGCCCGTGGAGGTGCCAGCGCCCGTGGAGGTGCCGCTGGCCGGGACCGGAGCGGGAGTGCTCGCCGAGGAGGTGCTCGCGGACGACGCCGCGCCCCCCGCGGGCTGGACCGGAACCGGGGTCTTCCACGGGTCCTCGACCGGCTTGGCCGCCTTCCACGCCGCGACGCCGGCGGCCACCGCGGCTGCGACGACGCCGAAGATGAGCAGGCCCCGGCCCTTCTTCTTCTTTGGCTGGACGAGCTGCTCCGACGCCCGGTGCGCGGCCTTCTGTGCGGCGACGACCGCCTCCTTCGCGGCGGCGTCCGCCTGACGGACGACGCCGGACTCGGCGAGGCGCTGGGCAACGGCGTCGACGCGGGACGGCGCGACGGCGAGCCCTCGGTTCACCGACTCGGCGGCGTGCGCGATGCCCTCCGAGATCTTGGGCAGGTACTGGTCCGCGGCGCCCTTGATGGCGGGCGCGGCCTTGTCGACGGCGCCATGGAGGCGGGGAGCTGCGCTGTCCACCGCATCGGTGATGCGGGGGGCGAGCTGGGACAGGCCCTCCTGGATCCTCGGAGTGACGGTCGCGACCCCTTCGGCGAGGTTGTGGGCCGCCGACTTCAGGCCCTCCTGGATCTTCGGCGACGCGGAGTCAAGACCCTCCTGGATCCGGGGGACGGCCCACTGGACGGCTGCGTCGACCCGAGGCTGCGCCCAGTCCTTGGCGGTCTCGATGCCGGCGGTCACGTTCTGCTCGATGTCCCGCACCACATCGCGGGCGATCGCTTCCGTACTGTTCAGGCTCTTCTCGACTGATTTCTTCACGGCTACCTCCGGAATGTGCTGGAACCAACGCCAGCCTACGTTGACGTCAGGCGCGCGGGCTATGGTCCCGCGCCCGGCGACACCGTACAGTTACCCGATTTCACCGAGCGCGGAACCTGAAGACTCCCCGGAAACGCCCACGTGCCCCGTGGAAGAATGTGGGCCATGAGCGCTATCGCAACTGCCAAGGCAACCATCCACACGAACCACGGCGACATCGTGGTCAACCTCTTCGGCAACCACGCGCCGAAGACCGTCAAGAACTTCGTGGGCCTCGCCACCGGCGAGCAGGCGTGGACGCACCCCGAGACAGGCGAGGACAAGACCGGCACGCCCCTCTACAACGGCACCATCTTCCACCGCATCATCAAGGACTTCATGATCCAGGGCGGCGATCCCCTGGGCAAGGGCATCGGCGGCCCCGGCTACCGCTTCGACGACGAGATCCACCCCGAGCTGACTTTCAAGGAGCCCTACAAGCTCGCCATGGCCAACGCCGGCATCCAGGGCGGCAAGGGCACCAACGGCTCCCAGTTCTTCATCACCACGGTGGACACGAGCTGGCTCCACGGCAAGCACACCATCTTCGGCGAGGTCGCGGACGACGCGTCCAAGAAGGTCGTCGACAAGATCGAGGGCGTGCGCACTGGGATGCAGGACCGTCCGGTCGAGGACGTCGTCATCTCGTCGATCGACGTCGAGCAGCTCTAGAGCCGCACGCCCCTGCACTGACAAGCACTGGACAGACGAACTGTGAGCTATGGAAGCCCGGCGGCCGGGCCGGAGGCCGTCCCGGTCTGCCCCCGCCACCCTGACCGCGTCTCCTATGTGAGCTGCCAGCGGTGCGGCCGGCCGGCGTGCCCCGAGTGCCAGCGCCCGGCCGCCGTGGGCTTCCAGTGCGTCGACTGCGTCCGCGAGCTCAGCGCGCAGTCCTCGACGCGGACCGTCTACGGCGGCACCGCCCGGCCGGGCGGCCGCCCGGTGGTCACGTTCGCGCTCATCGCGGCGTGCGCCCTCGTCTACGTGCTGCAGTGGGTCATCCCGAACGACGCCGTCTACCAGAACTTCGCCTACGCGACCCTCCTGACGGGGATCGAGCCCTACCGGATGCTCACGAGCGCCTTCCTGCACGCGCAGTCGTTCGTGCTCCACATCGTGGTGAACATGTACACGCTGTGGATCTTCGGGCAGGCGCTCGAGCCGGTGCTCGGGCGCGTCCGCTTCCTCGCGGTGTACCTGCTCTCCGCCGTCGGCGGCTCAGTCGGGTACTTCCTGCTCACGCCGCCGGGACTCGGCGGAGTGGTCGGCGCCTCGGGAGCGGTGTTCGGCCTCTTCGGTGCCCTGTTCGTGGTGATGCGCCAGCGGGGAGGCGATTCGCGCCAGCTCCTCGTCCTCATCGCCATCAACGCGGTCCTTGGGTTCGTCATCCCGCAGATCGCCTGGCAGGCGCATCTCGGCGGCCTCGTCACTGGCGCCCTCGCCACGGCGGCCATCGCCTATGCACCGCGCGGCCGTCTCCGCACCCCGGTGCAGGTGGGCGGGATGGTGGTGATCGCCGTCGCGCTTGCCGTCGTCACCGTGGTGCGGGTGACGGCCCTCGACCTCGGGCCGGGCGGTGTAGCTGCGTAGAAGTGCGCAGCCCCGGAAGGGGCTGAAGGAGAACCCCTGTGGACCTATCCACAGGGGTTTTCCACATTGTGCACAACTTACAGGACTGTAGTTACTCGCCCGTATCCCCGGCAGGACGGGGGTGGGGCACGCATCCCGGGTGTTGGGGCGCCTGTCCGCGGACGGCCGTCCCCATGCTGGGGACAACTTTGCCCCCGACCCTGTGGACGGGTGTGGACAGAGCGGGACCCGGGATGGGGTCGGTTCAGAGTGCGCCGTCAGACAACAGGGCGTCGAGCTTGGCGTAGCCTTCGGTCACGCCGCCCTCCATCCCGGCGGCGAGCATCGCGTCGCGGTCCTCCACGGACTCGTAGGTCGAGTGGATCTCCAGCCGGCAGCGGCCTCCCGGGAGGTCCGTGAACGTGCTCGTGTCCATCTCGACGTGTCCGGGTGCACCCTCGAACTCGAACGTCATGACGACGCGGCTGGGTTCGACGACCTCGTGGAAGGAACCGCGGAAGGCATACTCCCCGCCGGACGGGTCCCGCTGGACGAAGCGGTAGGAGCCTCCGGTGCGCGCCTCCATGTGCTCGACGACGGTCTCGAGCCGGTCGGGACCGATCCATTGGGCGAAGAGCTCCGGATCGCAGTGGGCGCGGAAAACGCGTTCCCGCGGTGCGTCGAACTCCCGGACGATGTCGATGTAGGGCGAGCCTGCGTCGGCCCGGATGTCGGTGGTGTTGGTGGTGGTGCTCATGGCTGGTTTCCTTCCTCGGCGGCCAGGAGGGCGTCGAGGCGGCGGTACTTCTCCTCGGTCCGATCCCGGTACGCCTCGATCCACAGGGCGAGGGGGCCGAATGCGCTGGGTTCCAGATGGCAGGGGCGGCGCTGGGCGTCGCGCCTGCGGGAGATGAGGCCGGCGTCCTCGAGCACCTTGAGGTGCTTGGACACGGCCTGGAGGGTCACGGTGAACGGCTCGGCCAGTTCGTTCACGGTCGCGTCGCCGTGGGCGAGCCGTGTCACGAGCTTCCGCCGCAGCGGGTCGGAGAGTGCCGCGAAGGCGCGGTTGAGCCGGTCCTCGACCGCGGCTGCAGTCTCCAGGTCCGCGGAAGCGGGAGTCGACGAAGCCATGGCGTTCCTCCGGTCTGCCGTCCGTCCCTTCCCGGAAGGGGGACGGAGGATGCGGTGTCATCAACGTCGTAGTCAACTTAACCGTTGATCAACCTTCTAGTTGAATAATTCGACGTTACGCCTCATATCCCTCAGCGGTCAAGCGTCAATCCACAGGACTTATCCACAGTGTGCGTAACTTACATTCCTGTAGTTCACGGGCCTCGACGCTGCAGCGGCGGGGATGCCGGAGCGTACGCCGTCCGCCAGCCGCCGTTTTCCCCAGCTGTGGACAACTCTGGGCATAAACCCTGTTGGAAAGTGGACAACGCTGTGGGAAGAGCGAGGCATGGGTTGGCGGAGGAAAGCCCGGGCACTGACCTATGATCAGCACAGAGCCGCCGCTGGGCGGCGTGGAGAAGGAGGCAGCGGTGGACGCACCGCGCGTCAGTCGGAGGGCACTCCTCGCGGGGCTGGCCGGAATGATCGGCGCTGCGGCCGCCGGCTGCGATGACATCGCCCCGGCGGCGTTGTCCGACGGAGACTCCGGGGGGAGTGATCCCTCGGCCGGCGGCCCTACGGGCGCCCCCTCGGACTCTCCTGCACCGCCGCCCACTCCCACCCCGACCCCCACACGGCCGCGCTTTGTCTCCGACTACACGATCCCGCCGGTCCAAGGCGGGCTCGCCCCCGTCATTACGCGAGTGGCGACGAGCCAGCCTGTCGTCTTCCTCACGATCGACGACGGCGCCGTGAAGCATCCCGAGTCCTTGGCACTGCTCACCCAGTACGACTACCCGGCCACGCTGTTCCTCGCGAAGTCGGCCATGGGCGACAACCCCGGGTTCTTCACGGACTTCCAGAAGACCGGCGACCGCATCCAGGACCACACCCTCAGCCACGACACGTCTATGAGCACCAAGGCATATGCATACCAGCTGGGCGAGATCAAGGGGATGAAGGACTACATCGCCGCGACCTACGGCGTCGCGCCGACCCTCTTCCGGCCACCCGGCGGAGCGTACTCGAGCACGATGCGCAAGGCGGTGGCGGACGCCGGGCTCAAGGCGATCATCCACTGGGAGACGAAGGCGAACGCCGGCAAGATGGACTACCAGTACGGAAATGCGCTGCGCCCCGGGGACATCGTGCTCATGCACTTCCGCGAGGAATTTGCCGCGGACCTGGCGGCCTTCCGCGCTGCCCACCTCGCCGCCGGACTCACCGTGGTCCGCCTCGAGGACTTCATCGGCGCCTAGGGCCCCTGCTCTTTGTCGGTGCCCCGGCGTAGGCTCTGGCCATGAAGGTGCGGCGATGAGCAATCTTGAACTTGATCCCCCGGAGACCCTGTGCGCCGAGTCCCCGGCGCCGCCCGGCGTCGAGGTGATCGAGCCGCGCGATGTGCCCCTCGGCGGACCGCGGGCGATGCCGGTGCGCAGGACGCTGCCGTCGAAACAGCGCTCCTTGGTAGGTGCCTGGTGCTTCCTCGACCACTATGGTCCCGACGACGTCTCGACGACCGGAGGCATGCGGGTTCCGCCCCACCCCCACACCGGGCTGCAGACCGTCAGCTGGCTCTTCACGGGCGAGATCGAGCACCGGGACAGCGCGGGGCACCAGGCGATGGTCAGGCCCGGCGAGCTCAATCTGATGACGGCCGGACGGGGCATCAACCACTCCGAGTACTCCACCCCATCCACCACCGTCCTGCACGGCGTGCAGCTGTGGACCGCGCTCCCCGAACCCTTCCGGAACGCTGCGCCGGGCTTCGAGCGCTACGTGCCGCGCGCCGTCGTGCTCGAGGGCGACGACGGGGGGCGGCTCGGCGAGCTGCGGGTCTTCCTCGGCGAGCTCCACGGCTCCGCCTCGCCGGTGCTGACGTACAGCGCGATCCTTGGCGCCGAGCTCGTCCTTGAACCCGGCGCCGCCGTGGACTTCGCGGTCGAGCCCGAGTTCGAGCACGCGGTCCTGCCGGACGGTGGCGACGCCGAGGTGGAGGGCGAGCAGATCGCGGCCGCCCACCTCGCCTACCTCTCCCCCGGGCGGGCGCGCCTGCGCCTCCGCAACCCGGGCCAGACGCCGCTGCGCGCGGTGATCCTCGGAGGGCCGCCTTTCGGCGAGGAGATCACAATGTGGTGGAACTTCGTCGGCCGCTCGCACGAGGAGATCGTCGCGTACCGATCCGCGTGGAACGCCCAGATCGGGGTCGAGGCGGCGGCAGTCGGCGAGGACGACGCCGCCCGGTTCGCCCCGGTCGTGGGCCTCACCGGCGGCGAGGGGCCCCTCCCGGCTCCGCCACTTCCCCACGTGAGGCTGAGACCGCGTCCGGGCGCGCGCACCGGCAGCGCGCAGACAGAAAGGAATCTCATGACCGCAGTGCAGGACACACCGGAGGAATCGACCGCCGCCCGTCATGCGGCCCACTTCGTCCACGCCGAGCAGCGTCACCGCTACGAGGTGCACGTGGGCGAGGCGACGGTCGGGTTTGCCCAGTACCGGCTCAAGGAGGAGGGCGCGGTCGTGGCGTTCGACCACACCGAGGTCAGCGACGGCTACTCGGGGCTGGGGCTCGCGAGCCGCCTCGTGACCTTCGCCCTAGACGATGTGCGGTCCAAGGGACAGCGCATCCGCCCCTACTGCCCTTATGTGCGCGCCTTCCTCAAGCGGCACCCGGAGTATCAGGACCTTGTGGTCGACGGGTTCGAGGGCTGAGCTCTCCACAGGGTCCTCTGTCCACACCCTTGTCCACCGCGTGGATAACTTACAGCGGTGTTCTTCGGGGTGACCGGCCGGTATCCACGGATTTTCCCACAGCCTGTGGATAACTTTCCCCCAGAAGTGCACAGTCTGTGGAGGGTCCGCGCAGAGTGGCGCCTAGCATGGGCGGATGGCAGAGATGCAGGGGACGGGCAGGCCGCTGGCGCTCGTGACGGGGGTCGGCAGGGCCGTGGGGATCGGCGCGGGCATCGCCCGCGAGCTCGCACGCCAGGGCTGGGACCTGGCGTTGTCGTACTACTCGCCCTACGACGCGCGGATGCCCTGGGGCGTCCAGACGCACGACGCCGGCCGGCTCGCCGCGGAGCTCGAGCTGCTGGGCGCTGCCGTATCAGTCGTCGAAGCGGACCTGACCGACCCCGACGTCCCTACCCGGCTGCTGTCCGATGCGGGGGCGGGCCGGCCGGTCCGCGCGATGGTCCTGAGCCACGCCGAGTCCGTGGACTCGGGGATCCTGACCACGAGCACGGAGTCCTTCGACAGACACGTCGCGGTCAATGCGAGGGCGTCCTGGCTCCTCGTGAAGGCCTTCGCGGAGCAGTTCCCGCCCGGGCTCGCGGGTCTGGGCCGGATCGTCGCGCTGACCTCGGACCACACGGTGCACAACCTCCCGTACGGAGCCAGCAAGGGAGCGCTCGACAGGATCGTGCTGGCCGCCGCCCGCGAACTCGCACCTCTTGGCATCGCCGCGAACGCCGTGAACCCCGGACCGGTGGACACCGGGTGGATGGACGAAGACACCCGCCGCGCCCTGACCGCGCGGCAGCCGTGGGGCCGGCTCGGCACCCCGGCCGACGTGGCCGGCGTCGTAGGTTTCCTCCTGAGCGACGCCGGCGGCTGGGTCAACGGGCAGCTCATCCACGCGGACGGGGGATTCTCGGCTCCCTGAAGTATTCCATGCACAGAATGTTTCGCTTCCTGCATTCGGGAGAGGGAGTATTCCGGCACAGGAATGTGGGTTGTCAGGCCCGCGGGGTGGTTTCCGCTCGTGTTTCGGTGGGGACCTCGGCATCCGGTCCCGCTGCCGGGCCGCCGTGATCGTCCTCGAGCGAGGGGCGGTTGCGCAGGAAGGCTGCGAGGACCACCGCCGCCGCACCCGCAGCGCCGGCGACGGTGAAGGCCGCACGGAAGCCGGCCATCGCCGCGTCCGCAGGGGGAAGCGTGCCGGCCGCCGAGTGCGCGGTGCTGGCCATCACGGCGACGAGGAGCGCCGTCCCCGCCGCCCCGGCTACCTGCTGGAGCGTGCTCAGGATCGCGGAGCCGTGGCTGTAGAGGCGGCGCGGGAGCGGGTTGAGGCCGCTCGTGAAGGTCGGCGTGAACAGGAGCGCGAGGCCCAGCGACATCACGACGTGCAGCCCGAGGACGAGCCACACCGAGGTGTCGGGGGCGAGGAAGCTGAATGCGAACAGCACCGCCGTGATGAGCGAGGTCCCCGTGAGCGTCAGCGGCAGGGGCCCGACGCGGTCGAACCACTTCCCCACCGTGGGGGCCAGGAGCCCCATCACGAGGCCGCCCGGCAGGAGCAGGAGGCCGGTGGCCAGAGTGTCGAGCCCGCGCAGCTGCTGGAGGTACAGCGGCAGGAGGATCACCATGCCGAACAGCGCCATCATGCCCACCATCAGCAGTGCGGTCGCGATGGTGTACATCGGATACGCGAAGGCCCGCAGGTCCAACAGCGGCGAGCCGGACTTCTGCAGCGCAAGCTGCCGCAGGACGAAAGCTGTGAGGGCCACGGCCCCGACCACGAGCGGCAGCACCGGCCCCGGCCCGCCGGATCCTTCGCCGCCCAGCTGGCTGAGGCCGTACACGACTCCGCCGAACGCGGGCACGCTCAGGACCACCGACAGGAGGTCGAGGCGTGGCCTCTCCCCCTCCGGGGCACCCCGCAGCTTGGAGGCGCCGAACACGAGCGCCGCGACGGCGATCGGGAGGACCGTGAGGAACATGAAGCGCCACGAGAAGAACTGGAGGATGAGGCCTGACAGGGTGGGTCCCACGGCGGGCGCCACCGAGATCACGATGCTCACGGTCCCCATGACCTGGCCCCGGCGCGCGACCGGGATGAGGGTCAGCACGCTCGTCATGAGCAGCGGCATCATGATCGCGGTGCCCGAGGCCTGCACGACGCGGGCGAGGAGCAGGACGCCGAATCCGGGGGCGAGAGCGGCGAGCAGCGTGCCCGCACTGAAGAGGCCCATTGCCAGGAGGTAGACGGTGCGGGTGGTCAGGCGCTGCAGCACGAAGCCTGTGGTGGGGATGACCACCGACATGGTCAGCATGAACGCGGTCGCGAGCCACTGGACCGTCGAGGCGTCCACGTTGAGCTCCGCCATGAGGCGCGGCAGGGCCACGTTCATGATCGTCTCGTTGAGGATGACGACGAACGCGGCGATGACGAGGACCGTGACGACGAGGCGGTTCTCGCGGCTGATCTCATGCTTCGGGGGTGCGGAAGGCACGGGTGCTCCTGGGAGGGTGGTTCAGGACGGCGTTTGAGACGTACAACTGCGCCAGATGCCGGGTGATTCCCGCGCGCAGATGGTTGGGGGACCTATTCTTCCAGAATCTGGGCTTATCCCCACCCGGGAGCGGGGCCTGGTTCACGCACCCCTGATGTTCCGTGCCCGATACCCCGCGAAGCCCACCGCGACCAGGGCACCGGTGATGGCGAGGATCCACCACACGGGCGCCCACTCGGCGTCGGGCGCGGTTACGCGGGGGATGACGTGGAACGGGCTCGTGTTCAGCAGCCAGTCCGGCGCTTTCAGCAGCGGTCCGAACAGGGTCAGGACGAGCCAGTACACGACGAGGAGCCATGCGATCCAGCGCAGCGTGGGGAACGCACCGACGAACGCGAGGCCGACGGCGGCGGTGAGCCACAGCGCCGGCACGGCCGCAAGGGCCTGGCGGGTGACGTCGCCGACCTCGACCTGCGCGCCCGTTGACGCCGCGGTGACGGCGAGCACGACGCCGCCGATCGACATGGTCACGGCCGGTGCCACGAGTGCCACCGCAGTCGCGGGGGCGAAGTGGCCCTGCCGGGAGATGCCGGTCGAGAGGAGCCAGTCGGCGTGCCCCTCGTCCTCCTCGGCGGCGAAGCGGGCAGCGATCTGGATCCCGAAGGTGCCACCGGCCAAGGCCAGCATGAGCAGCAGCATCGAGACGAACGTGAGCGTGAGGTCGGCCTCGGTGGTGGCCCGGGCGGCGAGGAGCTGGCGGACGAAGGTGTTGCGCTCGTAGAAGTCCCGCATGGTCCCAGTCACCAGCCCGAAGACGAAGCCGAGGAACACGAAGGTCGCGAGCCAGATGAGCGTCGGGGCGCGGTTGAGCGTGGCCGTGTGGCCCCAGATCCCAGCCCTCCACCGCGCGGGCCCTGGCCGCTGCCCCACGAGGCCGCCGCCGAAGTCGCGCTGCCTCGACAGCAGGCCGCCGACCACGGCGGTCACGAGCCCGGCTGCCAGGAGGAGAACGAACGGGAGCACGTTGCGTTCACTCGCGGGCCTGATGAGCTCGCCCCAGCCCATCGGGTTCGTCCACAGCATCCACTCGCTGTCCGAGAGAGTGTCCGAGACGCCGCGCAGGACATAGCTGACCACGAGGACGCCCGCCGCGAGGGTGTTGGCGGTCCGTGACCAGGAGCCAATCTGCGACGTCACGGCCGCCACACCGGCGAACGCCACCCCCATGCCCCCAATGAGGCCGCCCAGCGCAAACGCCTCGGCCGGCGCAGCGCCGGAGGCGGCGAGGGTGCCCGCGACGATGAGGGCCACTGCCGCCGAGGCGAGCCAGGCCAGGAGGACCGCCGCCGCGAGCCGCGCGTGCGGGCCCACCGCCCCGGAGTCGACGAGTTCCGCCTGCCCCGAGTCCTCAGCGGCGCGGGCGTGCCGGGTCACCGCGAAGACGGCCATGAGGGCGGTGAAGAACATGGCGAAGACCTGCATGCGCCACACCGTGAAGCCGAACGGGTCGTCGAGGTGGTGCGCGGGCCCGATGAGGAGCGTGAACGCCGGGTTGGTGCTCAGCGTCTGCTCGAGTTCCTTGGCCTCCTGCGGGGTGGCGAACACCGTGGAATAGCTGTTGTACACGGTGGCGGGGAAGAACGCGATGATCAGGATCCACGGCGCGAGCTTGAACCGGTCGGTCCGCAGGCCGAGGAGCAGCAGCCGCCACGTTCCCGTGAAGGCCGTCATCACTCCCCCTCGCCCGGCGGGTGCCCGCGGTGCCGGCCGTGCGCACGACGCCGCCACGCGCCGTCGTGCGTCTCCTCGCCGCGCGCGGGGCTCCGGCCGGGGGTGCCCTCGTCGGGCGGGATCCGCTCGCCGTAGTGCTGGAGGAAGAGGTCCTCGAGGCTGGGCGGCGTCACGGTGAGCGCCCGGACGCCGTGGGCGGCGAGGGCGTTCATGGCGGGGCCGAGGCCGTCGGAGTCGACGCTGAAGCGAACTCGGTGGTCCTCGACGTGCAGGTCTGCGAGGCCGGGGATGCGGGAGAGTGCGGCGGCGTGGCCGGAGGCGTCGTCGAGGGTCGCGGCGACGTTGGTGCGGGCGTGGGTGCGCATCTGCTCGAGGGTCCCTGTCTCGACGACCCTGCCCTGGCGGATGATGCTGATCCGGTCGGCGAGGGCCTCGACCTCGGAGAGGATGTGGCTCGAGAGCAGGACGCTGCGCCCCGCAACCTTCTCGCGGCGGATCTCCTCGCGGAACAGGGCCTCCATGAGTGGGTCGAGGCCGGCCGTGGGCTCGTCCAGGATGAGGAGCTCGGCTGGGGAGGCCAGGGCCGCGATGATCGCCACCTTCTGCCGGTTCCCGGTCGAGTAGGTGCGGCCGCGCTTGCTCGGGTCGAGCTCGAACGTCTCGATGAGGTCGGCTCGCCGCGCCTCGTCGAGGCCGCCGCGGAGCCTGCCGAGCAGGTCGATGGCCTGGCCGCCGGTGAGGGAAGGCCACAGGCTCACGTCGCCGGGGACGTAGGCCACGCGGCGGTGCAGGCGGACGACGTCGCGCCACGGGTCTCCGCCGAGGAGTTCGACGCGCCCGGCGTCGGCGCGGAGGAGGCCGAGGAGCACGCGGAGGGTCGTGGACTTCCCGGCGCCGTTGGGACCGAGGAAGCCGAGGACCTCGCCTTCGCGGACCTCGAGGTCCAGGCCGTCGAGGGCGCGGAAGGAGCCGAAGGCCTTGACCAGACCGACGATCGTCACGGCGCTCATGGTGCGATCGTAGGCCTGGCGCGGGCGCGCGGGGAGGTGCCGTGCTGGCAGGTGCCGGGCGCTCCTCCCCACTTCTCCCTCGCGACACGCCCGGGTCGCCGCGACACGCCGCGTTCTGCGGGGCTCAGCCCTTCGGGATGTGGGCGGGACGGCGCGGGTGTGGTGCCGCGCGGGGCCTGCTGGGACGGGCCATCGGCGGCGTGACTCTCGGCACGGATGAACGTTGGGGGAACCGAACGGCAACGGCGGCTTGCTAAGCTCTTAAAGCTCCGCCCGCTCCAGGGCTGCGAGCCGCCCCCTGAACAGACCGGAACGGTCGCGCGCCAGCGTGCCCGCTGCCGGCCCGCGCCCGAGAAGAGGAGAGCCCGCCCCTCATGACCGCACTGGCCGAGCCCGATTACTACGACGACTTCGACTCCGACTTCCGCTCCGAGTTGGATTCCAAGTACGAGGAGGGGTTCGGCTTCAGCCCGCAGCTCGAGGACGAGGACGAGGACGACGGCTTCGACGACCTGTTCGAGAACATCTTCGAGGATGAGGATGACGACGAGCCGGTCAAGCCGACGGCCGCCCCGAAGAAGGCGACCGCGAAGGCGAGTGCGGTTTCGGCTGCGGGGGCTGGCGCCAAGGCCGGTGCGGCGCACAAGAAGACCGTCAGCGCGAAGTCCGCGCCGAAGGCTTCCGAGGTGGTCGTGACGACGATCGCCGAGCGCCGGGCCGCCCTCGCTGCGCAGGCGGCCGCGCCGGTGCGCGAGGCGGACGACGACGACCTCGACCAGCCGCTGAGTGCCGCGCCGGCCGCTGTGGTCGCTGAGGTCGCGGGGGAGACCGCTGGGGTTGTCGAGGAGGCTGCGGCTGTTGGTGAGGCCGCGCCTGCCGTGGAGCCGGTGGCTCTGCGGTTGGTGCCGTCCGTGGTTCAGACCGCTGTGGCCGAGGCCCGTGCCGCTGCTGAGCAGGCCCGCGCTGCCGCCGACGCCGCGGCGGCCGCCGCGAAGAAGGCTGTGACGGATGCGGTTGCCAAGGCCGCTGCCGCGAAGGCTGCCGCCGCGGAGGCCTCCGCGGCCGAGCACGCCGCGGAGGCTGCGCTTGCCGCGTCGGCGGCCGCTGAGGAGGCCGCCGTTCGGGCCGCCGCAGAGCTTGAGCTCGCGCGCGCTTCGGCTCCCGTGGAGGTGACCTCGGCGTCGGTGGAGGTGACTTCGGCGCCAGAAGGGGTGACCTCGGCGTCGGTGGAGGTGACTTCGGCGCCAGAAGGGGTGACCTCGCCGGATCCGAACTTTGCCCCGCACATCGCGCCGGTGAACCAGCACGTCGAGTTCCTCCGCAAGCTCCGCCCGGGCTTCGAGGTCCCGTACGTCGACCCCATGCACTCCGTGGACGAATGCCGGATCGTGAGCCTCTTCTCCAACACCGGAGAGGCGAGCCCGAACGGCTACGTCTGGGCCGGCGACGACGCCGCGGCCACCCGCCTCCTCGGCCTGCAGTACCAGCTCGGCCTGCGCCCGGAGTGGATCATGCCGTGGAACGCATACCCCTGGTTCACACCCGGCGAGGCGAACGGCAAGCTCGCCCCCGAGCAGCTGCACGCCGGCCTCAAGCCGCTGCTGACGTTCCTCAAGGCGGTGCCGCGTGTGTCCGCGATCGTCGCCCACGGCACTGAGGCCAACCGCCTCGCCCAGATGCTCCTCAAGACCGACAACCCGCTCATCTGGCGTCGTGGCCTCAAGGTCTACAAGGCCCGCGCCCTGCATGGCCGCGCGTTCGCCGGGTCGAAGGAGCGCCAGACCGAGTGGCTCATCGACATGGGACGCGCCTACGCCGACGCGATGGCGCGCGCCGGTCTCAAGGCCGGGCGCTAAGCACCTCAGACACACGAAAGCGGACGACGGCGGCCTCCCGGCCGGCGTCGTCCGTTCGGTCTTCGCGGTGCTACTTGCTGCGCGGCTTGCGCAGGTGTGATACCGGATCGGAGTCGAGGGCGACGGCCTTCTTGGCCTTCTTCGCCGCGCGCTGCTCCTTGATGGTCTTGGACGGTTTCTTATGGGTTTCGGGCTGGTGAGGCTGCTTGTCAGGCATGTCTGAGCTCCTTTGATCATCCCCCCGATGTTCACGAAGGATACGCCGGTAAGATGCTGGGCACCATGCCCCCTTCGCCTGCTCCTGCATCGTCCAGATCCTCACCCCCCGCAGCTGTGAGGGTCGACTCCTGGCTCTGGGCCGTCCGCGCGTTCAAGACCCGCTCCGCGGCGACGGCTGCATGCCGCGCCGGACATGTACGGCTCAACGGGAACCCGGTCAAGGCGTCCCAGACCGTCGTCCCGGGTGACACGATCCGGCTCCGGCAGCCCGGATTCGAGCGGATCCTCGAGGTCCACGTGCTCATCGTCAAACGCGTCGGCGCCGAGGCCGCGTCCAAGTGCTACACCGACCACACCCCGGCGCGGCCGCCCGTGCCGTTCCTCGGCCTGCCGCAGCGCGACCGCGGCGCCGGGCGGCCCACCAAGAAGGACCGCCGCGAGATGGAGCGGCTGCGGGGGGAAGGCCGGGGGAGATAGCGGGACCCCTGCTGGGCGGTCTACTTGCCCTTTGGCTCCTTGCCCATGGAGTGGAAGAGCTGGGTGGAGGACAGGGCGTTGAAGGGCATCGGATGTTGTGCTCGAGGCCCTTGAGGTGGGCGGCTTTGAGGTCCTTCAGGAGCACGGTGAGGGCCGTGTCCGCGGTCCATTCGGAGACGGAGTCCCAGTTCCGTGCGACCCAGCTGTCGCCGGTGCTGGCCTTGAACAGGTTCAGCAGCTCGTCCTGCGGCAGGGCGTAGTGGGCGCCGAACGCGAGCCCCTCCCCAGGGACAGGACCCCACAAGCGCAGGACCCCGCAAAGGCAGGGACAGGACCCCACAACCCAGCCGGGATGAGGGGTCCTGTCCCTGCGCCTACGTTATTCTCCGCCGCCCACTGGGTAGGCCCTTGCTGTGTTCCGGCATCCGGCAGGGCAAGGACGGGGTGGTTTCGTGAAGGAGACGTCAGCCAACAGGGACTCGGCCCACGACGACGGCCTTACCGAGGCTGTCCAGGAGGCGGGGGCGGTCGAGCTGCTGCTGATCCGCCACGGCGAGAGTGAGGGCAACGTCGCGGCTACGGAAGCGCGTGAGGCCGGTGTGGAGGTCATCGACGTCCCCGCCCGCGATGCAGACGTCGACCTCTCGGGCACCGGCCGGGACCAGGCCAAGGCGCTCGGCGCGGCCTTGGGCCGGATCGTCGCGGACCTCCGCCCGGACGCCGTCGTGTCCTCCCCCTACGCGCGGGCGCGCCAGACGGCCGAGATAGCGGTAGAGACAGCGGGATGGCCGCTGCAGGTCCGCACCGACGAGCGGCTGCGCGACCGCGAGCTCGGCATCCTGGACCGGCTCACCCGCTTGGGCGTGGAGAACCGCTACCCCGGGGAGTCCGAGCGGCGGGCATGGCTGGGCAAGCTCTACTACCGGCCGCCGGGAGGCGAGTCCTGGGCGGACGTGGCCCTGCGGCTGCGATCCGTCCTTGCGGAGCTGAACAGTCTGGGCATGGGACACCGGGTGATGCTCGTGTGCCATGACGCCGTGATCATGCTGTTCCGCTACGTGCTGGAAGGCCTCAGCGAAAGGGAACTGCTGGACCTGGCGGCCACCGAGACCATCCTCAACGCCTCCATGACCCGGTTCGTCCGCCCCTCCGGCGTCGGGCCGTGGACGCTGGAGAGCTTCAACGTGGCCGACCACCTGACGGAGCAGGGAGTCGCCGTCACCGAGCACGGGGGAGACACCAGTGCCCGGCCGCACTGATCCCTCCGGCGCGACCCCGGTGACGCCGTCGCTCCTGCGGGAGTGGCCGCTCCCGGCTCCGGGCCACGACAAGTACTCGCGCGGGTCCGTCCTGGTGATCGGCGGAGCCCGGGCCACCCCCGGCGCGGCGCTGCTTGCCGGGGTGACTGCCCTGCGCGCAGGAGCGGGCAAGCTCACTCTGGCGGTGGCCGAATCGGTGGCCCCGCAGCTGGGGGTGGCGCTGCCCGAGTGCGGCTCGATTGGCCTGCCGGAAACCGCGGACGGCTCCGTCAGGCCCGAGCTGGACCGGATCTCCTCCTACCTGGACGGTGCGGACACGATCCTGGTGGGGCCGGGGCTGGACGACCCCGACCTTGCCGCGCAGCTGCTCGTCGCGCTGCTCGAACGCGAGACCGATGGTGGCGACCGGCCTGGTGGTGACCGGCCGGGTGGCGACGCTGGCGGGCGGGGAGGGGCCGCCGTCGTCCTCGATGCCTACGCCCTGGGCGCGCTCGCGCCGCTCGAGGACCGCCTGGACCCCTGGCGCGGCCGGCTGATCCTCACCCCGAACACCAAGGAGGCGGCGGTCCTGCTGGGCCGCGACGTGGACCACCTGGAAAAGGACCTGGCCGAGATCTCCCGCAGGTTCGACGCGGTCGTCAGCTGCCACAGCCTCATCGCCCAGCCGCCGGGGCTGGATCCGGAGGAACCGGAGCTGTGGCAGGTCACAACGGGCTACGGCGGCCTGGGCACCTCCGGCAGCGGGGACGTCCTGGCCGGCGCGATCGCCGGGCTCCGAGCGCGGGGAGCCAGCAGCGTGCAGGCGGCCTGCTGGGGCACCCACCTCCACGCCTCCGCGGGCGACCGGCTGGCCAGCCGGCTCGGTCCGCTCGGGTTCCTCGCCCGCGAACTCGCCGACGAGCTGCCAGCCCTCATGCTTGAATTCAGCGTCTGACGCCCAGAAGACCAGCCGTCCGGGGATGACGCACCGATCTGCAAGACTCGTCCCCATGACTGTGAACCCCCGAGTAATCGCCGGCACGTCCGTGGGGCCCGTGGGCTTCGGCTGGATGAACCTGAACCACGCGTACGGCCCGCTGCCCGCGCGCGAGGACGCCGCGAAGCTCCTCCTCCACGCCCTCGACTCGGGCGTGACGCACTTCGATACCGCCACGATCTACGGCGCGACCGCGAACGAGACCCTCCTCGGCGAGACCCTCTCGGCGCGGCGGGACGAGTTCTTCCTCTCCTCCAAGGGCGGCATGCTCGCCGGGGACGGCGGCCGGGTCATCGACGGCCGGCCCGAGGCCCTCCGCGCCCACGTGGACGCGTCACTGTCCCGGCTGCGCACCGAGAAGATCGACCTCTACTACCTCCACCGCTGGGACCGTCGCGTCCCGATCGAGGAGTCCGTGGGCGCCCTCGGCGAGCTCGAGCGCGAAGGCAAGATCGGCGGCGTCGGCCTCTCCGAGATCGGCGCGGACACGCTGCGCCGGGCCCACGCCGAGCACCCGATCGCCGCGCTGCAGAACGAGTACTCCCCCTGGACCCGAAACCCCGAGCTCGGCACCCTCGAGGCCTGCCGCGAGCTCGGCATTGCGTTCGTCGCCTTCAGCCCCGTGGGCCGCGGTGCGTTCGGCGGGGTGCTCCGCGACCCGCAGTCGCTCCCGGACTGGGACTTCCGCCGCACGGTTCCGCGGTTCGACGCGGACCACTGGCCGGCGAACCTCGCCCTCCTCGACCGCTTCGGCGCTCTCGCGCACGACGCCGGGTGCTCGCCTGCGCAGCTCGCGATCGCCTGGGTGCTCTCCCGCGGCGAGCACGTCGTCGCGCTGCCCGGCACGCGCAGCGCCGCCCACCTCGACGAGGACCTCGCCGCGGGCTCGCTCGAGCTGCCCGCCGCTGTCTTCGCCAGCGTCGACGAGCTCGTGAACGAGCGCACCGTGTCCGGCGGCCGGTACTCCTCGGCCGGGCAGGCCGACGTGGACACCGAGGAGTTCCCGGCCGCATAGCCGGGGTCCGATGGTGCCGCGCGGGACGGGACCAAAGAGGACGGGACCAAAGAGGACGGGACCAAAGGGGGTAGGGGCGCACGACGCCGGCGGCTAGGCTGGCGTCGTCGGCCCACCTCTGGGCCGGCGCCGAGGCGAGATTCGGGGGAATCGTGAAGAAGCTGCCGCCTGCCGTCGTCGTGCTCCTCTGGATCGCCGCCGTGCTCCTGGGGTGGCTCGGGCTCGCGACGCCGGCCGCCGTCGCGAGCCCGCCGTCCGAGGTGGTCGTCGAGGACACCGCCGGCGCCCTCTACCGCCCGCAGCTTGATCCCGCGCTCGCGCAGGTTTCGTTCTACGAGCCGACCAAGGTCGTGGTCTTCACGCGCGCGGGCAGTCCGAGCGACAACCTCAACGAGGAGGTCCTGCGGTTCGCCCGCGACAGGCACCCCGAATGGCTCTCGTCCGACAGGCAGAAGTGGGCCGACGGGCTCTTCGTCTTCGCCCTCGACACCACCGGGCGGCAGGTCGGGACGTACTTCGGGGAGGACCGCAAGGTCAGCCTGAACGAGCAGGCCGCCATCCAGGACGACACTCACCAGCTGTTCCGAGAGGCGCAGTGGACCGACGGCGTGATCGCTGGCGTCAAGTCCGCGGCGTCGAGGATCGCCAGGCCGTGGTACCTCTCCCCGGCGGTCCTCATCACGGCAGGGGTCACCGGGCTGGTGGGGCTCGCGGGCGCCGGCACGTGGTTTGGGGTCAGGGCGTGGCGGCGGAAGAAGTTCGCCGAGGCGCTCGAGAGCGGCGACCGCTCGTACTCCTCTGTGACGATGCGGCTGGACGAGACCGAGCTCAACGCGTCGACGATCCCCGAGAGGTCGACCTACGGCGCGCTCGTGCTCGAGCGCTGGCACAGCTTCCGGCAGCAGCACCGCGAGGCGACCGAGCTCCGCGACAGGCTCACCGCGCTGGACCCGAAGGGGCGCTCGGTGGGCAAGAACCTCGCCGACGCCCGCCGCTACGAGGAGCTGTGCCAGACCCTCGACGGGCTCGACGACGCCATCGCCGACTCGAACTCCCTGCTCAACCTCGACTCGCGCTGGCGCGAGGCGTGGCGGAACCAGGCCGGCGATCTCGTCGAGCAGCTCGACGGCGTCGAGACGATGCTCGCCGAGGCGAAGACCGCCGGCACTCCCGAGACCGCCGCCGCCCTGCGGGCAGGGGCGCAGCACGCCCGTGACGAGGTCGAGCGGCTGGCCGCGTGGCTCGAGGACCGCAGGGTCAGCCCGGACGAGGCACTGGACCACCTCGTGGCCGAGCGCAGGCGCGTCGGCGAGCTCCTCGACCGGCATGCCGACGCGGTGATGTACGAGTACGCGAAGAACGAGAAGGAACGCGACCTCATGCGCGGCAAGCTGGAGAGCTCCGCGCAGGACTGGCGTCGGGGCCGCCGCACCCGCGGGAGCATTCTGGATGTCGCCTACCCGACGCTCCCGATCATCAATGTCATGGCCTACAGCAACGGCATCAACGCCGGCTACAGCGCTGTGAACTCGTCCCGGTCCTCGTCGCAGAGCACCGGCTACGGCAGCAGCGGCGGCAGCTTCTCGGGAGCCGGCAGCTCGTCGCGGTTCTGACCGGCCTAGGAGCCCTGGAACCTCAGGATGCGCTCGATCGCCTTCTCGACCGCCTCCTGCCCGGCGGCGAAGGAGAGCCGGACCGCGCGCCACCCGTGGACGGCGTCGAAGTCGGTCCCGGGCACGAGGGCCACGCCCTCGGCCTCGAGCAGGGCCCGGCAGTACTCGCGCGAGTCGCCGAACCGCGTGAGCTGGTCCCCGAGCTCGGCGTACAGGTAGAACGCGCCGTCGGCGGGTGCGGCGGGCCCCCATCCCAGCGCCGGGAGCGCCTCGAGCAGCGTCTGCCGCGTCTTGGCGTACCCCGCAACCCACGCGTCCGCCTGCGCGTACGCCTCCACCGAGAACGCCTCGACGGCGGCGAGCTGCGAGGGCGCGGGCGGGCACAGCGCGACGTTCCCGGCGAGGGCGTCCACGGCCCCGACGAGCTCCTCGGGCAGCAGCATCCACCCGAGCCGCCAGCCCGTCATCCCCCAGTACTTCGAGAAGCTCGAGATGACGATGGACTCCCGGTCCAGTTCCCACGCGCACACCCCGCGCGGGCTGTGCTCGTCTGCCACGGAGCCGGGGTAGGTGATCCCGTGGTAGATCTCGTCGCTCACGAGCCGCACGTCGTGCGCCGCGCACCAGTCCGCCAGCGCCGTGAGCTCCTCGCGGTCCACCATCGTCCCGGTCGGGTTCGCGGGCGAGGCGAGCACGACGCCGGCGAGCGGCCCGCGCTCGGAGGCCGCGGCGTCGAGCATCGCGGGGGTGGGCTGGTAGCGGGAGTCCGGGCCGGCGTCGACCTCGACGACCTCGCAGCCGAGGGCGGCGAGGATGTTCCGGTAGGCGGGGTACCCGGGACGGGCCAGGGCGACGCGGTCCCCGGCCTCGAAGGCGGCGAGGAAGCCCAGCATGAAGGCCCCCGAGGACCCGGTCGTGACGGCAACCTGGGCGGGGTCGACGTCGAGCCCGTACCAGCGAAGGTAGTGGCCCGCGATGGCGGTGCGGAGCTCGGCGGTCCCGAGGGCGGGCGTGTAGGACAGGGCGAGGCCCGAGCCGTGGATCTGGGCGGCCTTCGCCGAGACGAGGTCCGGAGCGCCGCCCGAGGGTTCGCCGGCGCACAGGCTCACGACATCGCGTCCGGCCGCGCGCAGCGCCTCGACCCGGGCCAGGATGTCCATGACCGCGAACGGCGGGACGTGCGAGCGGGACGAGGCGGCGAGGCGGCGGAGGCTCATGCGCTCCAGCCTGCCACACGCCGCCCCGCCGCCCGGCGGCCTCAGGCGAGGCTGATGAACATCTTCTCCAGCTCTGCGACCTCGAGGTCGGAGTCCGGCTTGGCCATGCAGGCCTGCAGGTTGGTGGCGATGATGCTGAATCCCGCCTTGTCCACGGCGCTCGAGACGGCGGAGAGCTGCGTGATGATCGCCTTGCAGTCCTGGCCCTCCTCGAGCATGCGGACCACGGCGTTCAGCTGCCCCTGCGCGCGCTTGAGCCGGTTGATGGCCGACCTCATGCTCTCCGGTTCCACGTTCACGGTTCCTCCTTGGTTTCGCTCTCCGAATTATACCCCTCCCCGTATTTTGACATACCCCTGTGGGTATCCGCATACTCGGATCAGGGCCACTGACGGCCAGACCACCACCACCAGCCCGGAGGGAACCATGATCGAGACCACCACCGCGCAGACCGCCGAAGCAGCAGCACAGGGCGCCCAGATCATCGACGTCCGCGAGGACTTCGAAGTCGCCGACGGCATGATCCCAGGTGCGCGCCACATCCCGATGGGCCAGGTCCTCGCGCGCCTGGACGAGCTCGACAAGGGCCGGCCCGTCAGCGTCGTGTGCCGCTCGGGCAACCGCAGCGGCCGGGTCGCCGAGGCGCTGACGTCCCTCGGCTACGAGGCGTACAGCGTGGCCGGCGGCATGATGCAGTGGCAGTCCGAGGGCCGCCGCGTCGAGATCCCGGCGTGAGCACGCTCTTCCTGGGACTGCTCGCCGCGCTCGGCGTCGGCGCCGTCATCGGGCTCTTCGGCTCTGGGGGCGGCATCCTGGCCGTGCCCGCGTTCGTGCTGCTCGGGCTGTCCGCGCACGACGCCGTCGCCGCCTCGCTGCTCGTCGTCACGGCGGCGGCCGTGGTCGCCCTCGCGGGCGGCGCATGGCGCCATGTCCGCTGGGGCATCGCCGCGACCTTCGCGGCGTTCGGCGCCCCCGCCGCGGCGCTCGGGGCGATGGTGGGCAAGAACGTCCCCGGGCCGTTCCTGCTGCTCGGCGTCGCCGTCCTGGCGGTGATCGCGGCCCTCGCGGCGATGCGCCGGAAGACCGAGCACGCCGGGGAGCCCGGGTGCGCGAAGGGCTCCGTGCCCGCCCGGCTCCGCTGCTGGGCGCCGAGCGTCCTCGCCGCCGTCGTCGTCGGATTCCTCACCGGGCTGCTCGGCGTGGGCGGCGGGTTCCTCCTCGCGCCCGTGCTGCTCGTCATCCTGCGCCTGCCGCTGCGCGTGGCGGCCGCGACGTCGCTGCCGGTCATCGCGGTCAACTCCATCTCGGGGCTCTTCCAGCACAGCGAGCAGATCCTCGGCGCCGGATCGGCCGGCGTCCCCCTCGGCTACCTGGCCGCGGCCGCGCTCGTCGGCTCGCTCATCGCGTCCCGCCTGAGCCACCGGGTGCCCCCGCACGTGCTCCAGCGCGCCTTCGCCACCCTCCTCGTCGCCGTCGGCATGGGCACCGGCGCCGTCGGAGCGGTACAGCTGCTCGCCTGACCCCCAGTCGCAACCCCGTCCTCCGTCACCCCGTCCCGAAAGGCCACCCCATGGGCTTCTTCAGCAAGCTGTTCGCCAAGCCGTACACGACCGTCTCCGCAGACAGGGCCGCCGAGCTGGTCCGCTCCGGCGCCCTCCTCGTCGACGTCCGCACCCCCGCCGAGTGGCGCACGGGCCACGCCCGCCGGGCCCAGCACATCCCGCTCGACTCCCTCGCCGGCCGCATCCGCGGCCTCCGCAAGGACCGCGAGGTGGTGGCCATCTGCGCCTCGGGCATGCGCTCCGCGGCCGCCGCCCGCCAGCTCGCCGCCGCAGGCCTCACGGCCTACTCCGTGCGCGGCGGGATGCACGCGTGGACGGCCGCCGGGCTCGAGTAGCACGGGGCTTCCCGGGCTCCGGGGCTTCTCCCGGGTACGGGGGTAGCGTGGGTCCATGCAGCAGCAGGTAGCCCTCGTCACCGGCGCGTCGAGCGGGATCGGCGAGGCGACCGTCCGCGCCCTCCTCGCCGCCGGCTTCACCGTCTACGCGGCGGCACGCCGCACCGAGCGCATGCAGGGGCTCGTGCACGACGGCGCGCGCGTCCTCGCGCTCGACCTCACCGACGACGCGTCCATCACCGCGGCGGCCGCGGCGATCCTGGCCGAGGCCGGGCGCATCGACGTCCTCGTCAACAACGCCGGGTACGGCTCCTACGGCTCCCTCGAGGAGGTGCCGATCGAGGAGGGCCGCCGGCAGTTCGAGGTCAACGTGTTCGGGCTCGCGCGGCTCACGCAGCTCGTCCTGCCGGGCATGCGCGAGCGCCGTTCGGGGACGATCGTCAACGTGTCCTCGATGGGCGGGAAGTTCTACGAGCCGCTCGGCACCTGGTACCACGCGACCAAGTTCGCCGTAGAGGGCCTCTCCGACTCCCTGCGGATCGAGCTGCGGCCCTTCGGGGTGCGCGTCGTCATCATCGAGCCGGGCGCGGTCCGGTCCGAGTGGAGCGGCATCGCCCGGGACACCCTGCTGGCGAGGTCCGGGACCGGGCCCTACGCCAAGTACGCGCGGCGCGTCGCGGGAGTGTTCGCCCTGTCCTACCGCGGCACCCTGGCCGCGAAGCCCGAGGCCATCGGCGCGGTGATCCTGCACGCGGTCCTGTCCGAGCGGCCGAAGCCGCGCTACCCCGTGGCCGGCGGGGCGCCCATCGTCCTGTTCCTGCGCCGGCTCCTCCCCGACCGGGCCTTCGACCTCTTCGTCCGCGCCGTCTACCGCCACTGAGCGGGCCCATCTGCGCCGGGAGTCGGGGAAACCGGGGCGCCAGGGTGCCCGGGAATGGCCTCAGCCGGCGGCGTCGTACGCCTCGCGCAGCCACCCGCGGACCTCGTCGTCGACGTCGCCCGCCTCCCGGAGCTCGATGTGGTGCATCCACACGTGGGGCGCCGGGTGGGCCACCTCCTTGAACCTCCCGGAGGCCACCTCATACGGCAGGGCGATCGAGAGCACCGCAGGAACCTCGCTCCTCACGTACTGGCCCGGCCGCCACACGAAGGCGAACCCGGTCCGCCGCCGGAACGCGATCTGGCTCACGGTCACCCTCACGCCGGCCTCGCCCAGCCCCCGGACCGCCTCCGCGACGGCGCGATAGCACGCCAGCCCCTCAGGGTGCTCGGCGAAGAAGTCCTCCGGTGCCTGCCCGCCCTCGGTTCCGACCACCCGGCGATCCTAGCCCGGCCGTGAGTCGGCAGCGGCCCTTGACCCGGCGCCGTCGTGCGTGCCTAGCATGCGGACCGGGGCCGCGGCGGCCCCGTGCGGCATTGGAGAGGGGAACGCATGGGCAGGCTCACAGTCGGGGCGCAGAACGGGACGGACATCCACCAGAACGGTCCGCGCACCATCCGCGCCACGCCTGCGGACGGGGTCAGCGGCGCGCTCCCGACGTTCCTGGGGGGCTGACGTGGCCGAACTCGACGAGCTCGACGGGCAGTACGCCGAGGTCGAGGGGCGCGGCGCGGTGACGTTCATCCGCTCCTACTCCGTCCCGTCCTCCACCGTCTGGGCGGCGGTGAGCACTGAGGGCGGCCTCGCTGGCTGGTTCCCCTCCCGCGTGGCCATCACGCACGAGACCGGGAGGATCGCCTTCAGCGGCGACCCCAACCAGCCCGCGAGCGTCGAGCGGATCGTGGACTGGGAGCCTCCCCGGCGCTGGGCCTTCGAGTGGGGAGGGGACCTCATGGAGTTCCTGGTCGAAGGGTCGGACACGGAGGCCGAGCTCACCCTGCGCAACTGGCTCGGTGACAACACGGCTGCCGCCCGCAACGCGGCGGGCTGGCATGTGTGCCTGGCCGAACTGGAGAAGAAGCTCGGAGGGGCGGTTCCCGCGGGGCCGCATGCAGAGCCGGGCCCCGGCGGGCCGCCGGACTGGGGGTCCCTCTACGACGCCTACGTCGCCGCCGGCCTGCCCAGCGGTGCTCCTGTCCCCGGCCGGGAGGGCTGACGGCGCTCCCAGCGTCGTGAGGGCGGGGCGACTAGTTGGCGCCGGGGCCCTTGGCCGCCTTCGAGGCCTTCTCGGCCGCTTTGCGGGCTGCCTCGGAGGCCTTCGCCGCGGCCTTGGCGGCTGCCGGGTCCGGCTGGGGCGCGGCGCTCGGATCCGCGGTAGCCTCGTCGGGCGGCGCCGTCTCGGACGGCAGCCCGTCCACGGTCGCCGGGCTGGAAGCCTCCTGCGTTGCGGGGGCGGAGGGCGAGGGCTGCCGCTGCGGCGAGACCATCGCGGTCAGCGCCAGGGGCACGACGACGAGCAGTGCCGCCACGAGCAGCACGCCGGCGACGAGCCACGCCATGCCCCGGTTCCTGCGCCGCGGTCGCGGCACTGCCGGTGCCAGCCGCTCGGCGTCGTCCTCGTCGTCCTCGTCGGCCAACGATGCTGGGGGAGCCGGGGTGGCATGTGCCGCGAGCGACGGCTGCTGTGCCGTGATGGGGGTCTGCCGGCCGGCGGGCATGACCCGCGTGCCGCCGTCGTGCGGGGTCGGGCTGGCCGCATGCGCGGGAAGCACCTCGGTTCCCGCGGCGGACGCGAGGACGTGGGTCGTGGCGGCGTCGGACGGCCCGGCGTCCTGGACCGGCCCGAGGGCGGGGGCTTCTCCCTTGAGGACGGCCAGGACCTCGGCCGCGTCGGGCCGGTCGGTGGCCCTGCGCGCCGTCATCCGCGGAAGGAGCGCCGCCCACGGCTCACCGAGCACATCGGGCACCGAGGGGTCGCGCAGCAGCCGCGCCACGGCCGCCTCCACCGCGCCCCCGGTGAACTCCATGCGCCCCGTGAGGGACTCCAGGAGCACGAGCCCGAGCGAGTACACGTCCGAGGTCGGGCTGACCTTCTCGCCGCGCGCCTGCTCGGGGCTGAGGTAGTTCGCCGTGCCGATGGTCGTGTTCGTCAGGGTCAGCCGCGAGGCATCCGTCAGGCGGGCGATCCCGAAGTCGGTGAGCTTCGCGGGCCGGCGCCTCCCGGGCCTGGCGTCCGGGACGAGGATGTTGGCCGGCTTGATGTCCCGGTGGACGATGCCGAGGTCGTGCACGTAGGCCAGGGCCGAGGCGAGGTCGATGCCGAGGTCGCGGACCTCGTCGGGGGAGAGGGGGCCGGAGGCCAGACGGCGCCGGAGGTCCGTTCCGTGCACGAACTCCATGACGAGATAGGAGAGGTGGGAAGTCCCGTCCTCGGCAGTGTCGGTGCCGACGTCGTAGAGGCGGACCAGGCCCGGATGGCTCAGCCGCGCGAGCACTTCCATCTCCCCGCGGCGGCGCTCCTCGTGCCGGGGATCGGCCGTGCCGCTCCGGAACGTCTTGACGGCCACGTCGCGGCCCAGGACCTCGTCGCGCGCGCGATGCACCGTCGCCATCGCACCGCTGCCAGCCACCTCGAGGAGCCTGTATCTGCCGCCGACAAGGGTAGGTTGGAGTTCCGTTTCGCTCTCGGCCACGTTCCGCCCTTCCCTGCCGTGTACCCGCCACGTCCGGGCATGGTTCCAAGCGCCAGAGACAAGCCTATCGGAGTGCCGCAGGGTTCTCGGTCTGTGACTGAACAAGGCGCGCGGCGCCAGCTGTACGCCGGGCTCCGCGCGCCTTGTTCATGCTGCTCGGATCATGAGCGTGGGGCGGCATATTCCTTTCGCGGCACTTGACGGCGGATGCGCGCCTCGGACGGCCGGCGCGCGTACCCGAGACGCGTGAGGGGGCGATCTTCCGTACCCGAGACGGTCTGGAGGGCGATTTTCTGTACCCGAGACGGCGGGGGCGTACCCTGAACGCGTGTCAGAGTTCCGCCATCTGAGCGCTGCGATCGCGCTGTCGCCGCGCGCCGTCTCGGCCTTCGCCGGCAATCCGGCGAACCTTCCCCGCTGGGCCGAGGGCCTCGCGGGAGGCATCCGCGAGGAGCACGGCCGGTGGATCGCCGAGTCGTCGATGGGGGAGGTCGAGGTGCGCTTCGTGGGGGACACCGATGCGGGGATCCTCGACCACGAGGTCAGGCTGCCGGACGGCAGCACGGTCCTGAACCAGTTCCGCATCCTCGCCGACGGCACGCACAGCCTGGCCGTGTTCCACCTCCGCCGCGCCGAGGACATGACGGACGCGGACTTCGAGGCCGACGCCGCCGCCGTGCAGAGCGACCTCGACACCCTGCGCCGCGTCCTCGAGGGCGGCGCGTGACGGAGACGTCCCAGCGCTCGGCGGCACCCGCCGTCGTGAGCCGGGGGATCCACCGCGCATGGCTCGTGGCGGGCGTGACGCTGCTCGCGCTCGTGGCCGCGGCCGCCTTCCGTTCGACGACCGGTGCCCTGTTCGAGCCGCTCGAGGCCGAGTTCGGCTGGACCCGGGCGGAGACCTCCGGTGCGGTGACCGCGAACCTGGTCATCTACGGACTCGTCGCCCCGTTCGCGGCGGTGCTCATGGAGCGGTTCACGCTGCGCAAGGTCGTGGCCGTGGCGCTGCTGCTCGTCGCCGCCGGCAGCGGTCTGACCACGTTGATGACGGCGGCCTGGCAGCTCTGGGTCCTATGGGGAGCCTTCATCGGGGTCGGCACCGGGATGCTCGCGCTCGTGTTCGGCGCGGTCGTCGCCAACCGCTGGTTCGACGCCCGCCGCGGACTCGTCATGGGCTTCTTCTCCGCCGCGAATGCGTGCGGCCAGCTGGTCTTCCTGCCCGTCGTCGTGCACCTCGCGGCGCACGAGGGATGGCGGACGGCCGCACTGCTCGTCGCCGTGTTCGCCCTCGCGATCGTGCCGCTGCTCGCCTGGCCGTTCGCGAACTCGCCCGCCGAGGCGGGCACCCTTCCCTACGGCGCCGCTGCGGACAGCGCGCCGCAGCGGGCGGAGGAGGCCGCCGTCGTGCGCCGGAGTGCCGCCGCGGAGGCGATCGCGATCCTGCGGGAGTCGCTGCGCTCGAGGGCGTTCTGGATCCTTCTGTTCACCTTCTGGGTATGTGGCTGGAGCACCAATGGCCTCATGCAGACCCACTTCATCCCCGCCGCGCACGACCACGGCATGCCCGCCACCACCGCCTCGGGGCTGCTCGCGCTCATCGGCGTCTTCGACGTGATCGGCACCGTGGCGTCGGGGTGGCTGACCGACCGGATGAGGCCGTGGCTCCTCCTAGTCGTGTACTACGCGCTGCGCGGGGCGTCGCTCCTGACGGTCAACGCACTGCTCGGGCCGGATGTCGACCCGCCGCTCTGGATCTTCATCGTGTTCTACGGCCTGGACTGGGTCGCGACCGTGCCGCCCACCGTGGCGCTGTGCCGGGAGCACTTCGGGGCGGCCAAGTCCTCGGTCGTGTTCGGGTGGGTCTTCGCCTCGCACATGGTCGGCGCCGGGGTCGGGGCATTCCTGGCGGGCTGGGGACGCGAGATGTCCGGCTCGTACCTGCCGGCATGGATGTCCGCGGCGGTGCTGTGCTTCGCAGCGGCGGCGAGCCTGTTCTTCCTTCCCTCGTCGAAGAATCACCTTTCGCCCGTCGAGGGGTCGCCCGTCTCCAGTTGAGGCGGGGATCTCCGGCCGGCGAGCCAGTCCCTTCGACCCGCTGTGTCGGTCCTCCCCAGCTTTCGCGCCCGATCCTCCCCAGTTTTACGCTTCAACCCGCGCCGCTGCTGGGCTCGGCCGCGCCGGAGAGCTGAGGCTCTGCCGAAACGTGGGGAAGAGCGCACGCCTCACCCTCCATCCCGGGACCGGCCGGCTCGAGCCGGTGGCGCGCACGGCCGGAACTCGACGGCGTCGCGGCCGTCGTGCACCGGGGAGCCGCCGCGCGTCGTCGCCCTCGAGACCCGCTGCGCGCGGGGGCAACCACGCGCCGTCGTGCGAGGGGTGGGTGGCGCCTCAGCGCACGACGGCGAGCACCCTCGCCCGGGTGCGGGGCAGCGCCACCGCGGCCACGAGGACGCCGGCCGCGACCCCGATGACCGTGTCGAACGCCCGGAACGCCACGAGCACGGCGGGGTCTTCGGGAGCGGCGAGCTGGGTCATCATCAGGATGAGCGGGGTGAAGAAGCCGAGCGCGAGGCCGTAGTGCCGGGCCATGAACAGCTCGGTCGGGAAGAGCAGTGCCATGACGGCGAGGGCCGCCGTGGCGGCGTCGAGCCCGGGCGCGAACAGCGCGAGCGTCACCGCGAGCCCCGCGAAGGTGCCGAGCACCCGGTGGCCGCTGCGGCGGAGGACGCTTGGCAGACCCGGGCGCAGGTGGCGCCCTGGGTCCGCCGCGGCGAGCGGGATGATGGCCGAGGCGATGGCCCAGTTGGCGTGGTCGACGCCGAGCAGCACCCCGGCGGACCCGGCGGCCGCTGTCGCGAGGGCGTAGCGGCCCGCATGGGCCGCGGTGAGCGCGAGCCGGGACTGCCCCGGCTCGGTCTCGTGGCGCACCGGACTGGCTGGCGACCCTCCGCCGAGCAGCCCGAGGGCCACCGAGAACGCCGCGGTGGCAGCACAGATCGCCAGGCCAGTGGTCGGCGAGACGCGTCCCGGCGGGACGGTGGCGAGTGCTCCGAGCGCGAAGATCCCGAAGAACGGGCCCTGCGGGTTCAGGCCCAGCCCATCGGTCGCCACCGCGGCCGCGTACGCGAACGGCACCGCGCAGGCGACGAGGAGCCACGGACCCGCCTGGGCGGCCGCGACGAGGATGCCGATCGATGCCCCCGCGAGCAGGACCGACCCGGCCTGGGCCTGGTGGCGGAGGCGGAGCCAGCGCGGCTCGCCGCGGCCGTACATTCCGGCGAAGGAGCCGAACACCGCGTAGATGATGAGGTCCGGCCTGCCGGCCAGGACCAGCGCCAGGCCCGGCACCGCGAGGCCGAGGGCCACCCGGCACGCGTGCAGCCACGCGCCGTCGTGCGCGGCGGGCAAGCGTGGTGCGGCAGGCAGGCGGGGCGCGGCGGCCCTCTGGGGCGCGGCGGGCAGGGGGTAGTCCGGCACATCTTCTCCTGGGTGGGTCCTTCCCAGCCTCGCCCACCTGCTCCCCCGGCGTCCAAGCGGTTATTCCGACCGGTCGATCGGCGTCGCCTATCGAGAGGGCGCAGGCCGGCCACCCGCGTGGTCCAATGGGCGCATGCTGTTCCGCCAACTGGAGTACTTCGTGGCGCTGGCCCGGGAGCGGCACTTCGGCCGGGCGGCGAGTGCGTGCTTCGTCTCGCAGCCCACCCTGTCCGAGGCGATCCGCAAGCTCGAGCGCGAGCTCAGGGTGCCGCTCGTGCGGCGCGGGCACGCTTTCGAGGGCCTGACCCCGGAGGGCGAGCGGCTGGTCCACTGGGCCCGCCGCATCCTCGCCGACCACGACGCGCTCCGTCAGGAGGTCACGGCCCTCCGCACCGGGTTGACGGGGGAGCTGCGCGTCGGCGTCGTGCCCGCGGCGGCCGCCACGGTGGCCGAGCTGACGGATGCGTTCTGCGCGGAGCACCCGCTGGTTACGGTGCGGCTCGAGACGAGCCTGCGTTCGGCCGAGGTCATCGACAGGATCCATGCCTTCGACCTCGATGCCGGCGTGATCCACCCCGGCAGGCAGGACACCGACGGCCTGCGCGTGACGCCGCTGTACGAGGAAAGGCAGGTGCTCGTCGCAGGAGCGGACCTGCTTCCTGGGGCACCCACGCGGGTCGAATGGGCGGACGCCGCCGAGCTGCCCCTGTGCCTGCTGAGTGCCGGGATGCAGGGCCGGCAGGTGGTCGACGACGCCTTTGCGGCCCGCGGGCTCACCGCGACGCCGCGCCTCGAGGCGGACTCGATCGTCACGCTGCTCGCCCACGTCGGCGCCGGGCCGTGGGCCAGCATCCTGCCCGAATCGTGGCTGCGCACGATGGGCGCGCCTGCCGGGACCCGTGTGCTCGAGCTGGGCGAGGAGCCGACGACCGCGGCCGTCGCCCTCGTCACGCCCGCCGGCGAGCCCGGCCCGGTATTGGCGCGCGCGTTCGCCGCCGTCGTCCCCCCGCCCGCTTCAGGGGCCCGGCAGCGGTAGCCTCGCCGCGCGGAGGGCGTTGGCGCACGACGGCGCCGACTCGGCTCCGGTAGGCGACCCTCCGACGACTGCCGCGGGGTTTCCGAATGTGCCGCGGCGGGTATGGGTCCGGGGTCACGGCTATTCGGGGCCCATTAGGCACGAGCGCGATCCCCTCGAGGGATGGAGGTCTGATCTTGGCTGGACTGAGGGACTTCAGCGATGCCGAGCTCGATATCCTCCTCAGCATCGCCGTCCAGGAGAAGGCGTCGGCAGACGCTGGACTGCGCAAGGCGCAGGCCAGGGCCGAGGATGCGCGGAGGGTGCTGCAGCGGCTGATGCGGGAGGCAACGGCTCGACGCAATTGAGTAATGGTGTGGTCACTGACCTCGAACTCGCCCGCATAACCCGCGCCATTCGGGGTAGTCAGCCATGCAAAGCGAGCTCTGACGAATACCGACGAAACGGAGGACGCGATGCCGAAGACGGACAAGAGCGGAAAGGCGAGGAAGGACGAACTCCCTTCGACGATTCAGCGCTCGGGAAAAAAGGCGCAGCAGACCTTCGCCAAGGCCCACGATTCAGCTGAGGAGAGCTACCACGACGAGGAGCGGGCCCACCGCGTCGCCTACTCCGCCCTGAAGCACACGCACGAGAAGGTCGGTGACCACTGGGAGCCCAAGGAAGGCAAGGGCCCGTCGGACGAGCAGGCCAAGGGCGGCAAGACCACCCGGCGCGAAACCCATGGAGGCGTCGATGCCAATGCATCGAAGCAGCACCTCTACGACCTCGCCAAGAAGCTCGACGTCCCGGGCCGTTCGCACATGACAAAGGGTGAGCTGGTCGACGCGCTGGAGAAGGCAAACACGAAGAAGACAGCGCAGAGCCGCAAGAAATAGGGACATACATTTCCCTGGCGAAGCGAGTTCCTGTCCGAAAGCACTTCTTTACATGTAAAGTCGGCGTGCCGGGAAGGGGACAGCCCGGCGGCAGGAGACCACCTCATGAGCACCACAGCCGACTCGCCAGAACGCCGCGCGCTGGCGCCGGGCGACCGCCTCGCACTCCGTTCGGGGACCGAGACCCGCACGGGCATCATCACCGACGCTCCCTCCGCAGGCTGCGTCCGCCTCGCCGACGACGCGACGGGCCGGGTCGTGCTCGTGGACCTCTCCCACTGGGACACCGTCCTGCTCGACACCTCCTGGCCCGCACCGCACGTGGATGCCGCCGGCCAGTGGCTGCGTGACGCGATCGCCGCCGACCCCGACATCCTCGGGCTGGGTGCCCTCCGTGCAGCCCACCGCTCCCACAGCGTGCACGCCCTCATCCTCGATGACCCGGCCACCGGCACCCGCTACGCCGTCGACATCCAGCCGGGTGTGGCCGATGCGGGGCAGCTGGAGCGCGCGGCGGTCGCTGCCGCCGCCGAGCAGGGGCGCAGCCCGCACACTGTCGTGGTGCCCGTCGTCGTCGCCGAGCAGATCCCGGAAGCCCTGCGCCCCACGGTGGGGCTCGCGGTGCAGATGGCCGCAGCGGACACCGGCCACGGCCTCCGCCTCGAGCCCACCGTCCTCGCCGAGGAGACAGGCGTGGCGGGGAGGCTCTTCGAGGCGTGCACCGGCGCCGCCTGACCCAGTGGGCCCCCGAGCGACCGGCGGCCGCCCCCACGCGGGCGCGCACGACGGAGACCACCCGCCGTCGTGCGTCAGCCGCCGAAGGCGAGCATGGCCGCGAGGGTGACCATGAGCGCGGCCACGAAGCCGTCGAGGATGCGCCAGGCCGAGGGGCGGGCGAAGAAGCCGCTCAGCGAGCGGGCGCCGTAGCCGATGGTCGGGAACCAGAGGGCGCTCGCGGTCGCGGCGCCGGCACCGAAGGCCCAGCGCCCGTCGCCCTGGGCGTTCGCGAGGGAGCCGAGGAGCACGAGCGTGTCGAGGTACACGTGGGGGTTGAGCCAGGTCAGCGCCAGGACCGTCGCGACCGCGGCCCACGCCGTCCCGTTGCCGCGCGCCTCGGAGGCGTGCAGTGTGCTGGGCCGCAGCGCACGTTTGGCCGCGAAGAGCCCATAGGCGACCAGAAACGCCACACCGATCCAGCGGACCACCTGGAGGAGCGACGGCGCGCTCTGCACCGCCGCCCCGACCCCGGCCACTCCGGCGAAGATGAGGGCCGCGTCGCTGGCCGCGCACACGAGCACCACCGGCAGCACCCACTCGCGCCTGATGCCCTGGCGGAGCACGAAGGCGTTCTGCGCGCCGATCGCGACGATGAGGCCGAGGCTCGCGCCGAGGCCCGCGAGGTAGGAGAGGATCACGTCTCGACGGTACGGAGCGCGCTTCTGAAGAGCAACTAACCATATCTGCATCTGCATTAGGATCTCTTCATGGACTTGGAGCAGCTGCGGGCGCTCGCCGCCGTCGTGGACCAGGAGACCTTCGAGGCCGCGGCGGACGAGCTGCGCATCACCCCCTCCGCCGTCAGCCAGCGGATCAAGGCGCTCGAGCGCAGCGTCGGCAGCGTCCTCGTGCGCCGGCTCAAGCCCGTCGTCCCCACCCCTGCGGGGGAGCGGCTCCTGCGCTCGGCCCGCCAGCTGCTCCTGCTCGCCGACGAGGCCCTGCTCGCCCTCCGCGCCTCGGGTGCCGAAACGCACGACGCCGCCGGGCAGGGTCCCGCGGGCGGCCGCGCCGGGACGCCGGAGCGGCTCCGGGTGCCGATCGTGGCGAACGCCGACTCGATCGCGACGTGGCTGCCGCCGGCGATCCGCGAGGTCGCGCTGGGAGGGCGGATCGCCGTCGAGCTCCTCCGCGACGACGAGCACGCCACCGCGGACCTGCTCCGTTCCGGGGACGCGGTGGGGGCCGTCACCGCCGACCCGCGCCCGGTGCAGGGGTGCAGCGTGCGGCCGCTGGGGACCATGGTCTACCGGGCGAAGGCGTCGGCCGAGTTCGCGGCGCGGTGGTTCCCGGGCGGGGCGACCGCCGAGGCTCTGGCCGCGGCACCCGTCATGCAGTACGACCGGAAGGACTCGCACCAGCTCGCCCTGCTGGCGCGGGTGGCGCCGGAGGCGGCGCCGCCGCAGCACTTCATCCCCGACTCGGTGCAGTACGTTGAGGCGGTCGCGGCGGGCCTTGGCTGGGGCATGGTGCCGGACCAGCAGGACCCGGACGGGGTCCTGGTGGAGCTGGACACGTCCTGGAGCGAGGACCTCGAGCTGTTCTGGCAGTCGTGGACGCTCGACTCGCCGGGCCTCGAGGAGGTGAGCGCCGCCGTCGTGCGCGCCGCCCGAGTGCTGAGACCCTCGTTGGACATCTAGCACATTCCCTCGGCCGTCTGACGGCCGGTGACTTCTGCTCCATGTCACCCGCGGCCGCCGGAGGCCACGCCTCCCGGCGGCCGCGGATGCCCCCAAAGACGCCAATGCGAGGACCCAGCTCCTCGCATTGGACATGTAAAACATATGAGACCGGGACTGGCTGTGGCCAGTGCCCGCGAAGATCCCTCCGCATCGAGGGCGGTGTCCGTAGGCTGTGACGCGGAAGCACCCAATGCGAAGGGAACCACCCATGTCCTACACGGCCGCCGAGAACCGCTACGACTCGATGGGGTACCGTTCCACGGGGCGGAGCGGCCTCAAGCTCCCCGCCCTCTCCCTGGGACTGTGGCAGAACTTCGGCACCGACCGGTCCGAGGAGACGCAGCGGGCCATCCTGCGCCGCGCGTTCGACCGCGGCGTGACCCACTTCGATCTCGCCAACAACTACGGACCGCCGTACGGCCGCGCCGAGGAGAACATGGGCCGCTACCTGCGGGACGACTTCGCGCCCTACCGGGACGAGCTGATCATCTCGACCAAGGCCGGCTGGGACATGTGGCCGGGGCCGTACGGCCAGGGCGGCGGGTCGCGGAAGTACGTCCTCGCAAGCCTGGACCAGTCGCTCAGGCGGCTCGGCCTCGACTATGTGGACATCTTCTACAGCCACCGCTTCGACCCCGAGACGCCCATCGAGGAGACCATGATGGCGCTCGACACCGCGGTCCGGTCCGGCCGCGCGCTGTACGCGGGGATCTCCTCGTACTCGGCGTCGAAGACCCGCGAGGCCGCGGAGATCGCGCGCGGCCTCGGCACTCCGCTGCTCATCCACCAGCCCTCGTACTCGATGCTCAACCGCTGGATCGAGGAGGACCTCCTCGACGAGCTCGCAGCCCAGGGCATGGGCTGCATTGTTTTCACCGCGCTCGCCCAGGGCCTCCTGACCGACCGCTACCTCGACGGCATCCCCGCCGACTCGCGCGCGGCCCGCGAGGGCTCGTCCATCCTGCCCGGCCATCTGGACGAGAAGGTCCTGACCCACGTGCGGCGGCTCAACGAGATCGCCGCCAGCCGCGGTCAGAAGCTGGCGCAGCTCGCGCTCCAGTGGGCCCTGCGGGACGCGCGGGTCACCTCGGCGGTCATCGGCGCCTCCTCGGTCGAGCAGCTCGACACCAACCTCGATGCGCTCGCCGGGCCCCCGCTGACCGAGGAGGAGCTCGCCGCGATCGACCAGGACGCCGTGGACTCCGGCATCAACCTCTGGGCGAAGCAGACGACGGACTAGGAGAGCGCCTCCGCCCTCGCGGGGGTCCGGGCTGCCGACGGCGGCCCGGACTTCCGCGCGAGGCGTGACGGCCACCAGATCGCGGGGCCCACGTCGTAGGCCAGCGCCGGCACGAGCAGCGACCGCACCACCACGGTGTCCAGCAGGACGCCGAATGCGACGATGAAGGCGATCTGCACGAGGAACAGGATCGGGATGACGCCGAGGGCGGCGAACGTGGCCGCGAGCACCACCCCGGCGGACGTGATGACGCCGCCCGTCAGGGCGAGCCCCCGGAGGATCCCCGGCCGCGTCCCGTGCGCGAGCGATTCCTCCCGCACGCGGGTCATCAGGAAGATGTTGTAGTCCACGCCCAGGGCCACGAGGAAGACGAACCCGAACAGCGGAACCGCCGCGTCCGCCCCGGGGAAGCCGAAGAGGTGATTGAACACGAGCGCGGACACCCCGAGGGCCGCCGCGTACGAGAGCACGACCGATCCGATGAGGATCAGCGGTGCCACGAGGGAGCGCAGGAGCAGGATCAGCACCACCAGGATGACGCCCAGCACCAGCGGGATGATCTTGCGCAGGTCCGTCTGGGCGGTCTGGTTCGTGTCCAGTGCGATGGCTGTGACGCCTCCGACCAGCGCCTCGGGGTCGGCGGCGTCGAGCGAGGACCGCAGCTGGGTCACCACCTGCTCGGCCTCGGCCGAATCGGGCTGGTAGGCAAGGACGGCGTTGACGAGCACCCGCCCCTCGCGCACGACGGCGCCCGGCGCCTGGGCGGTCGGCGCACCCGAACCGCTGTACACGGCTGCGGAGCTGATCCCCTGCGTGGACTGCACCTGCTTGAGCACGGCCTCGGCCCGGTCCTGCCGAGCGACCACGACGACGGGGCTGCCGGAACCGGCGTCGAAGTGCCGGGCCAGGACCTTCTGGCCCTCGACCGAGTCGGTTGCGGTCAGCACAACCTGGGTCTGCTCGACGCCGTTCGCCTTGAGCTGCGGCAGGCCCGCGACGCCTGCCGCGAGGACGACGAGGGCCACGATCCATGTCACCCGGGGGCGCCGCGCGATGAGGGAGCCGATCCGCCGCCACAGCCCGCGCACCCCCTCGAGCCCGGGCACTGAATCGGCGCTGTCCGCCGCCCACGCGCTCGGTCCGGTGTGCCGCGCGGGTGCGTGACCGACGTCGTACTTCGGACGCAGCGGCCAGAACGCCGACCGGCCGAACAGGACGAGCAGAGCCGGGAGGAAGGTGAGTGCCGAGAGCAGGGAGAAGCCGATGCCGACGGCGGCGATCGGCCCGAGGCTGCGGTTCGAGTTGAGGTCGGAGAACAGCAGGCACAGCAGCGCCAGGATCACGGTGGCGCCGGAGGCGAGGATGGGCTCGAACGCGGCGCGCCACGCCCGGACGATCGCCGACCACCGCGACTCGACCTCGTGCAGGGCCTCGCGGTAGCGGGCGACGAGCAGGAGGGCGTAGTCAGTCGCGGCACCGATCACGAGGATCGAGAGAATGCCCTGGCTCTGCCCACTCAGGCTGATCAAGCCCGCTTTCGCAAGCCAGTAGATGGCCAGGACCGAGGCGCAGAGCGCCGCCACGGCGGCGAACAGGACCAGGAAGGGCAGCACCGCAGACCGGTACACGAGGAGCAGGATCAGGAAGACCGCCCCGACCGCGACCAGGAGCAGGATCCCGTCGACTCCTCCGAACGCGGCGACGAGGTCTGCGGTGAGGCCGGCCGGGCCGGTCACCCACGCGCGCATCCCCTCCGGCACCCCACTGGCCTTGCCGCGGAGCCCCGCGATCACCGCGCGCAGCTGGTCAGTGTCGGCGATCGGGACGACGAACTGCGCCGCCCGACCGTCCTGGGAGGGGATGGGGCCGACCACGTCGGACGGCGCGCCGGCCGGGGCTGGGGCGACGCCCTCCACGGACGCGAGCTCGGCCGCGAGGGGGGCGAGAGCGGCGAGGTCGGTCCGGGAGAGCGCGCCGTCCTTCTCCACGACGACGAGGGCGGGGATCGCGTTGGACTCCGTGAACTTCTGCTGCCACGCCCTCACCTCCGTGGACTCTGCACTGGCGGGGAGGAAGGTCGCCTGGTCGTTGCTCGAGACGGAGGAGAGCTTGCCGAAGGTCGGGCCGCCCAGGCCGCTGAGCGCGAACCACACGGCGACGAGCCCGACAGGGATCAGCCAGCGGATCCAGCGCTGTCGAGCCTTCATGAGTGCGTCTCCTTCATCGGGGTGCGGTCTGCGGGGCCTGCGGGGGACAAGGCCTCGGCGGCGGCGGCGATCCTGGAGGCCATCCCGCGGAAGATGACTCCGTGGAACGGAAGGACAGCGAGCCAGTACAGGCGCCCTGCCAGGCCGTGTGGCACGAAGACGGCGCGCTGGGAGTAGGCGCTCCCTTCGCCACGGGGCTCGACCGTCATCTCGAGCCAGGCCCTGCCCGGCACCCGCATCTCGGCTCGCAGCCGCAGGAGCCTGCCGGGTTCGAGCGCCTCGACCCGCCACCAGTCGAGCGCCTCTCCCAGCTGCAGGCGGTGCGGGTTGCGCCGGCCCCTCCGGAGCCCGACCCCGCCGACGAGCTTGTCGATCCATCCGCGGACCGCCCAGGCGAGCGGGAACGAGTACCACCCGTTCTCGCCGCCGATCCCCTCGACCACGTCCCACAGCCGCTCAGCCGGCGCCGAGCTGGTCTCGGTGCGGAGGTCGGTGTAGACGGTCCCGCCGGACCAGTCCGGGTCGCTGGGCAGCGGGTCGCTCGGCGCGTCCAAGGCGGACGACCCTGCCCAGGTGGTCTCAACCTCGCCCTGGGCGATCTTGCCGAGGGCCAGCTCGACGGCACGCTGGTAGCCGGTCAGACCCCCCTCGGGGCGTGGGATGTAGGCATCGATGCTGTGCTCGCGCACGACGCAGTCGTTCTGCAGGGATTCGACGAGCGGTATCGCGAGCGTGCGCGGGATCGGGGTCACGAGGTTAACCCACTGTGCTGCGAGCCACGGCGTCAGGACGGGAAGGGCCAGGATGAGCGGCGCCCGCAGCCCCGCCGCTCGGGCGTACCCGCGCATCATGTCCGCATAGGTGAGCACATCCGGGCCCCCGATGTCGAAGTCCTGGTTGACCTCGCCGGGCAGGTCGGCGGCGGCTTCGAGGTAGTGCAGGGCGTCGCGCACGGCGATCGGCTGGACGCGGTTGAGCACCCAGCGGGGCGCTGGCATGACGGGCAGGACGTCCGTGAGGTGACGGACCATCTCGAAGCTGGCCGAGCCCGAGCCGATCACCAGTCCGGCCTGGAGGACAGCCGTCGGCACCCCCGACTGCTTGAGGATGCGCCCCACCTCCGTCCGGGAGGCGAGATGACGGCTGAGTCCGGTGCCCGGGTTCAGCCCGCTGAGGTACACGATCCTGGACACGCCCGCCGCAAGCGCGGCGGACGAGAGGGTGCGCGCACACGCGCGCTCGCGGGCGGGGAAGTCCTCTCCGCCGTGCGCCCCCATGGAGTGGACGAGGTAGTAGACGACGTCGGCGCCGTCGCACAGGTCCGCCGCGGCCCCGGCGTCGTCGAGGCTGCCGGTGACCACCTCGACGTCGTGCCCCCACGGCACGTCGCGCAGCTTCGATGCGTCGCGCGTCAGCACCCGCACGCGGTGCCCAGCGTCGAGGAGCCGCGGGACGAGCCGGCCTCCGATGTACCCCGTCGCGCCGGTGACGGCGACTGTCCGGCTCATGCGTGCGCCTCCCGCGGCGCCCGCGTGCGAGGACGGCGGGAGGGAGCGAAGCGCGCGAGTACCCCTGCGGCGAGCACGACGGCGGCCGCGGCCCCCGCCGCGATCCCCACCGCGGGCATGGCGAGCGGACCGGTCAGGCGTGCTGCCGCGATCCATGCAAGGCCCCATGCGATCGCCACCAGAGGCGCCCAGCTGCCCCGGAGCGCGAGGCCCACCCCGACTGCGGCAGCGACCGCGAGCACGACGGCGGCGGCGACTTCGGCGGGGATGCCGCCGGGAAGCGAAGGCGCGGGGTCGCCGGGCCGGATGCCGAGGGCCCACCCGAGCAGGGACGCGGTGTTGGCCACCGTTGCGACGCAGATCCACCCTAGGTACAGCCCGAAGGTGCCGTCCGAGGCGATGGCCTCGGCCCGTGATCCGGGCGGGACCGCCCACTGCAGGACGGCGATGCGCACGAGGACGGCGAGCAGCGCGAGCATGACCACGAGCGTTGCGGGAAGCGACCCGAGCTGTGACGCCCACAGCCAGGCCGCGTTGAGCAGCATCGACGCCGCAGCCCACGGCCGGATGGCGCGCTGTCGCGGGCTCCGGCGCCCAGCCGGGAGGAGCTGCCACACGGCGTAGGCGAGAAGGCCGAGGTAGACCACGCTCCAGATGGAGAACGCGGTGGTGGCAGGTGCGACGGGGGTGGCCGTGCTGGAGAGGTAGCCGCCGGCCGCGTCCTGCACCGGGACGCCGCCGAAGGCGCCGCTCCCCAGCGAGGCCAGCGCGAGCGCGGCCACAGCCGAGGCGGCGGTCAGCGATGCGGCGGTCCAGGACGCCGTCCGCTCCGAGTTGTTCTCAAGGTCTGTGCGCTTCATCGCTACCCTCTTAGGCTCTCGCTCAGGCTCTGGGTTTGCTGTGGGGCCTTTACACCGACAAGATTCTCGTCGATCATATTTCTCGAAAACCGAGAGATCAAGAGAACGGGTCGCTGACCCCTTGGGAGGGCCTCATGAGAACCGCCACGAAGACCGATCCCATCCCCGAGCCCTCGCGGGCACGCCCGGCCCAGGCGATCGCCTGGGAGGACGTCGGGCCAGGAGTGGACCGGGTGCTCGCCGACTGGGTGAACTCCTCGCGCTCCACCGCAGCCACTCCGAGCCTCGCTGTGCTGTGGGAGAGGATCGGCGAGGGGCTGGAGGGCGGCAAACGGCTGCGGCCCCTGCTCGCGTTCCACTCGTACGCGGCGTTCGGCGGCACGGACCCGGAGGGCATCGCGACCCTCGGCGGGTCGCTCGAGCTCCTTCACGGCGCGCTCCTGGTCCACGACGACGTGATCGACCGGGACTTCGTGCGCCGGGGACGCCCGAACATCGCCGGCCTCTACCGGCTCGACGCCGCCACCAGGGGCCTGCCCGAGCCGGAGGCGCGCCACCTCGGCTCGTCGGTGGCGGTCATCGCCGGGGACCTGCTTCTGGCCGGTGCCTTCCGTCTAGCGGACCACGCCTCGGAGGAGCCGGAGGTGCGGGCCCGGATCACGGACGTCATGCATGCGGCCGTCTCTGACGCCGCCGCTGGGGAGCTCGACGACGTCCTCATGGCCCACAGCTCGGGCCACACGATCGACGACGTGCTCGAAATGGAGCAGCTCAAGACGGCGGCCTACTCCTTCGCGGCGCCCCTCCGGCTGGGGGCCATCCTCGCCGGTGCGCCGACAGAGCGGGCCGAGGACGTGGCCCGCGTGGGCATGCTCGTCGGGACCGCCTACCAGGTGATCGACGACGTCCTGGGCACCTTCGGGGACGAGCAGCAGACCGGCAAGCCGGTCACCTCGGACCTCAGGGAGGGAAAGCTCACGGTCCTCACCGCCTACGCGAGGAGGCACCCGGACGTTGCCCGCCACCTCGCACCCGGGGCAGCCGCCCTCGGCGACCCGGCCGGCGTCGACCGCGTCCGCTCCGCCCTGCAGGGGGCAGGCGCCGACACGTACGCGCTCACCCTCGCCCACTCGATGGTCACCGAGGCCCTCGACGAGGCACGCCGGTGCGACCTCCCCTCGGCCCTGCGCTCCGAGCTGACCCGCATCTGCAACCACGTCCTCCACCGGGAGCGCTGAGATGGCCGCCCCCAGGCTCCGCGAGACGGACGAGAGAACGCAGCCGTCGCCCCTGGCCAGGTACACCGCCGTTGCCACGGCCGGCGCCGCGGTGGTGATCCGTCACTACTCGACGTCCTTCGGCCTTGCGTGCCGGCTGCTCGGGCCGGGCAAGCGGGAGGAGATCGAGAACGTCTACGCGCTCGTGCGGATCGCCGACGAGGCCGTCGACGGCGCGGCAGCGGAGGCAGGCCTGTCCACCGAGGCCATCCTCTACCAGCTCGACCGGCTCCAGGAGGAGGTCTCCAGCGCGATCGCCCTGGGATACAGCACCAACCCCGTGGTCCACGCCTTCGCCGGAACCGCGCGGCGGGCGGGGATCGGGGCGGAGCTCATCGAGCCCTTCTTCGCCTCAATGCGCCGAGACTGCGACCCGCACGGCCACTCGGACGCGTCCCTGGGAGCCTACATCTACGGCTCCGCGGAGGTCGTGGGGCTCATGTGCCTGCGAGTGTTCCTCGCGGGGCTCAGTGTCCTCCCCGCCGAGCGGGCGCGCCTCGAGCACTCCGCCCGTCGCCTCGGCGCGGCCTTCCAGAAGGTCAACTTCCTGCGCGACCTCGGCCAGGACGGGCAGGAGCTCGGCCGCAGCTACTTCCCCGGCGTGGACCCCCTGCACCTGACCGAGGAGCAGAAGGCGGCCCTGCTGCTGGACCTCCGCGCGGACCTCGACGCGGCCCTCGAGGGGTTGCGCAGGCTCCCGGGAACGGCCCGCCGTGCCGTCGCCCTTGCCCACTCCCTCTTCTCGGAGCTCGCCGACCGGATCGCCGCCTGCCCCGCAGAGGTCCTCGTCACGACTCGGATCCGGGTCCCGACCCACGTGAAGCTGCGGCTCGCGGCCGCTGCGATGGCGGGCACCGGGCCGGCGTTCGCGCGCGACGGCGCCCGGTTGCCGGCGCAGGGCGAGGGGAGGGCGGCGTGAACCGCCCCCAGCGCTCCAAGGCGGGCCGGACGCTCCCCGGCAGGCCCCGGCCGCGCCGCACGGTCACCGTGATCGGGGGAGGGATCTCGGGCCTGGCAACGGCCGGACTCCTCGCCCGCGACGGCCACGCGGTCCAGCTCCTCGAGAAGAACGAGGTGCTGGGCGGGCGTGCCGGCAGGTGGGAGGCGGACGGCTTCCGCTTCGACACCGGACCCTCGTGGTACCTCATGCCCGAGGTGATCGACCACTGGTTCCGCCTGATGGGATCGAGCGCCCCGGACGAACTCCGCCTCGAGCGGCTGGACCCCGGCTACCGCGTGTTCTTCGAAGCGCACGAGGATCCTGTCGACATCCCCGCGAGCCGCGAGGGGGCCGTCGCGCTCTTCGACTCCTTGGACCGGGGCTCGGGTGCCGCACTGGCCCGGTACCTCGAGGAGGCCGAGGACGCGTACGCGGTCGCCCTCGAGAGGTTCCTCTACGACGACTTCTCCTCCCTGCGCGGGCTCGCCCACCCGGACGTGCTGCGGCGGGGATCCCGGCTCGCCGCGCTGCTCGCGCAGTCGCTGCACACCCGGGTCTCGCGGCGCTTCACCGACCGGCGGGAGCGGCAGATCCTCGGCTATCCGGCGGTCTTCCTCGGCACCACCCCCTACCGGGCCCCCGCCCTGTACCAGCTGATGAGCCACCTCGACCTGACGCAGGGCGTCCTGTACCCACACGGCGGTTTCGCGGCGCTCGTGGAAGCCATGGCGCGGCTGGCCCGTAGCGCGGGCGTGCAGATCCGCACCGGCGCCCGCGCAACCCGCATCCTCACCGGCCCGGCGCCGGGGGGCCCACGGGTCGAGGGCGTCGCGTGGACCGACGCGGAGGGCCGCGAGCACCGCACGGGTGCCTCGGTCGTTGTGGGCGCCGCGGACCTCCACCACCTCGAGACCGAGCTCCTCCCTGCGGAGCTGAGGACCCATCCCGAGCGCGCGTGGGACCGGCGCGACCCGGGCCCTGGGGCCGTCCTCGCGTGCCTCGGGGTGCGCGGGACGCTGCCCGAGCTGGCGCACCACAGCCTGTTCTTCGCGCGCGACTGGCGCGACAACTTCGCCCGGATCGGCGCCGGGGACACCCCCGCCGAGACCACGTCGATCTACGTCTCCCGGACCAGCGCCACGGACGCCGGAGTCGCACCGGCCGGCGACGAGAGCCTGTTCGTCCTCGTGCCCTCGGCGGCTGCGCCCGACTGGGGACGCGGCGGAATCGGCGGAGCGGGCGCTGCCGCAGTCGAGGAGGTGGCCGACAGGGCGATCCAGCAGATCTCCGCCTGGGCCCGCATCCCGGATCTGGCCGAGCGCGTCGTCGTGCGCCGCACCTTCGGCCCCGCCGACTTCGAGCACGACGTGAACGCGTGGCGCGGCGGCGCGCTCGGGCTCGCGCACACGCTGCGGCAGAGCGCCTTCCTGCGCCCCGCCAACGCGAGCCGCACCGTCTCCGGCCTGCTGTACGCCGGGGCGTCCGTCCGTCCGGGCATCGGCGTCCCGATGTGCCTCATCAGCGCCGAGCTCGTGCTCAAGCGCGTGCGGGGCGAGCGCCGGGCCGGACCCGTCGGGCCACCGCTGGTCGCCCTGCGCGGGCAGGCCGCTGCCGGCACCGCGGCACGGGGAGCTGCGCTCGCGGACGCTGCACGGGCGGAGGGGGTCGCATGGCCTACCTGACCGCCCTCCTCGCCTCCGCCGTCGGGGTAGCCCTGCTCGACGCGCGCTTCCGGCTCGCCTTCTGGCGCGCACCCCGCGCCACCGCCCTCACCGTTCTGGCTGGCACTGCCTTCTTCCTCGCGTGGGATCTGGCGGCTATCGCGTCAGGGATCTTCCTGCACCGGGAGTCCCCGCACATGACCGGCATCATGCTCGGCCCGGAGCTGCCGCTCGAGGAGCCGGTGTTCCTCGCCTTCTTCTGCTACACGGCACTGGCCCTCTACGCGGGCGCCGTCCACGTCCTCTCGCTGCGTGCGGCGCGCCAGGAAGGGAAGGCCCCGTGAGCTACCTCCTGCTGGACCTCGTGTTCCTCGCCACGGCCGCCGGGCTCGCCGCCCTGCTCTCGGCCCGGCGTCGCGGGGCCCGCCCGGGCGCACGACGCCGCACGCTCGCCTGGGTGCCGCTGCTCATCGCGGGCGTGGCCCTCCTGGCGCTGACGGCGGTGTTCGACAACGTGATGATCGCCGTCGGGCTGTTCTCCTACGCCTCAGCGGCCCTCTCGGGGCTCGCGGTGGGCCTCGCCCCCCTCGAGGACTTCGCCTACCCGCTCGCCGCGGCCGTCCTCCTGCCCGCGCTGTGGGTTCGCCTCTCGCGCGCCGAACGGACCGGAGGACCCGAGCCGGCGGGGCGACCAGAGCGGGCGGGGCGACGAGACCACGCCACACGACTAGCCGAGACACCGGTGGAGGGGCACAAATGACAGCCGAACCGATCGCGTCGCGCCCGTGGCGCCTGCCCGGGGGACTGCCCAGGCTGGCCCACGCGCTCCTGATCTCCTCCAGGCCCCTGTCGTGGGTCAACACCGCGTACCCGTTCGCGGCGGCGTACCTCCTGGCCGGGGGCGGCGTGGACTGGCGCCTCGTCCTCGGGACGGTGTTCTTCCTCGTGCCCTACAACCTCGCGATGTACGGCACCAACGACGTGTTCGACTATGCCTCCGACGTGCTCAACCCCCGCAAGGGCGGGGCCGAGGGAGCAGTCCTGCCGCCGCCGCTGCACCGGCCCGCGCTCTGGGCAGTGTGGGGCGGATGCGTGCCCTTCGTCGTAGCGCTCGTCGCCGGGGCACCTCCCGCGAGCTGGGCCGTCCTTGCGGTCTCCCTCTTCGCCGTGGCCGCGTACAGCGTCCCCGGCCTCCGCTTCAAGGAACGCCCGGTCCTGGACTCGGCCACCTCGAGCTCCCACTTCGTCTCACCCGCGGCATACGGTCTCGCGCTCGCGGGCGGCGAGGCAGGCCCTCTGGCCCTCGCGATCCTCGGCGCCTTCTTCCTGTGGGGCATGGCGAGCCACGCGTTCGGGGCGGTCCAGGACATCGGACCCGACCGGGAGGCCGGGATCGGCTCCATCGCGACCCTTTTCGGCGCCCGGCCCACCGTGCGCCTCGCGGTCCTGGCCTACCTCGCTGCCGGGGCCCTCCTCCTTCCGCTCGCGGGGGCGGCCACCGGCCCGGCCCGGTTCGCGGCGATCCTCGTCCTGCCGTACGCGGCCAACGCGGGCGCCTTCTGGACCGTGACGGATGACGACGCCGGCGCCACCCGCGCGGGATGGCGTCGTTTCCTCTGGCTCAACTACGTCACGGGCTTCGTCGTCACCCTCCTGCTCATCTCCGTCTGGATGCACCTATGACCGACACCGAAACCACAGCCCACGGCACGTCCCTCGTCTGGTTCCGCGACGACCTCCGGGTCCGCGACAACCCGGCCCTGCGTGCCGCCCTCGCGCACGGGCCGACCGTCGCGCTCTACGTCCTCGACGAATCCTCGCCCGGGATCCGGCCTCTCGGCGGGGCCGCCCGGTGGTGGCTCCACCACGGCCTCGAGGATCTCGCGTCGTCCCTGGAGCACCTCGGCGTTCCCCTCGTGCTCCGGCGGGGCCCGGCGGCCGCCGTCGTGCCCGAGGTCGCCGCGCAGGCGCGTGCGGAGCTCGTCGTCTGGAACAGGCGCTACGGCGCCCCGGAGCGGCGCGCCGACACGGCGGTGAAGTCGCTCGTGCGGGCAGCGGGGCGGGAGGCCGAGAGCTTCCAGGCCTCCCTCCTGCACGAGCCGTGGGAGGTGGCCACGCAGCAGGGCAACCACTACAAGGTGTTCACGCCCTTCTGGAAGGAGGTCTCGGGCCGGGACCACCGCCACCCCCTCCCCATGCCGCGGCCGCAGCGGGAGGCGCCCGACCGGGTGCCCCGGGGGGAGGGCCTCAGCAGCTGGGCCCTCCTCCCGCGGACGCCGGACTGGTCCGGGCCGCTGGCCCGGGCGTGGACCCCCGGGGAGGCGGCCGGGCTCGAGGCGCTGAAGGGCTTCGTCGGGCCGGACACGGCAGACTCGGCCCTCGTCGAGTATCCCGAGGCGCGCGACCTTCCCGGCAGGCCTGCGACGAGCCGGCTCTCGCCGTACCTGCGCTGGGGCCACGTCAGCCCCTTCCAGGTGTGGCACGCCGTCGCGGACCGGCGCCGGGCCGCGCCCGAGGGCAGCGCCGTCTTCGCCTCGGAGCTCGGCTGGCGTGAGTTCGCGTGGCACACCCTGTACCACCACCCGGACCTCGCCACCGAGAACCTCCGGCCCGAGTTCGACGACTACGGCTGGTGGACGCCCGGCGACCCCTCCGGGGCCGGTCCCTCCGCCACCGGTCCCTCCGGCGGCGGCGTCGAGCAGCTGCTGCACGCCTGGCGGACGGGCCGCACCGGATTCCCCCTCGTGGACGCCGGCCAGCGCGAGCTGTGGGCGACCGGGTGGATGCACAACCGCGTCCGGATGGTCTCGGCGAGCTTCCTCGTGAAGAACCTCGGCGTGCACTGGCGGGTCGGGGAGGAGTGGTTCTGGGACACGCTCGTCGATGCGGACGCCGCGAGCAACCCGTTCAACTGGCAGTGGGTGGCCGGTTCGGGTGCGGACGCGGCGCCGTTCTTCCGCATCTTCAACCCGCGCACCCAGGGGAAGAAGTTCGACCACGACGGCGCCTACGCCAAGGCGTGGATCCCGGAGCTCGGGAGCGCCGACTACCCGCAGGAGAGCGTCGATCTGGCCGAGACGAGGGCCGCGGCCCTGGACGAGTACCGCTCGCTCGGCCAGTCGGAGGGAAGGAGGCGAGCCTAGAATGTCCTCCGTGCATCATGAGCCCGACCCCCACGAGACGACACCGTCCCGCGGCACCGAGGCGGCAGGACACCCTGGGCCGCCGGACCTCGCCTGGTCGGAGAACGTGGAGGTCGCGTCCGAGGCGGCCGGCCACGCGCACGACGCCTTCCGCGCCGCCCCGGGGTTCGAGCTCCTGTTCCTCCTGCAGAAGTTCACCACCGAGGCGGACCGCTACGCCGAGACGGTCCGGCGCAAGCACGGGCTCGCCCGCAACGACGTGCATGCGCTGAACGCCGTCATGGAGGCCGAACGGCAGGGCGAGACCACAACGCCGGGTGCCCTCCGCGAGCGGCTCGTCCTGAGCTCCGCGGCGATGACCACAGTCATCGACAGGCTGGAGGCGTCGGGCCACCTCGAACGCAGGCACTCGCGCGAGGACAGGCGCCAGATCGAGGTGACCCCGACGCCGAGCGCCCGCGAGACCGGCAGGGAGATGTTCGACCCGATGGTGCGGCACATGCTGCCCGTCCTCGCCGACTACACGCCCCAGCAGCTGGAGTTCCTGGCGGGCATCATGAACCGCCTCACCCAGGCCATCGCCGAGGCCCGCGAGGAGCTGCAGCGGAGCTAGGCCGCGGACGCCCGCCGGGCGGGGCGCCCCGTAGCATCCGCGTCCCGCTCGGCGGCCTTCTGCCGCAGCCGCTGTGCCGCCCACCCGAGGGTCCACCCGCGACCAGATGGGCGAGGAAGATGCTCACGGCCCGCGACGGCCTGTCCTCGTGGGCGGGAGGGAAGATCCCGAGCGCCGGCAGCCAGCCCTCGTAGCTGGCGAGCCATACCAGTGCGCCGAAGGCCGTGCCGGTCCCCGGCTCCTGAAGCAGCCCCGGCACCGCACAGGCGTACAGCGCGCCGCCGGCCATCCCATAGCCGAAGTGGGAGGCGAGGGCGAGTCCCTCCTTGCCCGGCTGGGACACCCCGGGGAAGAAGGTGCGCACGATCCTCTCCGGCGGCTGACGGTGAATCATGCCCGAGGCTCCTGCGGCCCCGAAGACCGCCGTCATCGCGGCCGTTGCCGCCGCTCCCGCAGCCGCCCCGCGGACCGCCCTGCCTATGAGATGCATCCTCGGCTCCTGTTCGCGTGGGTAGGTCTCGGACAGGGCACTCTTACCCGTCAGACCCCCACGCGAACAGGACCGGCTCCGCGGCTGCTAGGAGACGAGGGTTGCCGTGTCGATGACGAAGCGGTAGCGGACGTCCGAGGCGAGGACGCGCTCGTAGGCGTCGTTGATCTTCTCCGCCGGGATGACCTCGATCTCCGCTCCGATGCCGTGCTCCGCGCAGAAGTCCAGCATCTCCTGCGTCTCGCGGATGCCGCCGATCAGCGACCCGGCGAAGGAGCGCCGCCCCATGATCAGCGAGAACGCCTGGACGGAGAGCGGCTCGGCGGGCGCACCGACGTTGACCATCGCGCCGTCCACCGCGAGCAGGGACAGGTAGGCGTTGAGGTCGATCTGGGCGCTGACCGTGTTGAGGATGAGGTCGAAGGAGCCGGCGAGCTGCTCGAACGTGGACGGGTCGGCCGTGGCGTAGTAGTGCGCTGCGCCCAGCCGCAGCCCGTCCTCCTGCTTCTTGAGGGACTGGGAGAGGACCGTGACCTCTGCGCCCATCGCGGCGGCGATCTTCACTGCCATGTGCCCGAGCCCGCCCAGACCCACGACGGCGACCTTCTTGCCCCGGCCGGCGCCCCAGTGGCTCAGCGGGGAGTAGGTGGTGATCCCCGCGCACAGGAGGGGTGCGGCGACGTCGAGCTCGAGGCCGTCTGGAATGCGTAGGACGAAGTCCTCCGTGACGACGATGTGGGTCGAGTAGCCGCCCTGGGTGATGGTGCCGTCGCGGTCCACTGCGCCGTAGGTTCCGGTGTTCCCTTCGAGGCAGAACTGCTCCTCGCCCTTGCGGCAGTTCACGCACTTGCCGCAGGAGTTGACCATGCAGCCGACTCCGACCCGGTCGCCGACCGCGTGCTTCGTCACCGCGGAGCCGACTTCCGCCACGATGCCGGCGATCTCATGGCCGGGGACCAGCGGGTACGGCGCCGGGCCCCACTCGGCACGGACGGTGTGGATGTCGGAGTGGCAGATGCCGGCGTACTTGATCTCGATGAGCACATCGTGCGGGCCCAGGTCCCGGCGTTCGATGGTCGTCGGCACGAGCGGTTCGGTGGCGGACGTGGCGGCATAGGCGTGTGCGGTCAGCATGCGTCTCCTCGCGGTGGTGGATGCGCCCGGATCTCGGGCGAGATGTTTTCCCCGAAGTACCCTACCCAGAGTGCGCGGCGGAACACCTGCCTGAGGGGTGCCCTGTCAGTGCCCCCCTCACACCGGCCACGCCCCATACTGGGCAGCATGCGCGAACTCGTGGTGCTCGGCACGGCCTCCCAAGTCCCCACGCGCACCCGGAACCACAACGGCTATCTCCTGCGGTGGGACGGCGAGGGCCTCCTGTTCGACCCGGGGGAGGGGACCCAGCGGCAGATGATCCATGCGGGCGTCGCCGCCACGCAGGTGACCCGCATCTGCCTCACCCACGTCCACGGGGACCACTGCTACGGCCTGCCCGGGGTGCTCTCGCGGATGGCGCTCGACGGCGTGCAGCACCCCGTGCACCTGCACTACCCCGCGTCGGGGGAGCCGATGGTGCGGGCGCTCGTCGCGGTCGCCTCGCCCGGCGTCGACCTGCGCCTCGTCCCGCACGGGGCGGCCGGGCACATCGCCGAGGACCTCGAGGTCCGGCCGCTGCGCCACAGGATCGACGCGTTCGGCTACCGGCTGACCGAGCCCGCGCGGCGGACCCTCCTGCCTGAGCGCCTCGCGGCCGCAGGGATCGCCGGCCCCGAGGTCGGGCGCCTCCAGCGCGAGGGGCGGCTCCGCGGGGTGCGGCTCGAAGACGTCAGCGTGCCCCGGCCCGGCCAGCGCTTCGCCTTCGTCATGGACACGGCACCCTGCGCGGGCGCCGAGGAGCTGGCCGAGGCCGCAGACCTGCTGGTCACCGAGTGCACCTTCGCGGACGACGACGCCGCGCTCGCCGAGCAGTACCTCCACCTCACCGCCGGGCAGGCGGGCGCGATCGCAGGACGCGCGGGCGCCCGGAGCCTCGTGCTGACCCACTTCTCCTCGCGGTACACCGAGGTGGCCGAGCTGGAAGGGCAGGCACGGCGGCGGGCGGGCGGCGCCGTCGTGCGTGCGGCGGAGGACCTGGACCGCTTCGGCTTCCCGCGGCGGCGGGCGCCCGAAATCGGGGCGCGCGAACCCGGGACTGATCGGCCTGCCCGGACGTAGCCTTCCCTCGGGGGGCACCCGGGCCGCGCGCGGGCGCGGCGGAAGCGGAAGGATGGGAAGGGCATGAACGACATCTCGCTCGAGCAGGCGCAGGCCGTCGTGGAGGCCAGCCTCGCGAAGTCCCGCGAGATCGGCACCGCAATGAACATCGCGGTGGTCGACGCCGGCGGCAACCTCAAGGCGTTCGGCCGGCAGGACGGCGCGTGGATCGGCAGCATCGACATCTCCCAGAAGAAGGCCCGCACCGCGCGCTTCTTCGACATGAACACCGGTGACATCGGCGCGCTGTCCCAGCCCGGCGGCCCGCTCCACAACATCGAAGTCTCCAACGGCGGGCTCATCACGTTCCCGGGCGGGATCCCGCTGAAAATCGACGGCGCGGTAGTCGGAGCCGTGGGCGTCAGCGGCAGCACCGTCGAGAACGACCACACCGTAGCCCAGGCCGGGGCGGACGCGCTGCAGTAGCGCCCTCACCCACCAAGCCGCGCCACCGCCGTGATCTCCTCCGCGATGCGCCTGCCGAGCGCCTCGGTGGTCCCCCGGCCCCCGAGGTCGGGGGTCAGCACGTCGGGGCCGCCGTGGGCCAGGACGTCCTCGAAGCCCCGCTGCACGGCGGCGGCTGCCGCGGCCTCTCCGAGGTGGTCCAGCATCATGGCGGCACTCCAGATCTGCCCGACCGGGTTCGCGATCCCCTTGCCGGCGATATCCGGGGCGGAGCCGTGCACGGGCTCGAAGAGGCTCGGGAACTTCCGTTCGGGATTGATGTTCCCGCTGGGGGCCACGCCGATCGTTCCCGTGCACGCGGGCCCGAGATCCGAGAGGATGTCGCCGAAGAGGTTGCTGGCCACGACCACGTCGAACCAGTCGGGGTGCATGACGAAGTTCGCCGCGAGGATGTCGATGTGGAACTTGTCCACCCTCACCTCGGGGAAGCCGGCGGCCATCTCCTGGACCCTCTCGTCCCAGTAGGGCATGGAGATCGAGATGCCGTTGCTCTTCGTCGCGGAGGTCAGGTGCTTCTTGGGCCGGGTCTTGGCCAGATCGAACGCGTACCTGAGGATGCGGTCCACGCCGGTCCTGGTCATCACGGTCTCCTGGAGGACCGTCTCGCGGTCGGTGCCCTCGAACATCCTCCCGCCGACGCTCGAGTACTCGCCCTCGGTGTTCTCGCGGACCACATAGAAGTCGACGTCGCCGGGCGCCCGGTTCGCGAGGGGGCTCTTCACGCCCGCCAGCAGCTTCACGGGCCGCAGGTTCACATACTGGTCGAAGTGGCGGCGGAACTGGAGGAGGCTGTCCCAGAGCGAGACGTGGTCAGGGACCACCTCCGGCCAGCCCACCGCGCCGAAGAAGATTGCGTCGAAGCCGCGCAGCTCCTCGAACCAGGTGTCGGGGAGCATCTTGCCGTGCTGCAGGTAGTAGTCGGCGCTCGCGAAGTCGTATTCGGTGGTCTGGAGGCGGAAGTCGAAGGCCTCGGCGGCCGCCCCGAGCGCCCGCAGGCCCTCCGGGACGACTTCCTTGCCGATGCCGTCGCCGGCGATGACAGCGATGCGGTGGGTTCTGGTCATGGTGGAGATCCTTCTCGCCCGTGTGCGGGCTGTCTACCCGGTGGGCCCTCACCCGAACGTGAACGAGTAGAGTTCGACGCCGGCGCTCGCCTCGACCTCGAGAGTCCCCTCGCGCTGGGCCTCCCCGTCGAGGAGGAGGTAGGAGCGGGGCGTGCCGCCGACGTCGAGCGTGCGCTCGCCGTCCGGGCCGCGGACTGTGAGCGTCCCCGTCCCCCCGACCACGGCCTGGACCTGGCGCGCGTGGAAGCTCAGCCGGACGCCTGAGGGGACAGGAGCGGCAGGCGACGCGGCGGCGCCCGGTGAGGCAACGGCGTCGTGCGCGTCCGCTGGCTCCCGTGCGACGATCCGCTGGGACTCGAGCTGCCAGCTGCCCGAGAGCGCGAACGAATCCGCGCGCTGCTGCTCCGGGTAGGTGAACGTGCCGGGTCCGGAGCGGTAGGGCTCCGGGCCGGAGTAGTTGCCCTCCTTGGCGACGCCGAGGAACGTCTCGGGCGTGGTGCTGCCGGCCTGCGGCCCTGCGGCGGTCCCGTCCTCGACCGGCGCGGGGAGTGCGACGCCTGGTCTGGCCTGGGCGAGGAGCTCGCGCACGAGCTGCTCCGTGTCCGCGTACCCGCCCTCGCCCTGCTGGATGTGGCGCACGGTCCCGTTGGAGTCGATGAGGTACTGCGCGGGCCAGAACCGGTTCCGGTACGCCGTCCACGTCGCATAGGAGTTGTCCATGGCAACGGGGTAGGTGATGCCGTGCTGGCGGATGCCGTCCTCGACGTTGCGCTGCTCCCGCTCGAACGCGTACTCGGGCGTGTGGATGCCGATCACGGTCAGGCCCGCATCCCGGTAGGCCTCCTGCAGGCGCACGATGTGCGGCAGGGACCGCTGGCAGTTGATGCACGAGTAGGCCCAGAAGTCGATGAGCACGACTCGGCCGCGGAGCCCCTCGAGGCTGAGCGGTTCGGAGTTCGGCCAGGCGGTGAGGCCGCGCAGCTCGGGCGCGGGGCCGCAGTCCTGGAGCGCGGTCGAGCCCTGAGTGCAGCTGCTGAGGCCGCGGTTCTCTTCGGTGACGAGGCCGCCGAGGTCCAACGGCGTGCCTGCGGAGGGGCGGAGGCTGTCCTGGAGCGATGCCGTGTAGTCGGGGATGAGGCGCTGGAGCGCCGCGGGGACGTCCAGGACCAGCCCCACGGCGAGGGCGATCATCAGTGCGCCCGCGGTGATGCGGATGCCGCGCTGGCGCCTGCGGAAGGACGTCAGCCGCTCGGCGAGCCGGCGGCCGGCGAGGGCGAAGACGAGCAGCGGCACCGAGACGCCGACGGCGAACGCGAGCGTGAGCGCGGCCGTCTCCGGCCCGATCCGACCGGTGGCGCCCGAGACGGTGATCGCGGCGAGCACCGGCCCCGCGCAGGGGACGAACACGGCGCCGAGCGCCAGGCCGAGGCCGAATCCGCCGCGCCGCGCGTCGACCTGGCGCTGCGGGATCCACGAGAAGGGCTTCTCGAGCCACTCCTCGACCCGCGGGACCATGAGCCCGACTCCTACCGCGGCCAGGATCACGATCCCGGCCCAGCGCAGCACGTCCTGCGGGAGCCCGAGCGCCGAGAGCGCGAGCGAGCCGAGCAGCGTCACGACGCTGAAGCTCAGCACGAGCCCCGCGATCACCTGGTACGGCCGCCACCGCGACGCCTGCCGCGCGCTGTCGAGGCCGCCGGAGAAGAAGATCACCGGGAGGACTGGCAGGATGCACGGCGAGATGCCGGTGATGAGCCCGCCGAGGAAGCCGATCAGGATGTTCTCGCCCATGGCTCCAGTTCGGCGCGGCAGGCCCGGGCGGATTGGGGGCGATGGCGGGCGCTAGCTGCGGTCAGGCACGTAGCGGGCGATCAGCACTCCCGTGGCCGTGGGACGGGAGTCCGCGAGACGCAGCGAGACGCGGGTTCCGGCATCGAACATCCGGTGCCCGCTGCCGAGCACGAGGGGGTGGATCATGAGCAGGTACTCGTCGATGATGCCCGCGGGCAGGAGCGAGGCGATGAGGACGCCACTGCCCATGATCACGAGGTTGTCCTCTGACTCCCTCTTGAGCTCGGCGACGGCAGCGGGCACGTCCCCGCCGAGCAGGGTGGAGTTCGGCCAGTCCAGGCGCGCCGAGGGGTTCGCCGAGGCGACGTACTTCTGGGTCGAGTTGAGCGCGTCCTTGAACGGGCCGCCCTGGTCGTTCCAGGAGGAGAGCAGCTGCTCGTAGGTGCGGCGCCCGAAGAGGAAGGCGTGCGAGTGGCCCATGCGCTCTCCCATCGCCTCGGGGATCGATTCGTCGCTGCGGAGGACGGCCCAGCCCCCGTGCTCGAATCCGTCCCGCGTGTCCTCATCGGTCCTCCCCGGCGCCTGCATGACGCCATCCAGCGTCACGTGGTTCATCACGATGACCTTTCCCATCTCTCCCTCTCCCTTCTGTGGGCTTCTCTTCCGTGGCTTTCAGCGGTATCTGTCCGGTCAGCGGTACCGGTCGAGCGATGCGAGGAACCGCTTGACCGAGCCGCCGAGGTTCCAGTCGGTGGCCAGGCGCTCGAGCTCGAGGCGGGCATCGCCGTCGACCGCGCCCAGCTGCGCCCCGGCGTCGGCGGGCGGGGGCACCTCAAGGCCGCGGGCGACGTTCACGACGTCGGGTGCCACCTTCAGGTAGTCCGCGGCCGCCCTCAGCTTGGTGCGTGCCGCTGCGGGCATGTCACTGTCCGGGTCGTCGGCGGCCTCGAGGAGCCCCTCGAGCGTGCCGTAGCGTGCCAGCAGCGTCGCGGCGGACTTCTCGCCGATGCCGGCGACGCCGGGCAGCCCGTCCGAGGCGTCGCCGCGCAGCACCGCGTAGTCCGCGTACTGCTCGGGCAGGACCCGGTACTTGCCCACGACGACGGCGTCCGTCACCACCTCGAGGTTCTTCATGCCTCGCGCGGTATAGATGACGCGGACGCCCCGCGCGTCGTCGACCACCTGGAAGAGGTCGCGGTCGCCGGTCACCACGTCCACCGGGGACTCGGCGTGGGCGGCATAGGTGCCGATCACGTCGTCGGCCTCGTGCTCCGGCACGCCCACGACGGCGATGCCCGCCACTGCGAGCACGTGGCGGATCAGCGGGACCTGCGCGACGAGCCCGGGTGGGACGGTCTCCAGGTCCGGACCGCCGGAGACTTCCCGTTCGACCCGGTGCGCCTTGTACGAGGGGATGAGGTGGACCCGCCATTGAGGCCGCCAGTCGTCGTCCCAGCAGGCGATGAGGTGGGTGGCCTCGAAGTCCGCGGTGAGCCGGGCGATCATGTCCAGCAGCCCGCGCACCGCGTTGACGGGCGTGCCGTCGTCGCGCCTGATCGACTCGGGCACGCCGTGGAAGGCGCGGAAGTACAGTGAGGCGGCGTCCAGCAGCATCAGGCGGTCCGGCATAGCCCATCCTGACACGTCGGGCCCGCGGATAGGATGGGCTGGACCCGTCCTGAAAGCGAGCGTTGCCATGGCTTCCCCCACTCCCGCGGAGACCGGCACCGCGTCGGCAGGGCCCGGCGGGAAGGGGCCCGCGGGTTCTGGACGGTTCGGCGGGATCGGCCTCGTGGCCGAGCCGGTCTTCCTCATGGCCCGCGCTGCATCCCTCGGCTCCGCGGACGCCAACCGCGCGCTCGCGGGCCTGGGGCTCAAGGTCCGCAGCTACTCGGCGCTCGCCGTGGTGTGCAGCGGCCGCAATCCCACGCAGCGCGAGCTCAGCGAGTTCCTGGTCATGCTCCCGAGCAGGGTCGTCGCGATCCTCGACGAGCTCGAGCGGCGCGGGCTGGTGCAGCGGACGGCCGATCCACGCGACCGGCGGTCGAACGTCATCGTTCCCACCGAGGCGGGTCGCGAGCTCTACGCCCGGGCGAAGGCCGCCGTCGACGCCGCCACGGAGGAATCGCTCGGCGACCTCACCCCCCAGGAGCGCCTGGAGCTTGCGCGTCTGCTGACCAAGGCTGCGTTCTAGCCGCGGCCCCGCCGGCGCCGTCTTCCCTGTGACCCTTGACACACCTTCCGCGAGCGATCAGGATCAGTTCATTAAGTGAACTATTCGTAAGCGGAGGTAATTTGATGGTCTCTCTTCCCCGGCTGCGCCAGCCCGTCCTCGCCTCGGCGGTGGCCCTCTGCGCCGCCTTCGCCACGGCCGCGGGCGCCGTCGCCCCGGCGTCCGCGGCCCCCGCCGCGAGCACCGTCGCCGGCGCCACCCCCAGCGCTGCGGCTGCCAGCACCGTGGCCACCGGCACCCTCCCCGACGGTGCCACGTGGCAGGCCGAGGTTCCGGCGAACTGGACCGGGGAGCTCGTGCTCTTCTCCCACGGCTTCCGGGGAGGGACCAGCAATCCCGCGTGGGATGCCTCGTTCGCCCCCACCGCCCGGGAGCTCATCGCCCGGGGCTACGCGGTGGCGTCGTCGTCCTACGCGACGACGGGCTGGGCGCTGGGCTCGGCGGTGCAGGACCAGCTCGACACCCTCGCCGCGGTCCAGGGCCAGTTCGGCAAGGCGTCCCGGGTCATCGCCGTCGGCCGCTCCATGGGCGGGCTCATCACGAGCCTCCTCGCCGAGGTCCCCGGCGCTGGCATCGACGGCGCCGTGAGCACGTGCGGGCTGGTCGGCGGCGGCGTCGCGCTGAACAACTACCAGCTCGACGCCGCGTACGCCGCGGCCCAGCTCCTGCTGCCCGGCCAGGACGTCCAGCTGACCGGGTTCACCACCCCGGAGCAGTCCCAGAAGACCATCGCCGCGCTCAAGGCCGCGCTCCAGACGGCGACCACGACCGCCGAGGGCAGGGCGCGCATCGCGCTCGTCGCCGCGCTGCTGAACACGCCCACCCAGCTCGACGGCGTCGACCCCCAGAACCGCGAGGCGCTCGCTGCCGCCCAGGCGCAGCTCGTCCTCGACACACTGCCCACGGTGATCGAGCGCCGGTACACCATTGTCGACGCCGCCGGCGGGGACAGCGGGTGGAACGCGGGCGTGGACTACGCGGCCCTGGTCCGCGCGTCACCGCAGCGCGAGCAGATCAGGTACATGTACGGGCTCGCCGGCGCCGACCTCACCGCCGACCTCGCGACGCTGACACGCAATGCGGCCATCACGCCGAGCCAGGACGCCCTCGCCTGGATGCTCAAGACCTCGACCCCCACCGGCAAGCTGCAGGTGCCCGTCCTGGCCACCCACACCAACGTTGACCTCCTGGCGCCGGTGGAGTACCAGGAGGAGTACGCCGAGACCGTCCGCCGGGCCGGGAACGAGTCCCTGCTCCGCCAGGCGTTCGTCGACCGCACCGGCCACTGCAACTTCACCGTCGCCGAGAACATCGCCGCGATCAGTGCGATGGACCACCGTCTCGACACGGGCCACTGGGATTCGGTGGCCAAGACCTCGTCGCTGCAGGCCAGCGCCGAGTCCCTCGGCCTCGACGGCGCGGCCTTCATCGACCTCCGCCCGGGGGAGTTCGTCAACGACCGGGACTGGACGGAGGGCCGCTAGCAGGCGCACGACGGCGGCCCGTCACCTCACGGAGCGGGCCGCAGTGCCGCGCTGGCCCCCAGCCGCTTCCCGATCAGGCTCCCCTCGAAGCCGTCCAGAAGGTCCCGCGGTGAGTCGAACACCTCTGCTGCGCCGGCATCGGTCAGCTCCGCGCCACTGTACCCGCCGGAGGCCACGCCGACGGTGGTGATGCCGAGCGCCCCGGCGGCCTGCACGTCCCACACGGCGTCCCCGACGAACAGCACCTCCGACGCCTCGAGGCCCACAGCCTTGAGTGCCGCCACGAGGATGTCCGGTGCGGGTTTGGACTGCTCGGCGTCGGCGGAGCTCGTGGCCGCGTCCACGACGTCGTCCGCGCCGAGGGCCGCCCGGAGCGCGCCAAGGTCCTGTTCCCGGGCCGAGGACGCGAGGACGACCTTCAGCCCCGCGTCCCGGGAGCGGGCCAGGAGGTCGCGCGCGCCGTCGAACGCCCTCAGGTGCGGCCAGAACGTGGAGAACACCGCGGCGTGGGTGTCCATGACCTCCTGGTCCTGGGACCTGTCCCGTTCCGGGCCCAGCAGGCTGTCGACGAGCTTGTCCCCGCCCATGCCGATGCAGCGGTGGATCGCATTCATGCGCACGTCGTGGTCGAAGCGGCGGAAGGCGTGCCACCACGCGAGCGTGTGGAAGTAAGTGGAATCCACGAGCGTCCCGTCGACATCGAACAGGACGCCCGCCAGAGGAGCCGGCACGGCCTACTTCACCCGGTCCGCGAGGCCCTCGACCCCGCTCGCCTGCGCGCAGTGGGCGCAGCAGTACATGCCCTGGCCCGATTCGACCCCGTGGCCGAGGATCCGGCACCCGCAGTGCCCGCACGTGGGGGCAAAGGCGTGGATGGCGCATTCGAAGCTGTCGAACGTCCCCGACCTGTCGCCCTGGGTGAGGGTGAACGTCTTGTCGTACTCGTTTCCGCACATGTCGCAGGCAGCCATGGCCACTCCTGAGGTCAGGCACCGGCCCCGGACGTCCGGCGCTCATGCCTACCTACCCGAGGGGCCCTGCCGCAAACGGTCCTGCCATCATGGGTGGGGGAGGTGAGGCACATGAGGATCCTGGTCACGGGGTCCGCCGACGGCCTGGGCAGGGCGGCGGCCGAGACGCTGCTCCGCGCGGGCCACGAGGTGGTCGTCCACGCGCGCAACGCCGACCGGCTCTCCGCTCTCGACGGGCTGATCCGGGCGGGTGCCGACGCCGTCGTCGGCGATCTGGCGCACCTCGAGGAGGTGCGGGACGTCGCCGAGCAGGCGAACCGGCTGGGGCGCATGGACGCCATCATCCACAACGCCGGCGTCTCGGGCAGCCGTGACGTCCTGCCGGTCAACGTCGTCGCGCCGTACCTGCTCACCGCGCTCATGCGGCGGCCGGACCGGCTCGTCTACCTGAGCAGCGGGATGCACTACAGCGGCCACGCCCGCCTCGCTGGCCTCGACTGGAGCGGCGGCCGCGCCACGGGCTCCTACTCGGACAGCAAGCTGCTCGTGACCACCCTGATGGCGGCCGTCGCGGCCCGCTGGCCGGACACCCTGAGCAACGCCGTGGATCCGGGGTGGGTGCCCACGCGGATGGGAGGGCGCGGAGCCCCGGACGACCTTCGCCTCGGGCACCTCACCCAGGAATGGCTCGCGACCAGCGATGATCCCGACGCCCTCACGAGCGGCGGCTACTGGCACCACCAGCGGCGCCGCGAGCCGCACCCGTCCGTCCACGATGAGCACTTCCAGCAGGACCTGCTGGACGAACTCGCGCGCTTCACCGGCGTGGGGCTCACCTGAGCATGGGGACTTGGGGCGCAAGCGTAGGCAGGCCCCGAACGCCCCCCACCAGTCCCTGCACGGCGAGGTGCTGCAGATGCGCGGCGGTCTCGCTGAGTGCGAGCCGGAACTGAAGGCCGCCCAGCGAGCCGAAACCACGCGACCAGGAGATGTCCCGGGCCACAGAGTGCACGCTGGGGTCACGCTGGACGGACGCGGCCTCGAGGACTTGGAGCGACCGCTCCTCTGTGGCGGTGCGGAGCTCCCGGGCACGGACCCCCAGTCCCCGGAACCGGTACTCGTGCGCGGGAAGCACCTCATAGTGGTTGCTTCGCTCGACCAGCGCCAGTGAGTCGAGATAGCTCGACACCGGGTTGGGGTCGCCGCGCAGTTCGAGCGAGACGTTGGGCGTGATGCGGGGAAGGAGGTGGTCTCCGCTGAAGAAGATCTCGCGGCCCGGGAGCTCCAGGCATAGGTGGCCCGGCGTGTGGCCCGGGGTCTCGACCACCCGCACCTCGCCATGAGGGGAGCCGAAGGGCACCGGTTGGCCGGACGAGAGGCGGAAGTCCGCGTCCGCGAGGTCCCGCAGGTGCTCGAGCGCCCCGACCGACATGGCGGCTTCCTCGATCCGCCCCTCCGGCACACCCCAGAGGCGCATCCGCTCGCGGTCCAGCTCGACCTCCTGCTCGGCGTCGTCGTAGACCGAGAGGTGCCGTTGCTCGGCCGCCCCCAGCCCGATCGGTGCGCCCGAGGCCTTGGCGAGCCGTCGCGCCATCCCGAGGTGGTCGGTGTGGAAGTGGGTGGCCACGATGCACGTCACTTCGCCTGCGCCCACACCGGCGCGCCGGAGCCCCGCGACCAGCTGGGCCCAGCCCTCGTCGCTGTCGAAACCTGGGTCGATGACGAGGCACTCGTCGCCCTGGGTCAGCACGTAGCTCAGGGTGTACCGCATCGGGTTGCCCGGGAACACGACAGGCACGGACCAGAGCCCGTCATCGAGCCGCTCCACGGACGGAAAACGCTTCGCGAGCCACGCCTCGCGCTGGCCGACTCCCGTGACCTCGACCGCCATCAGACGTGCTGCGGGTCGAAGAGCCGGAAGATCTGCGTGGCGCCGCCGTCGATCATGAGGTCGGCGCCGTTGATGCTGCGCGCGTCGTCGCTGAGCAGGAACGCGACGAGTGCCCCGATCTCCTCCGGCTCCACGATCCGTCCGGTAGGGACCTTGTTCGGCACCTGGTCGCGGACCTCCTGGATGACCATGGGAGTGTCGACGACGCCGGGGCAGACCGAGTTGACGGTAATGCCAGTGCCCCAGAAGTCCATCAGCAGGGACCGCGTGAGGTTGGACAGGCCCGCCTTCGACGCCGCGTAGCTGGGGTAGGGGTACCCGGTGGTGCCGGCGATGGAGGAGACGTTCACGATCCGGCCGAAGTTGGCGTCGATCATGTCCTGCGCGAACTCGCGGATCACCGCGAAGGGCCCTACGAGGTTGATGCCGAGCACCGTGGCGAAGGACTCTGCGTCGTGGTCCAGCAGCATCTTGCGGTCCAGTACGCCGGCCGCGTTCACGATGGCCTGGACGGGCCCCACCTGTTCGAGGACCTCCCGGCGCAGGCTCGCGACGTCGTCCGCCCTCGTCACGTCGGCGGCGAACGCGAAGGCCTTCCCGCCGTCTCCGCGCACGGCCGCTGCGGCGGCCTCGGCGCGCTCGGAGTCGAGGTCCACGCATAGGACGGTGTGCCCGGCTTCGGCGATGCGGCGGTTGATGCCGCGGCACATGCCTCCGCCGGCGCCGGTGATCAGGGTGTTGAGAGTGCGCACAGCGGGTCTTCCTTCCGGGTGGAATGGGGGTTGTCAGGGTGGTGTGGGTAGTCGGTGTAGCCGGCCGCGCCGCCCGCATAGAGTCCTTCGCGCCGCAGCGGCTCGAGTTCGGCCCCGGTCTGGAAGCGGAACGGCAGGTCGGGGTTCGCGATGAACAGCCGGCCGAAGCCCACGAGGTCTGCCGTGCCAGCCTCGATGCGAGCGGCCGCGGACTCGGCGGTGTGGCCGCCGGTGACGATCAGCGGACCATTGAAGAGCGCCCCCAGCTCGGCAGAGGACACCACCGTGTCGCGGGCGTCTGCTGCTTCTGTCGACCCCGCGATGCCCGGCTCCACGAGGTGCAGGTACGACAGTCCGCGCGCAGAGGCGAGGCGCACGACGGCGGAGTAGAGGCCCCTCTTGTCCGGGTCCTGCATGTCCATCCACGTGGACGAGGGGGAGAGCCGGAGCCCCACACGCTCCAGAGGGATCACCTCGCCCAGTGCGTCGAGGACCTCCGCGAGGAAGCGGATCCGATTCGTGAAGGTGCCGCCGTACTGGTCCGCCCGCTGGTTTGAGCCGGCGTTGAGGAACTGGTCGATGAGGTACCCGTTCGCGCCGTGGAGCTCGACGCCGTCGAACCCCGCCTCGAGCGCGTTCCGAGCAGCCGTCGCGAACTGGCCCACGACGCCACGGATGCCCTCGGCGCTCAGTTCCCGCGGCACCTCGAACGGGATGCGGCCGGCAGGGGAGCGGTACTGCGCGCTCAGGATTGGGATGGCCGACGGTGCCCAGCCCGGCAGCCTGTCCGGCTGCGCGGAGGAGTGCGCCTGCCGTCCCACGTGCCACAGCTGGGCGTAGACGATCGCACCGCGGCTCCTGGCGGCGCCCACGACGGGCTTCCAGCCCTCGACCTGCTCCGGCGAATAGAGCCCGGGAACCCTCGCGTAGGAGGCTCCCTGAGGCGAGACGACCGTGCCCTCGGAGACGATCAGGCCGGCGCCTGACCGCTGGGCATAGTACTCGGCCATCAGTGCCGTGGGCACGCCGTCCTCCCGCGCGCGGCTGCGCGTCAGCGGCGCGAGGACCATCCTGTTCGGGCAGGTCTGGCCCCCCACTTCTGCCGGCTCGAAGAGCCGCTCCAGCCCGAGCGGCATCAGTAGGACCTCGGCAGGCCGAGCATCTTCTCGCCCAGGTAGTTCCGGATCATCTCGTCGGTCAACGGTGCGAAGGTGTAGAGGCGGGCGTCGCGGAAATACCGCTGCATGGGCAGCTCCCGCGCGAAGCCCCAGCCTCCCATGAGCCGCATCCCGGCGTCCGTGGTGAACGTGCCTGCCTCGGAGGCGGCGAGCTTCGCAAGGGCGGAGTCGACGTCGACGCTCGGGTCACCGGCGTCGGCGGCCTTCACTGCGCGGTCCAGGAGTAGTGCGGCGGCCTCGATCTTGAGCCGCGCGTCCACGAGGGAGTGCTGGAGGGCCTGGAACGCGCCGATGGGGCGGCCGAAGGCCTCGCGGGACGTGGCCCAGGTGAGGGCGAGGTCGAACGCGCCCCTGGCGATCCCGAGCGCCACGGCGGCCGCGTTGAGCCGTTCGCCGTTGAGGGTGCCGATGACCTGGCGGAAGCCGCGGTCCGGTTCTCCGAGCACGTTCTCCGCGGGAACGCCGACGTCGTCGAGGAAGATGTCCGTCTGGGCGAGGCTCCGGATCCCCATGGTGTCGATCTCGCGGGTGACGATGCCCGGCGTCGAACGGGGCACGATGAAGGTCGTGATGCCCTCGATCGCCGACGGCCCGATCTCCGTCGTGCGGGCGAGCAGGAGCAGGTAGCCGCAGTCCATCGCGCCGCCGATCCAGCGCTTCCGGCCCGAGATGGAATACGAGCCGTCCGGCAGCCGCGTCGCGGTGGTCTTCATGGCCCGTGCGACGTCGGTGCCGCCGTCGGGCTCGCTGAGCGCAAACGACGCGTGCACGTCTCCTGCTAGCAGAGGCGCGAGATAGGCATCCTTCTGGGCGGGGGTGCCATGCGCGTTCAGGAGCTGGACGGCCATGTACTGGACGACGAACGCGACTGCCATCGAGGTCGGACCCGCCGCAAGCTCGGTCAGGACCGCGGCCTGATGGGCGTGGTTGAGCCTGCCGGACTCGTCGAGTGCCCCGGCGAGGAGTCCGGCGCCGGCCAGCGCGCGGAACAGCTCGTGGTCGAACTTCTCGGCCTCGTCGAACTCGCGGACCCGGTCCGCGGGGGCGTGCTCTGCGAGGACGGAGCGCACGACGGCGTGCGGTTCGGCCAGAGCGTGGGAGGAGATCGTCATCGTGCTTACCGCCTTACCAGGAAGCTGCTCGTGAAGGTCATGACCGTGCTGCCGTCCTGCTTGACGACCGTGTAGTCGAGGGTCCAGAGGCCGACATCGGGCTTCTTGGTCTCGCGCGCGAGCCGGACGGTTGCCTCGACGTGGATGGTGTCACCGATGAAGACCGGCTGGACGGCGCGCACCTCGTCGAGGCCGAGCCAGGCGGCGACGTTGGAGAAGTAGCCCGTCTGGGTCAGAAGGCCGAGCCCGACGGACAGGGTGAGGGGGCCGTGGCCGATCCTGCGTCCGAAGGGAGTCTTCGAGGCGTACTCCTCGTCGAGGTGCAGGGACACCCAGTCGCCCGTCAGGCCGGCCCACTGGACGAGGTGCGCCTCGGTGATGGTGATGCCGGGACTGTGGATCCTGTCGCCCTCGACGAGGGCGTCCCACCTGTGGTCCGGCCGTCCCTTGGGGGAGTCGGTCCCGACTGCGGCAAGGTCCTCATTGAATGCCTGCATGTCACTCCTTGCGTCTCTCGAAGGCTACGTGCCCTTAGGATCAACACTAGACTAGCGAGCGCTTGTTCGTATACTGGGGTCATCAACCTTTTTCAGGACTTTCTCGGGGAGGCCCACATGAGCACGTCCACGATTCCGCACGCTGCAGACCCCAACGCCCCGGAGGCTGCGGCGCCGGAGCGGCCACAGACCGTCCACGAACTCCTCGCGGAGAAGACCGAGCGGGCGCGGCTCGGCGGTTCGGAGAAGAACCGCCGCAAGATCATCGATTCCGGCAAGCTCCTGGTCCGCGAGCGGCTCGCGCTCCTGTTCGACGACAACGAGTACATCGAGGACGGCCTTCTGGCGCGCTTCGAGGACGGGCTGCCCGGTGACGCCGTCGTCATCGCCTTCGGCCGCGTCGACGGCCGCGAGGTCTGCGTCATCGCCAACGACTTCAGCGTCAAGGCCGGCACGTGGGGCAACCGCACCTTCGAGAAGATCACCGCAGCCCAGGACAAGGCCGTCGCCGCGGGCATCCCGCTGGTCTACCTCTTCGACTCCGCCGGCGCGCGCATCGACGAGCAGTTCGAGAGCTTCGCCGGCCGCCACGCGTGGGGCAACATCTTCTACAATCAGGTCCAGATCTCGGGCCGCGTCCCGCAGGTCTGCGCCCTCTTCGGACCCTCCCCGGCGGGGTCGGCCTACGTGCCGGCCCTCTGCGACCTGACCATCATGGTCCGCGGCCACGCGACCGCGTACCTCGGGTCCCCGCGCCTGGCGGAGATGGTCACCGGCGAGAAGGTCACGCTCGAGGAGATGGGCGGCGCCGAGATGCACTGCACCGTCTCAGGCCTCGGCGACGTGCTCGCCGAGGACGACGCCGAGGCTATCGCCGCCATCCGCGTGTGGCTTTCCTTCCTGCCGTCCAACTGGGAGCAGCCGGCGCCGATCGCGCCGCCCGCGGAGCCCCGCCCCGGCCGCACGCTCGAGGAGATCGTGCCGCTGCGCGAGGCGGAGGTCTTCGACATGGAGGAGTTCGTCGAGTCCCTCGTCGACGAGGGCACGTGGTTCCCCTACAAGGAGCTGTTCGCGCCCGAGATGCTCACGGGCTTCGCGCGCATCGGCGGCCGTCCGGTGGGCCTTGTAGGCAACCAGCCGAAGCACATGGGCGGCTCGATCTTCCCGGACTCTTCTGACAAGGCCGCGCGCTTCATCTGGATCTGCAACGCCTACAACATCCCGATCATCTTCCTTGTGGACATCGCCGGCTACATGATCGGGTCCGCCGTGGAGCGCCAGGGCATCATCCGGCACGGTGCCAAGATGATCTTCGCCGTGTCCGAGTGCCGCGTCCCCCGCATCACCGTGCTCGTGCGCAAGGCCTACGGCGGCGGCTACCTCGCCATGTCCGGCGCCCCCATGAACCCTGACGCCGTGATCGCGCTCGCGACCGCGCGCCCCGCGCTCATGGGGCCGGACGCGGCAGTCAACGGCATCTACTACAACCAGATCCACGAGATCGAGGACCCCGAGGAGCGCAAGGCGTTCATCGCGGAGAAGCACGCCGAGTACGCCGAGGGCATCGACGTGTTCAAGATCGCCAACGCCAACGCCGTCGAAGCCGTCGTCCCGGCCAACGGACTGCGCTCGGACCTCATGCACCGCCTCGACCTCTACGGACGCCGCAAGGCTGTGCCCGTCGAGCGTCGCCAGGCAGTCACACCGGTCTGAGGCAAGGGGAAGCAATGGTCAAGGTCATCGCCGTGCTCAACGCCAAGCCCGGCATCACACGGGAGGAATTCCTCCACAAGTGGAACGTCGAGCATCCCGTGCTCGTGCGGAAGCTCCCCGGGATCCGCCGGTACCGGCAGAACCCCGCGATCGAGCACCGCAAGGAGTGGCCGTTCAACGGCATGGCGGAGCTGTGGTTCGACAGCGTCGCCGACGTCAGGGCTGCGTACGCGGGCGAGGAGGCGGAGCGTCTCTTCGCGCACGAGGAGGAGTTCCTGGAGCGCATGCAGTGGTTCATCGCCGACGAGGTCGAGATCGACCTGACGGCCTCGAGCTGAGGGCCGGATGGCGGCCGACGCCGAGGGCGGATCCCTCGCCAGCATCCGGGCCGCGGCTGTCCGGCTCTTCTTCGAGCAGGGCTACGACGCGACGGCCCTGCGGCAGATCGCAGCCGAGGCGGGGCTCAAGGTCGGCAGCCTCTACTACCACATCGAAGGCAAGGAAGCGCTCCTGACAGAGATCATGTGCGCAGTGCTCGACGACCTGCTCGTCGAGGCGCGCTCGGCGGTGGCGGCAGAGGCCACGCCGACCAGACGGCTCCGTGCAGCCGTGGCGGCCCACATTCGCTTCCATGCCGAGCGGTCCCCCGAGGTCTTCGTCGGCAACACCGAGCTCCGCTCCCTGTCTGCCGAGGGCCGCGAGGCCGTGGTGGGGAGACGGAAGGCCTACGAGGAGTTCCTCGCGGGCGTCATCGAGGACGCCGCGGCGTCGGAGGCGGCCGACCCGCTCGACCTGCGGGTGCACCTGTACAGCCTCCTGGCCCAGGCGGCGCACGTTGCGGGCTGGTACCGGAGCGAGGGGCGGTCCGGTGTCGAGGATCTGGGCCGCACCTACAGCCAGCTCGCCCTGCGCGGCCTCGGCCTCGCACAGGTCTCTTGAACACCACCAATTTCTAACGTACGCTTGTTCGTACACGGCGGGCCGGTATGGCCCGGGCGCCGAACAGGCACCATCTGCTGCAGAGAGGCACACGATGCGAACCATAGGAGACTGGATTCGCCTGAACGCCCGCCGGAATCCCGCACGCGAGGCATTCGTCGGCGTCGATGGACGCGTGACCTTCGGCGAGGCGGCCGAGCGGGCCTGGCAGCTGGGGCGGGGGCTGCGGAAGGCCGGGATCACGCCCGGCAGCGGTGTCGGCGTCCTGGCAGGCAACTCGGTGTTCAACGCCGAGGCCTTCCTCGCCGCCGCTGCGAGCGGCGGCGTCTACATCGCCTACAACTGGCGCTGGGCGCCCGCAGAGCTCGCGAACGGGATCCTCGAGACGGACGCGAAGGCGATCCTCGTGGAGGAAGCCCACCTTCCCCTGCTCGAGGAGGCTCTCGAGATCCTCGCGGCCACCGAGCAGGAGCTTCCCGCCGTGTATCGGCAGGGCGTCGAGCTCGAGGCCCTGCGCCTTGGATCGGGCCCCCTCGAAGAGGTCGCAGGGCCCGAGTCGCCCCTGTGCGTCATCTACACCGGGGGCAGCACCGGCATCCCGAAGGGAGTCGTCCTGTCCCATGGGGCGGCGCTCGCGAATGCCATCAACGAGATGTACGACTGCGGAATGGGCAGCCGGCCCGGCGAACGCGGACTCATCGTCACACCATTGTTCCACTCGGCGGCGCTCCTGTGCTGGCTCGTGCCGCACTTCGTGGCCGGGGCGACGAGTGTCATCGCCCCGAAGTTCAGCGACGAGACCGTCGTGGACCTCGTGGGCCGGGAGTCCATCACCAACACCTTCATGATCCCGAACATGATGCGCCGGCTCATGGACCAGGGCGTCCTGTCCGACCCCGCCATCCGGAAGAACCTCAAGGCCCTGCACACCGGTGCCGGCCTCCTGCGCATGCCGGACAAGCAGCTCTTCGCCGAGACCCTTCCCGAGACGGACCTCTTCTTCCGTTACGGCCTCACCGAAGCGGGACCGATGGTCACGCGCCTCAAGCCTGCGGACATGCTCAACCCGGATGTCGACGGATCGATCGGCACCGAGTACCTGCTCGTGGAGGCGCAGCTCCAGGACCCGGACGGCAACGAGGTGGCGCCGGGCGAGCTCGGCGAGATCTGCGTGAAGGGCCCGTCGCTCATGAGTGGCTACTATGGGCGCCCCGACGCCACGGCCGAGGCGATGCGCGGCGGCTGGCTCCACACCGGGGACCTCGCGGTGCGCGACGAGCGCGGCTACTTCTACTTCCGCGACCGCCTCAAGGAGATGATCAAGACGGGAGGGGAGAACGTCTACTCCGCCGAGATCGAGCAGGTCCTCCACCTCCACCCCGCCGTCCTCGAGGCCGTGGTGCTGGGCGTGCCCGACCCGAAGTGGGACGAGGAGGTGCGCGCCGTCGTCGTCCTCCGCAGCGGCGAGACCGCCGAGGCGGCCCAGCTGGCCAGCTTCCTGCGCGAGCACCTCGCCGGATACAAGATTCCCAAGCAGATGGTGTTCCTCACCCCGGACCAGCTCCCGCGCACCGCCGCCGGCAAGCTCCAGAAGGGCGCCCTCAAGGCCCAGCTCGGATGGATCAGCGCATGAGGCTCGCCACGATCCGCACCCAGCACGGCACTCGTGCCGCCGCGCTCGACGGCGACCGACTTGTGCCCCTGAGGTTCGCCGACGTCCGCGCCTGGCTCGAGGCGGGCGCCCCCGACTGGACAGGCAACGTGGACGGCGCGCCCGTCCCGCGTGCCCAGGCCGACTTCGCCCCCGTGGTGCCCACGCCGGGCAAGGTCATCTGCGTCGGCCTGAACTATCGGGACCACATCCTCGAGATGGGCCGGTCCCTCCCCGAGTACCCCACCCTGTTCGCGAAGTTCGCGGATGCGCTTGTGGGCGCCCACGACGACGTCGTGCTGCCCGCCGGATCCGGCGCCGTCGACTGGGAAGGCGAACTCGCTGTCGTCGTGGGCCGAACGGTGGCCCACGCGGACGGGGCCGAGGCCCGGGACGCGATCGCCGGGTTCGCCGTCGCCAACGACGTCTCCGCACGCGACTTCCAGCGCCGGACCAACGAGTGGCTCCAGGGCAAGACCTTCGACACGACCACACCGCTGGGCCCGTACCTCGTCACCGCCGACGAGACCGGGACAGAACCGGACCTGGAGATCACCTGCAGCGTCGACGGAGTGGTCAAGCAGCAGTCCCGCACCGGCGAGCTCGTGTTCGGCCCCGTCGAGCTCGTCCGCTACATCTCGGCCATCACGACGCTGCGTCCCGGCGACGTCATCCTGACCGGCACCCCCGGCGGCGTGGGTGACGGCCGCGACCCGAAGGAGTACCTCAGGCGCGATTCCGTGCTCACCACCTCCATCGAGACCTTGGGCCAGGCCCAGAACCTGTGCGTCGATCGCCGGACTTCCCCGGCCGCCGCCGCAGACTCCACCGACACAAGGACGACCCTCCATGTTCACTAAGATCCTGATCGCCAACCGCGGCGAAATCGCGGTCCGCGTCATCCGCAGCGCGCGTTCGCTCGGCATCGCCGCCGTGGCCGTCCACTCCGAGGCCGATGCGAAGTCGATGCACGTTCGCCTCGCGGACGAGGCCGTCGACCTCGGCCCAGGCGCGGCCAGTGAGAACTACCTCAACGGGGCCAAGATCATCGAGGCCGCCCTCGCCACAGGAGCCCAGGCCATCCACCCCGGCTACGGCTTCCTTTCCGAGAACGCCGCGTTCGCCCGTGCGGTCGCCGACGCTGGCCTGACGTTCATCGGGCCCTCGGCGGAGGCCATCTCCACCATGGGGGAGAAGGTCGCGGCCCGTGCCGTCGCCGTCTCCGCCGAGGTTCCCCTCGCCCCCGGCTCGGACGGTGCGATCACCGGCGCGGACGACGTCGTCGCGTTCGGAGCCACGTACGGCTACCCGATCCTCGTCAAGGCCTCCGCCGGTGGCGGCGGGCGGGGCATGCGGCTGGTCCACTCAGAGGCCGAGGCGGCTGACGCCGTCGCTGCCGCCACCCGCGAGGCCACCGCGGCATTCGGCAACGGCGAGGTCTACCTCGAGCGCTACCTCACCAACGCCCGGCACGTCGAAGTCCAGGTCTTCGCCGATTCCCACGGGAACACGGTCTACGTGGGCGACCGCGACTGCTCGGTGCAGCGCCGCCACCAGAAGCTCATCGAGGAATCCCCGGCCCCCGGCCTCGCGGAGGAGACTCGGCAGGCCATGGGCGCCGCGGCCGTCCGCCTTGCCGAGCACGTCGGCTACGTCGGCGCGGGCACGGTCGAATTCCTCGTCGAGGGCCAGGACTTCTACTTCCTCGAGATGAACACCCGCATCCAGGTCGAGCACCCGGTCACCGAGATGGTGCACGGAGTGGACCTGGTCGCCGAGCAGATCAAGGTTGCAGCCGGCCAGCCGCTGACCATCCTCGACCGGCTCACGCCCAGCGGTGCCGCGGTCGAGGCGCGCATCAACGCCGAGGACGTCGCCGAGGGACTCTTCCTTCCGGCCCCCGGTCCCCTCGAGACGATTGAGGCCCCGCAGGGGGAGGGGCTGCGCTTCGACGCAGGCTACGAGTCCGGCGACGAGGTGCTCCCGTACTACGACAGCCTCATCGGCAAGCTCATCGCCCGGGGCTCCACCAGGGACGAGGCCCTCGACCGCCTCGCCGCCGGGCTTCGCCAGCTGTCGATCGTCGGAGTGCCCACGACGGCACCCGCAGCCCTCACGATCGTTGCGCACGATGACTTCCGCCAGGGACGGTTCTCTACCCGGTGGCTCGAGGAGAGCGTGGACTTCTCGGAGGACCCCGACGAGTACTCGCGCCAAGACGTCGAAGTGGGTGGCCGCTTCTACACCATCCCCGTCTTCCCGGACCTCGGGCATCCCGCCTACCGGCCCGCGGCCCCGGGCGCTCCCGCGGGAGGCGCGGCGGCGCCGCCGTCCGAGGCCGCCGGCGCGGCGGGGCAGCGCACCGGCCGCAGCGCCAAGGCGCGCAAGGCCAAGGCCTCCGACGGGAGCGTCAAGGCTCCCATGCAGGGCACGATCGTCAAGGTCAATGTGGCCGAGGGCCAGAAGGTCGATGCCGGCGACGTCCTGTTCGTGCTCGAGGCGATGAAGATGGAGAACCCGATCACGGCACCTGCCGCAGGGACTGTCGGTGCCGTCAACGCAGCGGTCGGCGATGCCCTCGCCGCCGGCACGCTCCTCACCCAGCTCGTCCTCGAGGGGGCCGCGGCATGAAGCCCTACCGCTCCCTCCTGTTCGTCCCGGGCCACAAGCGCGCCTGGATCGACAAGGCCCTCGCCTCCGACGCCGACGCGGTCATCATCGACCTCGAGGACTCGGTGCCCGACGAGGACAAGGCCCTGGCGCGCGCGAACGCCCGCGACGCCCTCGAGTCGCACACGGCGGACAAGGGCGTCCTTGTGCGGCCCAATGCGCTGGACACCGTGCACTTCGGGGCGGACGTCCTCGAGGTCACGCACGCGAACCTCGCAGGGTTCCTCCTGCCGAAGCTGTTCTCGCGCGACGACGTCGTCCGCTTCGACGCGCTCGTCTCCGCCGCCGAACTCGCCCACGGCATCCAGCAGGGGGGCGTCGAGCTGATCCCGTCCCTCGAGACCGCGGCATCGATCCAGAAGGTCGAGGAAATCCTCTCCGGTCCCCGGGTCGGCGGCGTGATGGCCGCCGCGGCCAAGGATGCCGATGTCTCGCGCGAGGTGGGCTTCACGTGGACGGCGGAGGGCCAGGAGACGCTCTTCCTGCGCAGCCGGGTGGTCCTCGCCGCCCGGGCCGCGGGCCTGCGGAGCATCGTCCTCGGCCTGTGGCAGGAGGTCCGCAACCTCGACGGACTGCGCGCCTTCGCGCACGCCAACCACCAGCTCGGGTACACCGGGCAGGTGCTCATCCACCCGGCGCACGCCCCCGTCGCCAACGAGGAGTACGGGCTCTCGGACTTCATGCGCACCTACTACGAGGGCCTCGTCGAGGCCTTCGAGGAGGGCCGGCGCAACGGCCACGGCGCGGTCTCGTACCGCGGAGACCACATCGACCTGGCCCACGCCAACCACGCCCGGCAGGCCCTCGCCGTCGCCGGCACGAACTGACAGAGAAGCACCAGAGGCAAGGAGCCGACCATGGCCGGAATGTACTACGAGGACTTCGAGGTGGGCGCGGTCATCCGCCACGAGGTCACCCGCACCGTCACCGAGGCGGACAACCTCCTCATCACGACCCTCACGATGAACGTCCAGCCGCTGCACCTCGACGCCGAGTTCTCCGCAAAGAGCCTGTACGGCAAGCAGATCGTCAACAGCATCTTCACCCTCGGCCTCGTCACCGGCATCCCGGTCCAGGACACGACGCTCGGGACGACCCTCGGCAACCTCGGGTTCCGGGACATCGAGTTCCCCAAGCCCGTCTTCATCGGGGACACGCTCCGCGTCGAGACCGAGGCGCTCGACAAGCGCGTCTCCAAGTCCCGGCCCGACACCGGAATCGTGGGAATCGAGCACCGCGGCTACAACCAGCGCGACGAGCTCGTGTGCGTCGTGCGCCGCACCGCGCTGATGAAGCGGAACGCCGAGGCCGTCACCGAGCTCCAGGCCAGCCCGGCCTGAGGGCAGGGCCATCCATGAGCCGGCGGCGGGCACGAGCCCGCCGCCGGCTCGTCCCATCTTCTCGTGCACTGAGCGAATCGTCGCGGACCGTGGCGAACGAACGCTCGGGAGCTAGCATGGACGAAGCAGCGAAATAGGAGGAGCGATGCCCGTAGCGGAACGCAAGACAGCGGTGGCCATCCGCGAGGAGGCCGCCCGCCTGTTCTTCGAACGCGGCTTCAACGCGACGTCCCTGCGCGACGTCGCCGCGGCCGTCGGGCTCAAGGTGGGAAGCCTCTACAACCACATCGAGAGCAAGGAAGACCTCCTGCTCCAGATCATGGGCGGGATCATCGACGATCTCCTCGAACACGCACGGCAGGCCCTCGCAGAGGCGACCGGTGACGCCGTCGACCGTCTCCAGGCGGTGCTGGCAGCCCACCTGCGGTTCCACGCCGAGCGGGCGCAGACCGTGTTCATCGGCAACACCGAGCTGCGCTCCCTTTCCCCGGACGCGCACCAGAAGATCGTGGACAAGCGCCAGGAGTATGAGACCTTCCTGCGGGGCCTGGTGGAGGATGCGGGGAGGGCCGGCCTCGCGGACCTCATCGACACCCGCATCCACGTCTACAGCTTTGTGGCGCAGGCGACCCATATCGCGAGCTGGTACCAGCCGGGGCGCCGCAAGTCCCTGGACGAGATCGTCCGCGACTACACCAAGCTCGCCCTGCGCGAACTGGGGGTCTCCGACGCTGATGCGAGGGTGGACCGCCAGCACGCGGGCGCACACGGCGCCGCGGTCTGACCAGAGTGGAATGGCAGGGCCAGGACAAGGCGGAGGGGCCGGCACGTGCCGGCCCCTCCGCCTCGTCCTGACGTGAATGTCAGGAGCGGTAGTCGATCTCGAGGTCGACGATGTCCTGGTCTTCGAGGTTGACGACGATGTTGTCCGGCGTGCGGGTCGTCATCCAGATGAGCTCCTCGGTCTTGCTCGCGTTGCCCTCGATGTGGGGCATGAACGGCGGGACGAAGACGAAGTCGCCTTCCTCGAGGTAGACGATCTGGCCGTAGCCCTCGCCATACCGGATGTAGCCGCGGCCCTTGAGCACGTAGCCGCCCGTCTGCGCCTCGCCGTGATGGTGCGCGCCGGAGACCTCCCCGGGGCCGGTGTAGACCTTGCCGAACCAGATGCGGTCCGCGGCGCTGTTCTCGCGGCTGACGCCGGAGATGCGGCGGGCGTTGGAGGTCTGGCCGGGCGCTGGCGCGAGGTCGGCGGCACGGTGTACGCGGAAGATGTCGGTGTTCTGGTTGATGTCGAATGCGGTATCGGTCATCGTCGTGTCCTTTCAGGTGGCGTCGGCGGCACTATCGGCCCTGTGGGCTGCTCGACGGCTGCCTCCAGTCGGGGAGCCGACCTCCTCAGTATCAAGCAAACGCTTGTTCGTTTCAAGACATCCGAAGCCTATGTCCTGATGTTTTAGCGGAACCTCTTGTGTGAGATCGCGATCACATCTACTGTTATGGACGAGCGCTTGTTCGTATTGGCCCACTACAGTGAGTGATCCCCAATGTCTGATCTGACCAGCCAGCCCGCGCCGATGATGACGTCAACGCCAGCTGCTCCGACCGTCGACGGCAAGGGTGCCCGTCGCGCCGTCGCGAGCGGCACCTTCGGCACTGCCCTCGAGTGGTTTGACTTCGCCGTCTACGGCACACTTTCGGCGACGATCTTCCCGCACCTGTTCTTCCCTTCCTTCGACGCCAACACCGCCGTCCTGGCCTCATTCGCGACTTTCGGCGCCGGCATGATGGCCCGGCCGCTCGGCGGCATCGTGTTCGGTGCGATGGGCGACAGGATCGGGCGCCGCAATGTCCTGATGTTCACCCTGGTCCTCATGGGCATCTCGTCGATCCTCATCGGCCTGCTCCCCACCTACGCGGCGGCCGGCATCATCGCACCGACACTGCTCGTCGCGCTCCGCTTCCTGCAGGGGTTCGCCCTCGGCGGGGAGTCGACCGGCGCCCAGATCCTCGTGGTCGAGCATGCTCCCGATGAGCGCCGTGGATTCTTCGGCGGCCTGCTGGCCACGGGCTCTCCTGTCGCCCAGACCATGGCCTCGCTGACCCTCACCGGTCTCGCCGCCTTCCTCTCGAAGGATGCGTTCGAGTCCTGGGGCTGGAGGATCCCGTTCCTCATGGGTGTCCTGCTCCTGGTGGTGGGCGTCTTCATCCGCCGGCGCATCGAGGAGTCCGAGGCGTTCAAGGAGAGCCAGAGGATCGCGGCCGAGTCTGACGAGCCCCAGGACCGTGCCCTCGCAGTTCTCCGCCGCCGCCCCGGCACCGTGGTCAAGCTCGTGCTCGCCTGGGCGGCGCCCGCCGGCCTCTTCTGGATCTGCGTCACCTACGCCGTGAACTACATGACCAAGGAGCTGCACTACGACAACTCGATCACCTTCGGCCTCATGGTCATGGCGAACCTCATCTCGATTCCCGCCGCGATCTTCGGCGGTCGGCTGAGCGACCGGATCGGCCGCAAGAAGGCCTTCCTCCTCGGCCTCTCCCTCATGGGCGTCTCGGCCGCGACGATGTTCCCGATCATGAACACGATGAACTACCCCGCAAGCGTCGCCGTCATCTCCGTGGCCCTGTGCGGCATCCAGATCATGGCCGGGACCCAGGCGCCGTTCTTCGCCGAGTCGCTCCCCACGAGCATGCGGTACACGGGCTCGGCGCTCGGCATGACGTTCGCCGGCCTCATCTTCGGCGCCCCGATCCCCTTCGTGGCGGCATGGATCTTCCAGAACACGAGCAACGGCACGCTCGCGCTGACCCTCATGGGCGTCGGGCTCGTGGTGCTGTCGGCGATTGCGACGCTCCTGCTCCCCGAGCGCTACAAGCGGGGGCTCCATGAGGACCTCTGATCCCCGCCTCCGGCAATGAGCATCTGGGCGGCCCTGCGCGAAGCGGGGCTGCCCAGTCTGCTTGAGGCCGCCGGTCCGCCGGATGCGGTCACTAGGCTGAACCCATGGCGTGGCACATCGGGACCTCGGGCTGGAGCTACGACCACTGGGAGCACACCCTGTACCCACCGGGAACCCGGCCCTGGGACCGGCTGGGCCTCTACACACGCACCTTCTCAACCGTGGAGCTCAACGCAAGCTTCTACCGCTGGCCGCGCACGACGGCGTTCGCCTCCTGGCGCCGTCGGCTCCCCGAAGGCTTCCTCCTCTCGGTCAAGGCCCCGCGCGGCCTCACGCACGCCAAGCGGCTCTATGCCCCCGAGGCATGGGCGGCCCGCATCGCGGCCTCGTGGCACGAGCTGGGGCCGCGCCGCGCCGTGCTCCTCGTCCAGCTCTCCCCGCACCACGCGCGCGACGACGCCCGGCTGGACTGGTTCCTCGGCAGCCTGCCGCCGTGGATCCGCGCGGCCGTCGAGTTCCGCCACCCGAGCTGGCACGACCCCGCAGTCTTCGACCTCCTGCGCCGCCACGGCGCGGCGTACTGCGTCATGAGCGGGGCCGGGCTGCCGTGCATCCTCGAGGCCACGGCCCACCACGTCTACGTCCGGCTCCACGGCCCCGACCACCAGCACCTCTACGCCGGCTCCTACTCGGATGCGGACCTCGGCTGGTGGGCGGGACGCATCCGCGAGTGGGATGCCGCCGGGCACGAAGTCTTCGCGTACTTCAACAACGACGGCGGCGGGAACGCCGTCCGCAACGCCCTGACCCTGCGGGGGATGCTGGGCGGCTGAAAGACGTCCAATCCGCTGTCGCGGCCGCTCCGAAGTACAGGTGCCAGCCACCACCCCGTGACCCAGGAGTGAAGCCATGAACATCATCAAGCGCACGTCCGTCGTCGTCGGCCTCGCGGCCCTCAGCACGTTCGGCCTCGCCGCGTGCGGCGGGACGACGACGGCGAGCAGCCCCTCGTCGTCGTCCGCCATGTCCAGTTCCTCCAGCAGCATGGCGTCGAGCCCATCCGCGTCGGCGATGTCGAAGTCCGACCCGGCCGCGAACCTCGTCGGCGCCGGGTGCGCGGACTACGCGAAGGCCAACCCGTCCGGCCCCGCATCGGTGCAGGGCATGAGCACGGACCCCGTCGCTGTCGCCGCCTCCAACAACCCGCTCCTGACCACGCTGACCGCGGCGGTCTCGGGCAAGCTCAACCCCAAGGTCAATCTCGTCGACACGCTCAACGGCGGCCAGTTCACCGTCTTCGCGCCGGTGGACAGCGCGTTCGCCAAGATCGACGCGGCCACGATCGAATCCCTCAAGACCGATGACGCCACGCTGAAGAAGATCCTCACCTACCACGTGGTCCCGGGCCAGATCGAGCCGGCCTCGATCGCGGGCGACCACGCCACGGTCGAGGGCCAGAGCGTGAAGGTCACCGGCTCCGGGAACTCGCTCCAGGTCAACGGCGCTAACGTGATCTGCGGCGGCGTCAAGACGGCCAACGCCACGGTCTACCTCGTTGACACGGTCCTGCTGCCGCCGGCGAAGTAGTCCACAGCCCAGACACAAGAGCCCGACGGCGGGCCGGGCGCGAGGCGCTCGGCCCGCCGGCCGCTTTTCCCGCGGGCGCCGGAATCAGGACACCGAGACGAGGGGGAAGGCGCATGCCCGGACGTGAGACAGTGGTCTACATGCCGGACCACGACGGCGGGGCCGCTCCCGCACCGGACCTCGACGAGCTCATGGCCCGGGTCGCCCGCGGCGACCAGGCAGCGTTCGGGGACCTGTACGACGCCCTCGCGCCGCTCGTCCACGGTCTCGTGCTGCGCGTGGTCCGCGACCCGGCCCAGTCCGAGGAGGTCACCCAGGAGGTGTTCCTCGAGGTCTGGCAGCAGGCCAGGCGGTTCGACGCCGACCGGGGCCGCGCCCGGGCATGGATCACGGTGATGGCGCACCGCCGCGCCGTCGACCGCGTCCGCGCCGCCCAGGCTGCCACCGACCGCGACCTGCGCCAGGGGATCCGCGAGTACCGCGAGAGCTACGACGACGTCGAGCACCGCGTCGAGGTGGCGCTCGAGAGCGAGCGGGTGAACAGGGCCCTCGAGTCGCTGACCGAGGTACAGAAGCAGGCGATCCGCCTCGCCTACTACGGCGGCTACACCTACGGCGAAGTCGCCGACGCCCTGGGGCTTCCCCTGGGCACCGTGAAGACCAGGATCCGCGACGGAATGATCCGCCTGAGAGACGTGTTGGGAGTGAGCCATGGATGATCAGCTGCACCTGCTGACGGGCGCCTATGCTCTCAACGCGCTCGACGACGACGAGCGCCGCCGCTTCGAGGGCACCCTCGCCTTCGGGGACCCGACGGCGGAGGAGGCGCGCGAGCTCGCCGAGACCGCAGCGCTGCTCGCCGCCGGCACGACCCCCGTCGTGCCCCCGCCGGACCTCAAGGCCCGGCTCATGGCGCAGATCGCCGTCACCCCCCAGCTCGACGTCCTCGACGAGGGGTCCCGTCCCGACGTTGTGGGGTCCCGTCCCGCTGCCCCAAGCCCGGCACCCGCGGGAGGTGACTCCCAGGAGGTGACCCCCAGAGGGGGAGCTGGGGCGACGGTCGCCGACCTCGGTGAGCGCCGCCGTCGTGCGTCACGGTTCCCCTCGAGCAGCAAATGGCTCGCTGCGGCGGCTGCCGTGCTGCTCGTCGCGGCCGGAGGCGCCGGTGTGTGGGGCCTGCAGGTCCAGAAGCAGCGGGACGACGCTCTCCGCCAGCTCGCGGTCGCGGCCAGCGCCCCGAGCGCGGGGATGGGCCGCATCCTCGCCGCGCCCGACGCGAAGGTGCAGGAGGTCACCGTGCCCGGCGGCGGGACGATGCTCATCGTGCACTCGCAGACGCAGTCGGTGGGCGGCGTCATGACGGTGGGCATGCCCGCGACCCCGCCCGGCCACGTCTACGAGCTCTGGCTCGAGGACACCTCCGGCACCATGCAGCCCGCAGGCCTCATGCCCGGGGGCGGTGGCACCACGTGGAACGAGCTCACGGGAGGGATCGGATCCTCGACGGCGATCGGCGTCACCGTGGAACCGGCCGGCGGCTCGCCCGCGCCCACCACGCCGCCGATCCTGGTCAAGCAGTTCTTCTGAGAAGTGCCGCGGCACGGCCGCGCTGGCTCGGACGGCCGGCCTGCGCGGTCAGCTGACGTGGATGCCGGGGCGGCGCTTCGGGTCCGGCTCGTGCTCGCGGATGATCTCCCGCACGACCGGCGGAGTGTCGCCCCGGCCCAGCAGCAGGTAGCGCATGAGGTGCGCCAGCGGGTTGCCCTCCGACCATTCGAAGTGTGCCTGGGGGAGCATCCCCGTCGCATCGCGGAGCGCCAGGAGGATCGCGGCGATGGCGTTGGGCGCTGCAGGACTCTGGACGCGCAGCACCCTGAAGACCCCGACCTCGACGCCGTGGACCTCGAGGGTGCCGCTGAACTTCGAGGGGTCCGTGATGTCCACCTCGAGGAAGATCACGTCCGCGGCCCCCGGGACCGGGTTGATCTCTCGCTGCGCCAGCTCCTTCTCGGCATACTCCGCCTCATCCCGTGCCTGCGGGCGGTTCGCGATGAGGTTGAGGCGCCCGTCGTACTCGAGCGACTCGACGATGAAGCGCCGGGCGGCCTCGTCGAACACGATCCGGTCCGCGCGCAGCTCCGTGGTGCGCGTGATGCGCGAGACGAGAGAGACGACGACGATGCCCGCGATGAACAGCGCGGAGATCGCGAGGCCGTCGGGCTTCTCGACGACGTTGTCCGCCAGCGCGTAGAGCAGGATCAGGCTCAGTACCGAGAACGCCACGGAGGCGCCCCGCTGCCGGCGGCGGATGGCCGAAATGGTCACTGCGACCGCGCCGGAGACCATCATGGCCAGGACCCCCGTCGCGTAGGCACCTGCCTGGGCGTTCACGTCTGCCCGGAACCCGAGCGTGATGAGGATGCTGATGGCCGTGTAGACGAGCACCACCGGCCTGATGTGCCGGGACCACTCGGGGGCCATGCCGTAGGAGGGCAGGTAGCGGGGCACGATGTTGATGAGGCCTGCCATGGCCGAGGCCCCGGCGAACCAGAGGATGAGCACGCTGCTGATGTCGTAGACGGATCCGAACACCCCGCCCAGCCGCTCGTGTGCCAGGTACGCGAGGGCCCGGCCGTTGGCCTGCCCGCCCGGCTGGAACTCTTGGGCCGGGATGAGGAGGGTCGTGACGAAGCTGCTGCCGATCAGGTAGATGCTCATGATCACGGCCGCGGAGGTCAGCAGCTTGCGGGTGTTGCGGATGCGCGAGGCCATCTTCTCCTCGACCGTATCGCCTCTGGAGGCGACGAGGGGCATCATGCTCACCCCGGTTTCAAAGCCGGAGAGTCCGAGGACCAGGAGCGGGAAGGCCAGGATGGCGGGTCCTGCGATCCCGGACAGCCCGCCGCCTCCGTTCAGGGCACCCCACCAGTCCGAGACGGTGACCGGATGGGCGAGCAGGTCCGCGAAGCCGACGCCGATGATCACGGCGTTGAGGCCGAGGAACACGGCGACGAGCGGGATGGCAACGGCCACGGCCTCGGAGAAGCCGAGCAGGAACACCCCGCCCAGGATCAGGAGGAGCACAACGGTGATCAGCACCGCCTTCCCGTCCAGGAGGGCATGCGGCAGGAGGGGGTTCTCGATCAGGTGCACCGAGGCATCGGCGGCCGAGAGCGTGATGGTGATGATCCAGGAGGTCGCCACGAAACCCAGGAGCACGAGGACGAACACCTTCCCGCGCCAGAAGGGCAGGAGGTCCTCGAGCATGGCCACCGACCCCTGGCCGTGTGGGCTCTCCTTGGCCACCCGGCGGTACATGGGCAGCATGCCGAGGAGGGTCAGCGCCACGATGAGCAGGGTCGCCAGGGGGGAGAGGGCGCCTGCCGCCAGGGCAGCGATGCCGGGGAGGTAGGAGAGGGTCGAGAAGTAGTCGACCCCGGTCAGGCACATGACCTTCCACCAGCTCTGCTGCCCGTGGTCCTCAGGGACCTCGGGGCCCACGGGCTGATGGACCCGCTTCTCCAGCAGCCACCGCGTCAGGCCGCTCTGGGGCTTGGCGGGCTGGGCCGGCCCCGGCACACTTTCCGGCAATGAGTACCGAGGAGGTGCGCTCATCGTCGTGTCTCCTTTGCGTGTCCATCTCCCGCGCTCACTACCCGGAACACCGGCTGGTACGCGAAAGCGTATCTGCGGCCACCCCAATCCGCCTGTGCGGCGGCTCCGAAGTGAGGGTGCGGGCCACCGCACCGGCGCTTCGAGTCAGGGCGTCGGCCGACTCGATAGGAGCCACCATGTCCACGTCAGTCCTTTCGAACCGCCGCACCGCCGTCCAGATCGCCGCGACCGCGGTGGGCGCAGTGTTCCTCCTCGTCGGGGTGCTCGGCTTCATTCCCGGCATCACTGCAGGCCCGGGGATCGGCCTCGCCGGCCACCATTCCGAGGCCTTCCTCCTGGGCCTGTTCCAGGTCTCCGTGCTCCACAACGTCGTGCACCTGCTGTTCGGCGTCGCGGGGCTCGCGCTGGGCCGCTCAGTGGCCGGCGCCAAGGGCTACCTCGCGTGGGGCGGCGCGGTATACCTCGTCCTGTTCGTGTACGGGCTCGTGTTCGGAGGCGAGACCGCCGCGAACTTCGTGCCCCTGAACGCCGCGGACAACGTCCTCCACCTCGTGCTCGGCATGGGCATGCTGGGCCTGGGCGTGGTCCTCGGCCACACCGCGGCGGTCCGCCCGGTGCACGTCACCCACCGCTGAGCCAATTCGGGGCAGAGTTCGCGTTCCTCGCCCGCCCCGAGCGCTCGCGGCACCTACGACGGCGGCCGGCGCCTTCCCCACGGAAGGAGCCGGCCGCCGTGGCATGGCCAAGTACCATGAGTGCCTAGGCGTGCATATAACCCAAAAAGAATGCGTCAGCCCCGTGCGGCCTCGATGAAGGTTCGGATGAGGGCCAGGTCCTTGACCCCGCGCATGGACTCGACACCGCTCGAGACATCGACCCCGCCCGGGCCGAGCGCCGCGACGGCCTCCGCCACATTGGCCGGGGACAGCCCGCCGGCCAGGATCCAGAAGCCCGCGGGCGCCTCGGCGAGCTCCTCAGCTCCGATGCGCGTCCCGGACCCCGGGACCGCCGCGTCGAGCAGGAGCCGGTCGGAGCTCGTCCATCCGGCGGCTCGGCGCGCCGCGTACTCGCCAGCCGAGAGCGCCCGGATCACGCGGAAACCCGCGGCGCGCAGGGAGTCGGCGTCGGCCTCGGGCTCGTCGCCGTGCAGCTGCACCGCGTCGACGCCGGCCTCGCGCGCGAGCCGCTCCACCTGGTCCGCGCCCTGGTGCCGCACCACCGCGACCGTCTCCACCTCGCGCCCCGCGCGGCGGCCCGCCTCCCGGGCCACGGCCACGAGCGACGCGGCGCGCGCGGCGTCGACCGTCCGGGGGCTGCCGGCGGCGAGCACGAAGCCGAGCGCGTCCGCGCCCGCCTCGACGGCCGTCTCGACCGCCTCGGGCGTGGAGAGCCCACAGATCTTCACCCACAGGCTCATGCGGCGTCACCCTCTGCGTGGTCACGGTGCTCGGCCTCGTAGCGGACCTTGATGGCACCCCGCTTGACCTTGACCTCGAGGATGCGGACGCCGGCCAGGTCTGCCAGGGTGCGCACGTGCGTCCCGCCGCACGGCTCGGCGTTGACGCCCTCGATCGTCACGGTGCGGTGGCCCGCCGCGTCCACGGACGCCGAGACGGCCGCGCCGCGGGCGAGCACCTCGTCCATCTGCGCCTGCAGCTCGGCCCGCACAGCGTCGCGGAGCTCGGGGGTGGCGAGCTCGTCCTCGTGACCGGTCGGGTCGAAGTCGAGCCGCGCCTGGGCCGGGAAGTGCGAGTGGCCTGAGTGCGTCCAGCCGCGTGCCTCGCCGAGGTGTCCCAGAACGTGGCCGGCCGTGTGGAGGGCGGCGTGCCGGCGGCGCAGCCCGGCGTCGACCCGGCATGCGACGGAGGCGCCCGCATCGAGCCCGGACGGGGCACCGAGCAGCATGACGAGCCCGTCCTCGTCGCGCGCGGGGGTGACGGGGGCGCCGTCGAGCGTGCCCTCGTCGGACGGCTGGCCGCCGCCCTTGGGGTGGAAGATGTTGGGTGAGACCGCGGCCCACGGCCCGTCCTCGCCCATGCCGGACGCGATCACGGTCGCGTGCGCCTCGGTGAGGTACGTGTCGTCGAAGTACGCGTGGGTCTGACGGGCCTCGTCGGTCCGTGTGCTCGGGGCGGTGGTCACCGTTCAAGTCTAGATTGCCGGCCGCGGGCAGGGTCCCGGGGCGGCGCGCCGTGCACGCCAGCGCTGGTTCGCTGCGGCCGGGCATGGGTAGGGTCGAGTCGATGGCGCAGACCGGCGGGACCGATGACCTGACAGCCACGGCCTACTGGACCACGGGTCCGTGCCGCGGCGAGCTCCGACGCGAGCAGCTCCGGCCGCCGGGGGAGGGGGAAGCGCTCGTGCGCACCCTGTACTCCGGCCACTCCCGCGGCACTGAGAACCTCGTGCACACCGGCCGCGTCCCGGCCCGCGTCGCCGGGCTCATGGAGGCACCCCACCAGGAGGGCAGCTTCCCGGCGCCGGTGAAGTACGGCTACCTGTCCGTCGGCGTCGTGGAACGGGGCCCGGCCGAGCTCGAGGGCCGCACCGTCTTCTGCCTCTACCCCCATCAGGACCGCTACGTGGTCCCCGCCGCGGACCTCGTGCCTGTGCCCGACGGCGTGCCCCCGCGCCGCGCCCTCCTTGCCGGTGCTGTGGAGACCGGGATCAACGCTCTCTGGGAGGCGGGCCCGCGGATCGGCGACCGCGTCGCTGTCGTGGGGTGCGGGCTCATCGGCGCGTCCACGGCGGCCCTCCTGCGCCGCTTCCCGCTCTCCCGCCTCGAGGCCGTGGACAGCGATCCCGCGCGCGCCGGCATCGCGGAGGCCCTGCAGGTGCGCTTCGCCTCTCCCGAGGATGCCTCGGGAGACTGCGACATCGTCTTCCACGCATCCGCCTCCCCGGCGGGCCTGGCCCGGTGCCTCGAAATCGTGGGCGACGACGGCGACGTCATCGAGCTCTCGTGGTACGGCGACGACGCGGTGCCGGTGCCCCTCGGCGCCGACTTCCATGCGCGCCGGCTCTCGTTGAAGGCCGCCCAGGTCGGCCAGGTGGCCCTCCCGCGCCGGCACCGGCGCACCTGCGCCCAGCGGCTCGCCCTCGCGCTGAGCCTCCTCGAGGATCCCGCCTTCGACGCGCTCCTCGGCGCGGTCTCCGACTTCTCCGACCTGCCGCAGACCATGGACCGCCTCGCCGAGGGGTCCCTGCCGGGGCTGTGCCACGTGATCCGCTACCCCGGGGCGCAGCGACAATAACCACGCAAGGAGCCGCATGTTCAGCCTCACCGTCCGTGACCACGCGATGATCGCCCACAGCCTGCCGCGCCCGGCGTTCGGGCCGGCGCAGGGCCTCCACGGGGCAACGTTCGTCGTCGAGCTCACCGTCCGCGCCGACGCCCTCGACGCGAACTCGACCGTCATGGACATAGGCGAGGCGTCCCAGCTGCTCGGCGCGATCCTCGATGGGATCCGCTACCGCAACCTCGACGAGCACCCCGACTTCGCCGGCCGGCTCACCACCACCGAGGTCCTCGCCCAGCACGTGGCCGTCGCCGCCGCCGAGAACCTGCGCCACCTCGACCACCTCTCCGCCGTCGAGGTCACCCTGCGCGAGAACCCGGACGCGTGGGCCTCCTGCACGATGGACCTCGCCCGCCGGCGGGGTACGGGCGCCTAGCCCCGCGGGCCCGCCGTGGACCTGCGCCTGGTGGTTCCCGGCAGCCTCGGCTACTCCTCTGGCGGGAACGTCTACAACGCGAGGCTCGCCAGCGCGCTCGCCGCGCTCGGCGTGCGGGTCGAGACGGTCGAGGTGCCGGGCGCCTGGCCGGTCGGCTCCCCAGCGGACCGGGCATCCCTTGCCCCCGCGCTCGGCGTCCCGTCTGCCGCCGCGCACGACGGCGTGTCCCCGGCCCGCGCGGCCGCGTCGCCGGACGCGGTGCTCGTCGACGGGCTCCTCGCGCTCGGAGCACCGGAGGAGGTGCGCGCCGCGGCGGCCTCAGGGCCAGCGCGCCTCGGGATCATCGTGCACATGTCCCTCCCGGACGCCCCGGGCCTCACACCGGAGGGGAGGCGCCGCCTCGCTGACCTCGAACGCGCCTCCCTCGCGGTGGCCGACGCTGTCCTCGTCCCGAGCAGCTTCGCCGCGCGCCAGCTCGCCGAGCGCTACGGGACCCGGGCACTCGTGGCGCGACCCGGCGTCGTGCGTGCCCCCGTCTCGCCGGGGAGCCTGGCGGCGGGGGCGCCGCCGCACCTGCTGTGCCTCGCTGCGCTGCTGCCGGGGAAGCGGCAGCTGAGGATCGTGCGGGCACTGGCCGGGCTGGCCGGCCTGCCATGGAGGGCGACGCTCGCCGGGCACGACGCCGCCGACCCGGACTATGCGCGCGCCGTCCGCGAGGAGGTGCGGGGCCTGGGGCTCGAAGCCCGCATCGAGGTGCCCGGGGAACTGCGCGGGGCCGCGCTCGATCAGGAGTGGGCGCGTGCGGACCTGACGGTGCTCGCGTCGGAGTCCGAGACGTTCGGACTGGTCGTGGCGGAGTCGCTCGCGAGGGGAGTGCCCGCCCTCGTCCCTGCGGGAACGGGCGCGGCAGAGGCGCTCGCGCTGAGCCTCGAGGGCGGACTCGGGGCCGCCGGTACGGCGGTGCGCGAGGAAGACCCTGCGGCGGGTGGGGACCCGCTGTGCTCTGAGATGGGCCAGTGGCTGTCCTCAGCCGAGGTCAGGGCCCGGTGGAGGGCAGCCGCCCTGGCCGCGCGGCCCCTCCTGCCCGGCTGGGACGCGACCGCCAAGGCGGTGCTCGGCGCGCTCAGCCCCGCCAGCGCAGGGTCATGAGGAACCCGATGATCGCGATGCCGAAGCCGATCAGGATGTTCCAGTTGCCGATCGCCGGGACGGGGAACAGGCCCTGGGTGATGTAGAAGGCGATGATCCAGAGCAGGCCCACGACCATAAGCCCGAACATCAGGTACTTGTACCACTGCGGGGTCGGGCCGGCGGGCTTGGGCGTCCGCTTCTTCTTGCGCGGCTTGGGGTTCGAGGACTTCTTCAGGACCTTGTCCGCGCTCTTCGAGGCGCGCGCCTCGGTCTCGGGCTTGTCCGGTGAATCGGGCACTGGTCCTCCTTGGCCGCCCTTCGGCTGCAGGCGGGCACGCTTGGTATCCTGCAAGCACCGCCGACGCGCCGCGGTGCTGCTGTCTGACTCGTTCTGGTAGCCAAGTCTAGCCGCCCGGGCCTGCCGGTCCCGCCCACTCCACGATTGGCCGAAACCCCCATGAGCACGCGCATCCTCGTCATCGACAACTACGATTCGTTCGTCTACACGCTGGTCGGCTACCTGCAGCAGCTCGGCGCTGAGACCACCGTGGTGCGCAACGACGATGTGTCCCTCGACGAGGCAATCGAGCTCGCCGCGGCGCGCGACGGCGTGCTCATCTCCCCGGGGCCGGGCAACCCCGCCGAGGCCGGGGTCTGCATCGAGCTCATCAGGTGGTGCGGCGAGAACAACAAGCCCATGCTCGGCGTCTGCCTCGGCCACCAGGCGCTGGCGGAGGCCTACGGCGGCACCGTGACCCATGCCCCGGAGCTCATGCACGGGAAGACATCCCTCGTGGAGCATGAAGGCAAGAGCGTCTTCGCCGGCCTCAAGAGCCCCTTCACGGCCACCCGCTACCACTCGCTCGCGGCCCTCGCGGAGAGCATCCCCGACGTCCTCGAGATCACGGCCCACACGCACTCGGGCGTCGTCATGGGCCTGGCCCACAGGACGGCGCCGCTGTGCGGGGTCCAGTTCCACCCTGAGAGCGTCCTGACCGAGGGCGGCTACCAGATGCTCGGAACGTGGCTCGAGTCCGTGGGACTCCGGGGCGCGGCAGCCCGCGCCTCCACGCTGAGCCCGCTCATCACCGCCGGCGCCTGAGGACCGACGCCGAGTCGATGGTCCGACTCAGCCGTTGCCGTGCCCGGGGTTCTGCGTGGACTTCGGATTCGACGACTGCGTGCTGGTCGGCGTCGGGGTGGGCGACGGAGCCGGGGGAGGCGGAGCGGGCGGAGCCTTCGCGACCGAGAGGATCACCACGCCTCCCTGGTCCACATTCCCGTCCGGCGCCGGCGACTGGTCGGTGACCGTGCCGGGAGCCACGACTGCGTTCTCGACCTCGCGGGGATCGGCGCGGAGACCGAGGCCGGTCAGGATGGCCTGGGCGTCCTCGAGGGCCTTGCCGCGCAGCTCGGGAACGGTGACCTTCCCCGTGGAGACCGTCAGCTCCACCTCGGAACCGATCGCGACCATCTGCCCCACGCCGGGGTTCGTGGCGATCACCGTCCCGTAGGGGGCCTTCGGATCGTTGGCCAGCACCGACCGGGGCTTGACCTTGAGCCCCAGCCGTTCGAGGGTCGCCCTTGCCCCAGCCTCGGTGGCCCCGATGAGGTCCTTCGGTATCTCGGCGCTCGAGGGCCCCGCAGAGACCTCGAGGGTGATCTTGCTGCCCTTCTGGAGCTGCGTTCCCGCACCGGGGATCGTGTCGATCGCCGTGCCCTTGGGCACCGTCGCGTGGTTGGGCCGCTGGATGGGTTCGAGTTCGAGGCCCTGCCGCTGCAGCAGCAGCGCGGCCTCCGTCTCGCTCATGTTCTCCACGGAGGGCACGGTCACTGTTGTCACGGCCGCAGGCTGGTTGACGTACTGGTACAGCCAGAGGCCGCCCGCTCCGATGAGCAGCAGCGCGGCCAGAATCAGCACCGTGATCCAGGCACGGCGCTTGCCGCGGCCACGTCGGGCCCGTTCCTCGTCGCGGGCGTCGTCGAACGCGATCAGTCCGGCCGCCGGGGCCGCCTGGACCTGCGGGATCTGGCCCGTGTCCCCGAGGTGTGACGACGCGGCGTGGCGTCCGGCGCCGTCCTCCGCCCCGCCGCCGTCGCCGACGTTGACCGACTGGGTGGGGACCCCGGCGTCGTGCGCGGGATCCTCGGGGCCTGCCTCCGCCGCCGCGGCGGCACCTGCTCCGGCCGCGCCGACGCTTGCCGCCGCAGCCGCAGCCGCCCCGCCGCCCGTGAGGGGGCGAGGGGGCACGACGACGCCGGCCCGCGCGGCGCGCAGAGCACGCCGGAACGCCGCAGCGTCCTGGAAACGTGCGTCGGGGTCCTTCTCGAGCGCCCTGTCCAGCACGCTCTGGAGGGCCGGGGTGACCTTCGGGTTGAAGTCCGAGGCAGGCGGCGGCGAGGACTGGACGTGCTGGTATGCGACCGAGACTGCGGACTCGCCCACGAATGGCGGGCGCCCCGTGAGCAGCTCGTACAGGAGGCACCCGGCGGAGTACAGGTCGCTGCGGGCGTCCACGACCTCGCCGCGGGCCTGCTCCGGGGAGAGGTACTGGGCCGTGCCGACCACGGCCTGGGTCTGGGTCATGGTTGCCGCGGAGTCCGCCATGGCGCGCGCGATCCCGAAGTCCATGACCTTGACCGCGCCGGAGTCGCGGCAGACCATGACGTTCGCGGGCTTGATGTCCCGGTGCACGATCCCGGAGCGGTGGCTGTACTCGAGCGCGGACAGCACGCCGAGCAGGTAGTCCACCGCCTCGTCGACCGTGACGGAGTTGGCGCGGATGAGCTCGCGGAGCGTCTGCCCGCCCACGTGCTCCATCACGATGTAGGGCACGGCGACCGCGTGCGGCGTCGCCGGGTCGGGCTGCTGCTCGCCCGTGTCGTAGACGGCGACGATGGAGGCGTGGTTCAGCCCGGCCACCGCCCTGGCCTCCCGCTCGAACCGCACCCGGAACTGGGTGTCCCGGGCCATGTCCGGCCGCAGCATCTTCACGGCCACCGTGCGGCCGAGCCGCAGGTCGCGCCCCTCGTAGACGTCCGCCATCCCGCCCCGGCCGATCAGCTCGCCGAGCTCGTAGCGGCCCGAGAGGACGAGGGGACGCGGCATGGGCTCGTCCTCTCGTTCTACGGGCGGATTGGCGGATGAGGTCATGTGGTCACTGGCCGGGGAGCGCTGGAAGCGTGAGGTTCGGTGTCTGGTTCGTGGTCTGTGAGCTGTTGCCGTTGGTCCGCGTGGGGGTCGGCGTGGGGGTGGGCGTCACAGGCGGCTGGACGTTGAGGTAGGTCACGGTGACGGTCGAGCCGACCGTGACCTGCCCGCTCGGCTCGATGTTCGTGACCTGGCCCATCGTCCCGGTCTGCGAGGCCACCGGGTTGAGCGCTACACCGAGCCCGAGTGCTTCGAGCTCGGCCTTGACCTGAGTGTAGTTCCGGCCGAGGTACGCCGCGGGGACCACATTGACCGTGGCGGGTCCCGTTGGCGTCTGCACCGGGGTCGTCCGGGTCGGCGTGGGCGTGGGGGTCGGCGTGGCGCTCGACGGCGGGGGCGTGCTCGCCGCCGTCGAGGTCGCCGGGGAGCTCGGCAGCGGGGTCGGGCTGAACAGGCCGGCGTTGGAGAGCCAGACGCCGATCAGCACGAACAGGATCAGCAGCAGGAGCCCGACCAGCGGCCAGGTCAGCGCGCTGCGCTTCCGCTCGCGGCGCGCCTCCTCCTGCGGTGCCACGTCCTCGTCGTCGTCCACCGAGGCGTACAGCGGCCGCGCGGGAGCCTCCGAGGCCGAGTAGCCCTCGTCGTCGCCGACCACGGGGAGGGCCGACGTCGGCGGGGTGCCGTGCGCGGCTGCGGCGGCACCGGCCGCGGCGGCCAGGCCGGCACCGCCGACGACGGCCGTCGGGGCCGTCTGCTGCTGGGTCCTGCCCGTGGCGGGAGTCGTGATCGCGGCCGTCGAGTCGTCGTGCTGGACCATGGCGGGGACCGCCGCGTGCGCCGCGGCGATGTCCCCGCGGCGGATCGCCTCCGCGGCCTCGGCCAGCTTGATCGCGTTCGCCGGGCGGCTGCGCGGGTCCTTGGCGAGCATGGACATGAGCAGGGCGCGCACGGGGGCGGGAAGCTGCTCGGGAAGGGGCGGTGGGGCGTCGTTGACCTGGGCGAGCGCGATCGCGATCTGGCTCTCGCCGGAGAACGGGCGGTGGCCCGTGAGGCACTCGTACCCGATGACCCCGAGCGAGTAGATGTCGCTTGAGCCGGTGGCCTGCTGGCCGGTGGCCTGCTCCGGGGCGAGGTACTGGGCGGTCCCCATGACCTGCCCGGTCTGCGTCAGGGGCACCTGGTCGGCGAGGCGGGCGATGCCGAAGTCGGTGACCTTGACCTTGTGGTCCGGGGTGATGAGCAGGTTGCCGGGCTTCACGTCGCGGTGCACGAGGCCCTGCCCGTGCGCGACGGCGAGGGCGCGCGCCGTCTGCGCCATGATGTTGAGGGTGCGGTCCGGGGAGAGCACACGCTCCCGCTCGAGGATCGACGAGAGCGGCTCGCCCGGCACGAGCTCCATCACGAGGTAGGCCGAGCCCTCGGCCTCGCCGTAGTCGAAGACGTTGGCGATCCCGGGGTGGTTCAGGAGCGCGGTGTGGCGGGCCTCGGCGCGGAACCGCTCGAGGAAGCCCGGGTCGCCCGCGTACTCCTCCTTGAGGATCTTGATGGCGACGATCCGTCCCAGCACCTGGTCACGGGCCCTCCAGACCTCGCCCATGCCGCCGATGGCGATCCGGCTCTGCAGGTGGTACCTGCCGCCCAAGGTGATGCCCGACGTCGGTCTCACTTCTTCAACACCGCCTCAAAGATCTTGCTAGCTGTGGGACTGGTCAACGAGGCTCCCGTCTTGACGTCGACGCCTTCCATGACGACGGTCACCTGAACCTGGGGGTTGTCCGCCGGGGCGAACCCGGTGAACCATGAGTTGTTGAGGCCGGAGGAGCCGAGCTCCGCGGTGCCGGTCTTGCCGGCCACCTTGACGCCGGGGACCGCCGCGCGGTTCGCGATGCCCTGGGACACCACGTTGGTCATCCACTCCGTGATCTGCCGGGCGATCTCCGGTGAGGTCGACGTGCGGAGCACCTCGGGCTTGGGCTCCGAGACGACCCGGAGGTCCGGGGCGGTGATGCTCTTGACGAGCGAGGGCTTCATCTGGACACCGCCGTTGGCGATCGCGCTGGTCATGAGGGCGATCTGCAGGGGCGAGGCCTTCACGTCGAACTGCCCGATCGCGGACTGGGCGAGCTGGGCCTGGTTGAGGTTCTGCGGCCAGACGCCCGGGGAGTAGTCGAGGTGCAGCTGGTCGCCCGCGTCCTGGCCGAAGCCGAAGGCCGCCGCCTGCTTGCCGATCGCGTCCTGCCCCAGGTCCAGGGCGATCGAGGCGAACGGGGTGTTGCAGGACTGCTCGAGCGCGAACGAGAAGTTCGCCTCGGTGCGCGTGTAGCAGTTGCCTCCGGCGTAGTTCGGAAGCTTGGCGCTCGTGCCCGGCAGGGTCATCTCGGCGGGGTTGGGCAGGACGGAGTCCTTCGTGTACTTCCCCGAGGCGAGGGCCGCGGCCGTGTCGACGAGCTTGAACACCGAGCCCGGGGCCAGGAGTGCGCCCGTCGGCCCGCTCACGCCCTGGTTGAGGTTGATGCCGGGCAGCGCCTGGATCTGCGCCATGGCCGCCTGGGCGGCCGCCTGGTCGTGGGTGGCGACCTTGTTCGGGTCGTAGCTCGGCTTGGACACCATGGCGATGATGGCGCCCGTCTTGGGATTGGTCACGACGATCGAGCCGCGCTGCCCGTCGGGGATCAGGTCGTAGGCGAGCTTCTGGACCACCGGGTCGATGGTGAGCTCGACCGTCGCCCCCTTGGGCTGCTGGCCGAGGAAGAGCTGCCGCACACGGTCCATGAGGAGCTGGTCCGACTGGCCCGTGAGGGTCGAGTTCATCGAGTTCTCGAGGCCCGTGGAGCCGAACACGTTGGAGTAGTAGCCCGTGAGCCCGGCGTACAGCTCGGGGGACCCCGGATAGGTGCGCTGGTACTGGCACGTGTCGGAACCACTCGCGACGGACTGGGCGATCGGCTGCCCGGCGACGAGGACCGCGCCCCGCTCCTGGCAGAAGGTCGCCAGGATGGCGCGGTTGTTCCACGCGTTCTTGTTCAGCTCGTCCGCGCCGATGACCTGGACGTAGCTGATGGAGCCGAGGATGAGGGCGAAGAGCGCCGCGACGGCGATCCAGGCGTTGCGGATGGCCTGGTTCATCGGATCCTCACCGCCTCGGTCTGGGTGTCGTCATGTGTGCTCGTCCTGCGGCGACGGGGCGGCATCACCCGGTCGGTCAGGTCGGCCAGCCGCGATCTGGGGGCGGGCCCCGCGGCGTCGTTCGGGTCGAGCGGGGTCATGTCCACGGGGCGGCGCGCGGCGTTGGAGATCACGAGGAGGAGCGCCACGATGATCCAGTTCGCCAGGAGCGACGAGCCGCCCGCGGCGAGGAACGGCGTCGTGAGTCCGGTGAGGGGGATGAGCCGGGTGACGCCGCCGATCACGACGAAGCACTGCAGCGCGATACCGGCCGAGAGTCCGGCGGCGAGGAGCTTGCCGAACGAGTCGCGGGCGCCGAGCGCGGCGCGGAAGCCGCGCGTGATGAGCAGCGCGTAGCACATGATGATCGCGAAGAGGCCCACGAGGCCGAGCTCCTCGCCGAAGGAGGCGATGATCATGTCCGAGTGCGGGAAGGGCACGAGGTCCGGCCTCCCCTCGCCGAGGCCGGTGCCGAGGAGTCCGCCGTTCGCCATGCCGAAGAGGCCCTGGATGACCTGGTAGCTGCTGCCGTAGGTGCGGCCGTAGACCTCGGGGGAGAAGGCATTGAGCCAGCCGTCGATGCGCAGGCGGATGTGCGGCAGGAGGACGCTCGCTGCCATCGCGCCGCCGAACATCAGCAGCACGCCGAGGAGCGCCCAGCTGGCACGGCTCGTGGCGATGTAGATCATCGAGATGAAGATGCCGAAGAAGAGGATCGACATGCCGAGGTCGTGCTGGAAGATGAGGATCCCGATGGCCCCCAGCCAGGTCACCACCATGGGCCCGAGGTCCCTGAAACGGGGCAGCTGGAGCCGGCCGATGCGGCGCCCCGCGAGCAGGATGAGGTCCCGGTTCGTGGAGAGGTAGCCCGCGAAGAAGATCGCGATGGTGATCTTGGCGACCTCTCCGGGCTGAAACGAGGCCGAGCCGAAGCGGATCCACACCTGGGCGCCATTGACCTCGCCCGCGCTGATCCCGGGGACGAGCGGGAGGAGCAGCAGGACTGCGCTCAGGATGAGCGAGATGTAGGTGTAGCGACGCAGGTACCGGTGGTCGCGCAGGAACCAGATCACGGCGACCGCGAGGACCATGCCGATGATCGTCCAGCGCGCCTGGGCGTTGCCGTAGTCCGTCTCCGGGGTGTCGAGGCGGTGGATCATCGCGAGGCCGAGTCCGTTGAGCGTCACGACCAGCGGAAGGATGATCGGATCGGCATACTTCGCGCGGAACCGCAGGACTGTATGAACCGCGAGGGATGCGCCGGCGAGGAGGGCGGACTGGAGCCAGAAGTCCCGGTCCAGGGCCGTGCCCTCCTTGACCCCCGTCATCGCGCTCGCCCCGATGCCCACGGCCAGGGCGAGGATCAGGAGCACAAGTTCTGCGTTGCGCCGTGGCTTCTGCACGGTGTCGACGCCGCTCATCGGGTGCCTCCCAGGCAGGGGTCGGGGGTCGGGCTGGTGCTGGGCGAGCCCGAGGCGCTCGCACTCGGCGCGGCGCTCGCGCTCGGTGCCGCGCTCGGGGCGGCTGCGGCTGCGGACGACGGCGGCGGCGCGCTGCCGCTCGGCGTGGCCGTCGGGCTCGCGGTCGCCCCAGAGCCGGGCAGGCAGCCCTGGGGGTCGGTCTGGATGTTGCGCACAATCTCCTCGGCGCCCTCGAGCCCGTCGGCGGGAACCCCGGAGCGCAGGCGCTGCTGCGTGAACGGGCTCAGCGAATCGAGCGGGATGTTCGTGACCGTGTGCACGTGCGAGAGGGGAATCGGTCCCAGCTGCTGCGAGACCCCGTTGTAGATCGCCACACGGTTGTCGAAGGCGCCCACGTAGTAGCGCGTCTGGGTCCAGGCGTAGCCGAACCAGAGGCCCACCACCACGGCCAGTGCGGCCAGGATTCCCAGGCCGAGCCGGAACCAGCGCCGAGCGGGCCGGTCGGAGGATGTGGACTCCTCGTCCTCCCCCTCCGCCTCGACTTCCGCCTCGGGGCTCCGGTGCATGAGGATCGCCGCCGCGCGGCGCGCCGCCGTCCGGCTCGCGACCGAGGGCAGCGAGCCGGTCTCCGCGGCCGAGGCCGCGGCGCCGACGAGTTCGTGCGGGCGGCTCTCGAGCTCGCGCCGCAGGACCTCGGCGGAGAGGTGCGCGCCGAGGTTGGGGTCGGTGGCGGGCTCTTCGCGCCGGTCCTCGTCTCCGGCGGCGGGCGGGGCCCCGGGCCCCACCTCCGACGGCGTCTCCGCCGCGGGGGACGCTGCCCCCGCCGGCCGCGCCCCGTCGGACGCCTTCGCGGGCTGCTCCTCGGAATCCCTGGACGCCGGGGACGCCGTCGGGGCGGCGGGTGCCGCCGCCTTGCCCGCAGCTCCGGCAGGGGTGCCCCCGGCCGGTGCGGCGGCGGAGGTGACGGGCGTGCGCGCGGCCGCCGCTGCGGTGAGCGGCGCGGCAGCCGGGGGAGCGGCGGGAGCCGGCAGCGCGTCGTCGTCCTCGGTGGCCTCGACGTCGGCGACGATCACCGTGACGTTGTCCGGGGCGCCGGCGGCGAGGGTCAGCTCGATGAGCCGGTCCGCGCACTCGGCGCGGTCGTCGTATTCGCGCAGCGTGCGCTCGACAAGGGGCAGCGGCACATAGTTGAGCCCGTCGGAGCACAGGAGCCACCGCTCGCCCTCGACCGCGGGGAAGGTGGAGAGGTCCAGCTCCGGGCTCGCGTCGACGTCGCCCAGGACGCGCATGAGCACGTTCTTGTGCGGGTGGGTCTCGGCCTCCTCGGGGCGCAGGCGGCCTTCGTTGATGAGGCGCTGGACGAAGGTGTGGTCAACCGAGACCTGCTCGAGGTCGTTCCCGCGCAGCCTGTACGCGCGGGAGTCGCCGATGTGGGCGAACGCGAAGCTGTCACCGGAGAGGAGGATCGCCGTGACGGTCGTGCCCATGCCGGCCAGGAGCGGGTTGGCGCTCACGAGCTCGGACAGCAGGGAGTTGGCCGTCTGGATCTCGTCGGCGAGCTGGGTCGCCGCCTCGCCGGGCGCGTAGTCGCCGTGGTCGAGGTGGATGAGGTCCAGGACAGTCGAGGCGCTCGCCACGTCGCCGCCCGCGTGCCCGCCCATGCCGTCGGCGACGACGGCGAGATGACGGCCCGCGTACGCGGAGTCGTCATTCTTGGAGCGGAGCCGGCCCACATCGGAGCGGGCGGCGTAGCGGAGGACCAGACGGGCGTCAGCCAAGATCAGGGCCTCAGCTCGATCACGGTCTTGCCGATGCGGATCGGCACACCGAGCTCGACCGGCTGGGCACGGGTGAGCTGCTGGTCCGCGAGGTAGGTGCCGTTGGTCGACCCGAGGTCCTCGATGAACCAGCGGCTGCCCTGCGGGAAGAGGCGCGCGTGCCGGCCGGAGGCATAGTCGTCCTCGAGGACCAGCGTGGCCTCCTGGGCGCGCCCGAGCAGGATGGGGCTGTCGGCCAGCGGGACGCTCGTGCCGGCGAGGGGGCCCTCGACGACGACCAGGCGGTGGGCCTGCTGCCTCGCCGGAGGCTCGGCGAGCTCCGGGTTGCGGCGGACCTGCCGCGCGGTGGGGGCCCCTGTCTTGTTGCGCCGGCCCACGGCCAGGTCGCGGCGCATCGCGCCGACGACGCTGAAGACCATGAGCCAGAGCAGCAGAAGGAAGCCCAACCGCAGAGCGGTGAGCGTCAGCTCATTCACGCGTTTCCTCCCCGGGGTGCCGGAAGCAGGCGGAAGACGATCTTGGTGCGGCCGATGCTGATTGTGGACCCGTCGCGGAGCTCCGCGCTGCCGGAGACGCGCTGGCCGTTGACGTAGCTGCCGTTGGTCGATCCGAGGTCCACCGCGTAGGCGGTGCCGGACTCCGTGCGGATCTCGATGTGGCGGCGCGAGACCCCGGTGTCGTCGACGACGATGTCCGCCTCGGACGAGCGCCCGAGCACGACCGAGTCGGCGTTGAGCGAGTACCGCTGGCCGTCGATCTCGAGGACCGGGCTCAGCTGCACGGGCTGCCGACTCGGCGCGGCGGGGATGTTGGGGCGCGGGGCGCCCTTCTCGGTGCGGGAGACGACCTCGAACTCGCCGCCCTTGAGGGACGCGTCGTGTCGGAACGTGAAACGCACCGGTCCCTGGAGCGTGTACCCCTGGGACCGCGCGTGCTTGACCGCGACGTCGCACAGCTCCTCGGCGAGGGGCTGGCCCCAGCCGCGGGCCCGTTCGAAGTCGGTGTCCGAGAGGTGCGCCTCGAAGACGTTGGGCGCCAGCGTGCGGCCCTGGTCGATCGCGAAGGCCTGGTGGTCCATCTCGCGGCGCAGCCGGCTCGCGATCTCGACCGGCTGGACCTGGCCCTTGGAGCCGGTGGAGAAGACGCCGTGAACGGCTTTCTCGATGCCGCGCTCAAGCCTGTCGAGCAGTCCCATGGCCCCTCCTCTCCGGGGTAGACGATCATGCCGGTGGGTGCATCGAACTGCATCCGGAAGGTCGGTCGCCCGGGCACAGTCCTGTGACGATACTACTGGGCGGCTCTGGGTCCCGCCTGAACGGCCAGGTACCGTCCCCGTAACGATGCAGCCCGCCCATCCTCTCCCCTCCGGCAGGCGATTTCGCAATCGCCGCAGCGCTCCGCTATGCTGGTTCTCGCTGCTTTCACGGGCTCGGAGACGGTCTCGGGGAGTGCCACGCGCGAGTGGCGGAACGGCAGACGCGCTGGCTTCAGGTGCCAGTGTCCGAAAGGGCGTGCGGGTTCAAATCCCGCCTCGCGCACAGCAGAAGGGCCCCGGTCAATGACCGGGGCCCTTCGTGTTCTCCAGGCAGTTCACCACCCGCGAAGCCTCACGCCCCCGACGCTCCCCTCACTCGTCCCGCAGCCCGATCGGCCGGATGACCTCCCGCAGCGGCGTGATGACCCACCGGTGGTGCGTCTCGCGGAACTCCTCGCGGGTCGAGAACTCGTACAGGGCTGAGCGTGCCCGGACCCAGCGCGGCCGCTCGCCGTCGAACGGGTCCTCGCGCAGCAGCCTCAGCGTCGCGGGATCGGCGGCCAGGAGCTTCATGAGGAAGGCGTAGAACCACTCCTCGTGCACAGTGCGCAGGGGGAGGAACCACATGAGCCAGTCGAGGCGCAGGTGGTACGGCGCCCACTGCCGCGGCACCCGGTCAGGCTCGCCCGGCTTGCCCTTGAAGCGGTACTCGCGCCACTCGGCGTCGTCCGCCGGCACCGTGTCGAGCGTGCCCTCCACGACGATCTCCACGCGGTTCTTGGTCACCGACCCGAACGCCCCGTACGCGTTCACGAGCGCCCACCGGTTGAAGGCCGCGTTCATGAGCTGGCGCTTCGCGAACAGGTTCCGCAGCGGCCACCACGACAGCACGAGCAGCAGCACCGATGCGGCGAGCACGACGAGGACCCACGCCCAGGCGACCCAGTCGCCCGAGGCGGGCCACGCCGTCGTGCGGGGCCGGTCCCACCCGAGGTCCTCGGGGATGAAGGGGACGACGGAGTGCACGGCCCGGTCGCCCACCGCGGCGAACGCGAGCACGATCGCGGACCAGTTCAGCCACGCGAAGTTCCCAGACAGCACGAGCCACAGCTGCGTCAGGATCACCAGCGCCGCGGCGACCGAGCCGATGGGCTGCGGGACGAACAGGAAGAACGGCACCACGAGCTGCGCGAAGTGGTTCCCCGCGGCCTCGCAGCGGTGCATCCACTTCGGCAGGAGGTGGAACTGCCGGCTCAGAGGTCCGGGCATCGGCTGCGTCTCGTGGTGGTAGAACAGCGCGGTGAGGTCGCGCCACTCGTCGCCGCCGCGGATCTTGATCATGCCGGCGCCGAACTCGAGCCGGAACACGAGCCACACGGTCAGGATCAGGATCGGCGCCGGGGGCGGGACCTGGTCCGACCCGAGGAACGCGACCGTGAACCCGGCCTCGAGCAGGAGCATCTCCCACCCGAAGCCGTAGAACGTCTGGCCCACGTTCACGATCGACATGTACAGCCCCCACAGCAGCAGGAACGCCAGGAGGGGCACCCACCAGGGGCCCAGCTGCGGCACGCCCAGGACGAGCAGTGCGGACACGGCCAGACCCGCCGCGCAGAACAGGCGGAACAGGCGGTCGGAGTAGCGGAAGCGGAACAGGCTCGGCCGGCGCAGGCGGTGGAAGCCCTCGAGGTACTCCGGCACCGGCAGCAGGCCGCGCCCGCCGAGGAGGGCCGGGAACTGGTTGAGGGAGGAGAGGAAGGCGACGAAGAACAGTGCCGCGACCCCTCGCTGCAGCACCCACCGAGCCACCTCGGAGTCCTCGGCAGCGAACCAGTCGGTGAACCAGGACAAGGCGTCCATGGTCTTCACGCTACCCCGCCGCCACGGATTCACTCGGGCGGATCAAAGGCGAACCCGATAGGCTCGACGCGCCGTGACCGACTCCCAGCCCCGAGACACCCGAGACGCTGCCGCCCCGCCCGCTGCCCCTGCGCACGGCGACCCTGCGCGGTCGCGCGCAGCCGTCCCCTCGCGCCTGCCCGCGCCGCCCCGCTTCGCGCACCCGTTCTCCCCGGCCGTGCTCGCGCTCGTGTTCGCCGGCGGGGTGCTCGGGGCGCTGTCCCGCTGGGCGCTCGGGGATGTGATCCCCGCGCCCGGTGGGTGGCCGCTCGCGACCCTGCTGGTCAACCTCGCCGGGGCGCTCGCGCTCGGGGCGCTGCTCGAGACCCTCGCCCGCCGGGGGCCCGACGTCGGCCGGCGCCGGCTCGTGCGCCTCACCGTCGGCACGGGGTTCCTCGGCGCGTTCACGACGTACTCCACCCTTGCGGTCGACGGCGCGCGGCTGCTCTCGGCGGGCCGCGCGGACGACGGCGCGTGGTACCTCGCGCTGAGCCTGCTCGGCGGGGCGGCCGCGACGCTCGCCGGCGTTGCGGGGGCGGCGTGGCTGCACCGCGAGGACCGCCGCGGGCTCGCCGCCGAGGCCCACGTCGCGGCGCACCCCCACGCCCCCCATCCGTCTGGGGGTCACGTTCTGGGGGGCACATCGGGTGACCCCCAGAACGCGACCCCCAGACGGGAGGGGCCCGGGAACGCGGATCCCGGACGCGAGGGGCCGAGCGGGGCCCAGGAGGACCCGCGGTGACCCCCGGCGAGGCGCTGCTGCTCGGGGCGGCGGGCGGGCTGGGCGCCGTCATGCGCTACGTGCTGGACACCGCGCTCAGCCGGCGGCTCAAGGGACCGCTGCCGTTCGCGACGATCCTCATCAACGTCACCGGCTCCCTGGTGCTCGGGGTCATTGCGGGCGCGGTGCTCGCCGGTGCCGACCCGGCGCTCCAGGCCGTGCTCGGGACGGGGTTCCTGGGCGGGTACACGACCTTCTCGACTGCGAGCTACCAGAGCGTGAGCCTCGCGCTGAGCGGGAAGTGGGGCGCCGCCGTCGTGAACGGGGTGGGGACGATGGCGCTGTGCCTCGCGGCGGCGTTCGGCGGGCTCGCGCTCGGTTCGGCGCTGATGGCGTAAGGGGACCGGCGGGTGGGTACGGTGTGCCCATGAGCGATCAGCATCCCTTCCAGAACGTCACCTTCCCGTCCTCGGGCCGCGAGGCCCACGGCTACCTCGCCGTGCCCGCCGGCGGCACGGGTCCCGGCGTCATCGTCATCCAGGAGTGGTGGGGCCTCGTGGACCACATCAAGGACATCGCGGACAGGCTCGCGAGCCAGGGCTTCGTGGCCCTCGCCCCGGACCTCTACGGAGGTCGCGTGGCGCACGACGGCGAGGAGGCCGCCCAGATGATGCAGGAGCTGCCCGAGGAGGAAGGTGCGCGCCTCCTCGCCGGCGCGGTCGACTACCTGCTGTCCCGCCCCGAGGTCACGAGCTCCACTGTCGGGGCGATCGGCTTCTGCATGGGCGGCGGTTTCGTGCTGCAGCTCGCGGCGCAGCAGGGGGAGCGCGTGAGCGCCGCGGTGCCGTTCTACGGCGTCGGGCAGGGCGTCCCGAACGACTTCTCCGGCATCCGTGCCGCGGTCCAGGGCCACTACGGGGAGCAGGACACGAGCTACCCGGTCGAGGACGCGCGCAAGCAGGAGGAGCAGATCCGCCGCGAATCCGGCGCGGAGGTGGAGTTCTTCTACTACGACGCCCCGCACGCGTTCGCCAACGATTCCAACCCCCAGGGCAACTATCGCCCGGAGGCGGCGGACCTCGCCTGGTCCCGGGCCGTGGCGTTCCTCAAGGCGAAGGTGCGCTGAGCCCCAGGGCGCCTCGCCCCGCGAATTGTCGGGTTGCCGTGGGTGGGAAGCGCCGGCACCAGCGTCAACCCGACAATTCGCGGTGACTTTGGCCGGGGATCGGCGGCCGCAGCGCACGGTGCACGACGACGGACGCCGCCACCAGGAGCGCCGCCCCGATCGCGGACGTGTACGCCAGGCCCGAGTCGAAGGCCCGGTGCGCCGAGTCGAGGAGGGCGGAGGCGGCGTCGGTGGGAAGGTGCGCCGCGGCGTCGACCGCGCCGCCGAGCGTCTCCCGGGCGCGGGCCGCAGCTTCCGGCGGCAGTCCCGCCGGGACGTGCACGCCCAGCCGGTACGCCGCGCCGAGGATGCTGCCCAGCACCGCGGTGCCGAGGACGGCGCCCAGCTCGTACGCCGTCTCGGAGATCGCGGACGCCGCCCCGGCCTTCGCAGGCGGGACGGAGGCGAGGATCAGGTCGTTGGAGAGGGTCTCGGCCAGGCCAACGCCGGCACCGACCACGGCGAACCCCACCAGCAGCGCCGGCAGCGACCCGTCCCGCCCGAACGCGAGCACCACCGCGTAACCCGATGCGTTCACGAGCAGGCCCGCGACCATGACCGACGCCGGCGAGAACCGCCGGGCGAGCCGCACCGCCGCGAGCCCGGCGGCCACGGACAGCGCCATTCCCGGCAGCATGAGCAAGCCCGCCTCGAGGGGCGCCTTCCCCGCCACGAGCTGCAGGTGCTGCGACAGGAAGTACATGAACCCCACGAGCGAGAAGATGCTCAGCAGGTTCGCCGCGAGGCCCGCGCTGAAGGCGGGCCGGGCGAAGAGCCGCACGTCGAGCATCGGGCCCTTCCCGCGGGCGGCCCGCACCAGCTGGCGCCGCACGAACAGCGCGCCCAGCCCGAGCCCGAGGAGGATGGCGGCGGCCGGCGCGCCGGCGTCGTGCGCGAGCTCCTTGATCCCCCACACGAGGGCGACGGCGCCGCCCGCCACGAGCGCGATGCTCGCCGCGTCCACGGGCGACGGCGCGGGGTCCCGGGACTCGGGCACGAGGAGGGGTGCGAGGAGCAGCGCGGGGATGAGCATGGGAACCGCGACGAGGAACACCGAGCCCCACGCGAAATGGCTCAGCAGCGCACCGCCGGCGAGCGGGCCGAGGGCCGCGCCGCCTGAGAACACGGCCGCCCAGATGGCGACGGCGAGGCGGCGCTCGCGGTCGTCGCTGAAGATGTTCCGGATCAGGGAGAGCGTGGCGGGCATGATCATCGAGCCGAAGACGCCGATGAGGGCGCGCGCTGCGATGAGCTGGCCCGGGGTGGTGGCGAAGGCCGCCGCGGCGGAGACTGCGGCGAAGCCGGTGGCGCCGACCAGGAGGATGCGGCGGCGGCCGACGCGGTCCCCGATCGAGCCCATGGGCACCAGGAGGCCCGCGAGCACGAGCGCGTAGACGTCCACGATCCAGAGCAGCTCGGTGGAGGAGGGGGCGAGGGCGAGGGTGATCGCGGGGACGGCGAAGCTCAGCACCGTGTTGTCCACGGCGATGAGCAGCACGGGGAACATGAGCGCGGTCAGGGCGAGCCAGCGACGGGCCGGGGTGGCCGGAGCGGCGGATGCGGGGGATGCCTGGACCGGGACGGTCTGGTTCATCGGAACTCCTGATTCGTGGGGACGCGAATAACTGTACCGGCTGGACGGTATAGCTACAACTCCGCGTACAGTGGCCGTATGCCCAGACCCCCCAAGGCCCGCGCAGCGATCCTGGACGCCTACCGGGACCTCCTCGTCTCCGACGGCGAGAGGGCGGCCACCATGGACGCCGTCGCGGCGGCCGCCGGGGTATCGAAGGGCGGGCTCCTCTACCACTTCGGGAGCAAGGACGCCCTCGCCGATGGCCTCCTGATGAGGCTGCGCGAGGCCGCGGCCGAGGACAGGGACGCGATGGCGGCGGCCGAGGAAGGCCCGTCGCGGTACTTCGTGCGCACGTCGGTGAGCGTGGGGAGCGACCTGGACCGGCTCTTCGTCGCGGCGGTGCGCCTCGCCCAGGGCGGGCACGCCGGTGCGCTCGCGGCCCTCGAGGAGCTCGACGCCGCATGGCTGGCGCTGATCCGGACCGAGGTTGCCGACCCGGCGGTGTCCGCGGCGATCATGCTCGTGGGGGAGGGCCTGTACCACTACTCGACACTCGCGGGGGCGTGGCCGGAGGCCGCGTTCGGCACGGGGATCGAGGGGCTGCTCGGCGTCGTGGACCGGCTGCGGGGAGCATAGGGCCCACGGACGGCTCCCGGCTGGGCCCGGGGGACACGCCGCTGTGCATTGACCAACTGTTTTTATCTAATATCCGCCTCGGTATACTTCGCGCATGGCCAAGAAGACGGACGCCGAGACCCTCTCGAAGCATCTGCGCGATGCCCTGAGGCGGGACATCCTCGCGGGACGCTGGAACCCCGGTGCCAAGCTGCAGCTGATCGCCCTCTCCCAGCACTACGAGACGAGCAGCACGGTGGTGCGCGAGGCGCTCACCCGGCTCGTGGGGGACAGGCTGGTTCAGCTTCGGCCCAACCGCGGCTTCTTCGTGCCCGAACTCTCCCTCGCCGAGCTCGAGGACATCACCGAGATGCGGTGCGTCAACGAAGAGCTCGCCGCCCGGCTGGCCATCGAACGCGGCACCCTCGACTGGGAGTCCGAGCTCATCGCTGCCCATCACACGCTGGAGCGCACGCAGAGCCGTGATCCCTCCGACCCCGACGTCCACACGGAGGCGTGGAACGACGCGCACCAGGCCTTCCACGCCAAGCTCATCGAGGCGTGCGCGGTTCCGGTCCTGATCGACCTCACCTGTGTCCTCTCGGATCTCAGCCAGCTCTACGGGCGCTGGGCCGGCGTCGCAACCCGGTACGCGAACCGCGACGTCGAGCAGGAGCACCGGGACATCCTGGCCGCTGCGCTGGCCCGCGACCCCCGGCTGACGGCCGCGCTCCTCCGGGCCCACTACCAGACGACGATGTCCGCGATCCGCAGCGCCGGCGAGGTGGGGCTCAAGGTGGGCTGAAGCCGGGGGCGACTCCTCACGCACTTTGCAATATCAGTAGATAATGCAAAATCTTTCGGGTAGTGTCTTCTTCAGGATGCCGTAGACGGCCGAGCGAAGGAGCACGCATGTCCTGGGGACTGATCAGCGAGATGGGCCACGTGGCCATCCAGACCACCGACCTCGCGGCGTCGGTTGCCGATGCCACCGACATCCTGGGCCTGCGGGTCACCGAGCGCACCCAGGACGGGGTCTACCTCGCCGCCAACGCCGTGCACCACGAGCTCGTCTACGTCGAATCCAGCCGCAACGGGATACACGCCCTCGGCCTCATCGCGCGTGACGGCGACGCCCTCGCCGAGGTGCGCCGCCGCGTGGAGGCCGAGAACCTCCCGATCCTCTCCGACCGCCCCCTGAGCGCGGGCGTCGCAGACGGCTTCGCCTTCACGGGGCCCGAAGGATGGATCTTCGAGGTGTACACGGGAATGCAGAAGGCCGACCGCAGCGCACTCTCGTTCGGGCCGGACCGCTACGGCCACCTCAACTTCCACCCGCAGGACGTCCGCGGGATGATGCTCTTCCTCTCCCGCGTCTTCGACTTCCGGCTCTCGGACGTGATCGGGGACGACTTCGCCTACTTCATGCGCTGCAACCCCGACCACCATGGCATCGCCCTCATCAAGGGCCGTGGCACGTTCCACCACCACGCCTGGCAGACGCAGTCGGTCGGGGACCTCGCGAAGCTCGGCGACCGCCTGCATCTGAAGGGCCGCGAGCTCATCTGGGGGCCGGTCCGCCACGGGGCAGGACACAACATCGCCGCCTACTACGTCGAGTCTTCCGGCGCGGTCGTCGAGCTCTACACCGACCTCGAGCAGATCTATGACGACGACCGAGAGCCGGTCGTGTGGGGCCAGGAGGAGAACTGGTACAACATGTGGTCCGACCGCCGGCCCGATGACTTCCGCACCTTCGGCATCCCGCCCGTGGACCACCGGTTCTGATCCGTCCCGGACTGCCCGTCCCATCACCCCTGACCAGAAAGGCCTTCCATGAACTACGTCTCCTTCACGACTCCCGACGGCGCCGCCTCCTGGGGCGTGTCCCTCGAGGGCCGCATCCACGACCTCGGTCCGTCCGGCGCGAACCTCGCCCCGACCCTGAAGGACATCGTGGCCGATGGACGCTTCGGCACGCTGTCCGAGGAACAGGTCACCCGGGCCCCGGCCTACGACGAGGCAGACGTCGCCCTCCTGCCGCCCATCACCGACCCGGCCAAGATCCTGTGCATCGGCGTGAACTACGTGAGCCACCAGGAGGAGACCGGCAAGACGAACCAGAAGGCGCCCACCGTCTTCACGCGCTTCGCCGACACCCAGATGGGCCACCTCGCCCCGGCCCTCATGCCGGCCTCGACGACCCAGTACGACTACGAGGGCGAGATGGCCCTTGTCGTCTCGAAGGACGCCTACCGGGTGAAGGCCGAGGACGCGTGGGACTACGTGGCCGGCTACGGCGCGTACAACGACTTCTCCGTCCGCGACTGGCAGCTCGCCGCAACCCAGTGGACCCCCGGAAAGAACTTCCCCGGCACCGGAGCCTTCGGCCCCTATCTGGTCCCTGCCGCCGACCTGGGGGACGTGGACCAGCTCAAGCTCGAGACCCGCGTCAATGGAGAGGTGCGGCAGAGCGCTTCCGTGGCGGACCTCTACTTCTCGATCCCGCAGATCATCGAGTACGTGACCGCATGGACGAAGCTCTCCGCCGGCGACGTGATCGTCACCGGCACCCCGGGTGGCGTGGGCCTGTTCATGGAGCCCAAGGGATTCCTGTCCGCGGGCGACGTGGTCGAGGTCGAGATCACCGGCCTGGGCACGCTCTCCAACACGGTGGCACTGGACGCCTGACCGCCATGACCGAGCCACTACCTGCGAGCGAGCGTGTCGACGTCGACGTCGTGGTCCTCGGTGCCGGGCCGACCGGCCTCACGGCTGCCTGCCTCATGGCCGACGCCGGCCTGAGCGTCGCCGTCGTCGAACAGCATCCAGGCACCGGCGACGAGCCGCGCGCGATCAGCGCGACCGACGAGGCCCTGCGCATCATGCAGCAGCTGGGCGTCCTTCCCGGGCTCGCCCCGGAGACGCTTCTGGGCACCGGCGCGCGGTACACGGGCAGGCGACGGCAGGTCCTCGCCGACGTGCGCCCACCGCGCCCCCGGCTGGGCCAGCCGGGCAAGAGCCAGTTCGACCAGCCGGTCATGGAAGGCCTCCTCTGGGAGGCTGCCACGGCGCGGCCCGGAATCCAGCTCCACTTCGGGACGGAGGCCACGCGCCTGGCCCAGACGCACGACGGCGTCGAGCTCACCGGAGTGCGCCGGGGCCCGCGCAGCCAGGGCTACCGCGGGGACCTGGCCCAGGACGAGGCCTTCGCCCTGGCCGATGCGGGCACGGGCGACGTCGTGCACCAGGGCGGCACCACGGCGTCGGCCGACGCCGTCGCTCCGCCGACCGAGGTGACGTTCCGTTCGCAGTGGCTCGTGGCCTGCGACGGCGGCCGCAGCTTCGCACGGAAGGCCCTCGGGATCGGGCTCGAGGGCTCGACCCAGGTGGAGAAGTGGATCGTCGTCGACCTGCTCGACGCCGGCGAGGGGGAGCCCTACGCCTCGTTCCACTGCAACGGGAGCCGTCCGGCCGTTGTCGTGCCCGGGGTCAAGGGAAGGCGGCGGTACGAGTTCATGCTGCTGCCGGGCGAGGATGAGGCGACGATGGTCTCACCCGCCTCGATCCGCGCTCTCGTGGGGGAGTACCAGGGTGTGGAAAGGCTCAGGGTCCGCCGGGCCGCGGTCTACACGGCCCAGCAGCGTCTGGCTTCGCGGTGGCGCGAGGGCCGGGTCCTGCTCGCCGGTGACGCGGCGCACCTCATGCCGCCGTTCGCCGGCCAGGGCCTCAACGCCGGGCTGCGGGACGCGGCAGCCGCCGCCTGGCGCGTGGCCGCGGCCGTCCACGGCCGCGCGGGGGACGGCCTGATGGACTCCTACGAGGCAGAGCGCAAGCCGCACGCGGCCGAGATGGTCAGGCTCTCCAAGCGCATCGGTGCCGTAGTCATGAGCACCAACCCTCTCGTGTGCGCACTGCGCGACGCCGCGATCCCGGCGCTCGGAGTTGCCCCGCGCGTCAAGGCCTGGCTCACGACCATGAAGTTCCTGCGCCAGCCGCGGTACCACCGGGGTCTCGCCGTGCCGGTGGCACGCGATGTCCCGGGGCCGGCGGCGGACCTGCTCGGGCGCGCCCTGCCCCAGCCGGACGTGGTGCCGGCGGAGGGCGGCGCCGTCGTGAAGCTCGACGACGTGCTCGGGAGCGGCTTCGCCTGGCTCGCCGTGGCGGGCCCGGGGGAGCTGTGGGTGACCTGCCCGGGCCAGGCGCCCGTGGTGGTGCGCACGGTGGCTGGAGCCGTGGACGCCGGGATCCTCGACGCCGCGGTGGGGCACGAGCTCCTCGTCCGGCCCGACCGGTACATCGCCGCGGTCGTGCCCATCGGCGCCCGCCGCGGCGCGTACACCTCGCTTGCGGACGCCCTTCCGGGGCTCGCGGACCAGTTCGCAGTCCCCTCTGGGAGTCACCTCCTGGGAGTCAACTCCTGAGAGTCACCACCTGGGGGTCACCTCCTGTGACTCCCAGGAGGTGACCCCCAGACGGGGGGAGGCCGCGTCTTACGCGAGGCGCACGGTCACCGTCTTGAGCTCGGTGTAGGCCTCGATGCCCTCTCGGCCGTTCTCCCGGCCCCAGCCCGACATCTTGAACCCGCCGAAGGGAAGGTTCGGGTCCATGCCTGCCGGCGTGTTGACGCGCACGTTGCCGGCCTTGACCCGGTCTGCGAAGAGCAGCGCGCGGGAGATGTCCCGCGTCCACACGATGGCGTTGAGGCCGTAGTCGGTCTCGTCGGCCATCGCCAGGACGTCCTCGATCGAGGCGCGGTCCGAGAAGGTCTGCACGACGAGGACCGGCCCGAAGATCTCTTCCCTCACGAGGGCGAGCTCGGGGGAGTCGGTGCGCAGGACGGTAGGACGGACGAAGTAGCCCGCGCCGTCGGCCGCGGTGCCGCCGGTGACGAGCTCGGCTCCGCCCGCGATTCCCGCGCGGACGTAGTCCAGCACGCGCTTGCGCTGGGCTTCGGAGATGAGGGGTCCGAGCTGCGTGCCCTCCGCAGTCCCGGCGCCGAGCCGCATGCCCTCCGCGATGCGCGCGATGCCCGCCACGACCTCCTCGGCGACCGCCTCGTGCACGTACAGGCGAGAGCCGGCCGCGCAGACCTGCCCCGCGTTGGCGAAGATGGCCTGGGCGGCGCCGGGGATCGCCTGGTCGAGGTCCGCGTCGTCGAACACCACGACGGGGGACTTGCCGCCCAGCTCGAGGCTGATCCGCTTGAGGGTATGCGAGACGGTCCGCAGCAGGTGCTGGTCGACTGCGGTCGAGCCGGTGAAGGAGATCTTGTCGACGAGCGGATGCTCCGCGAGGGCCTGCCCTGCGACGGCCCCCAGCCCTTGGACGACGTTGAGCACCCCGGCCGGAATCCCGGCCTCGCGGACCAGCTCGGCAAGCCGCACGGCTGTGAGGGGCGTGAGCTCGGCCGGTTTGAGCACCGCGGTGCAGCCTGCGGCGAGTGCCGGTGCAACCTTGGAGAGCGCGAGGGTGAACGGCACGTTCCAGGGGACGATGAGGCCGGCGACGCCGATCGGCCGGCGCAGCGTGTACGCGTGCCAGGCGCCCGGCAGGGAGACGTCCCGGGTCTCCCCGCTGAGCTTCGTCGCCCAGCCGGCCTGGTACCGCAGGATCTCGATGCCCTGGCGGATCTCGAACGCGCGGGCGACCGCGAGCGGCTTGCCGCAGTTGAGCGATTCGAGCAGCGCGAGCTCCTCGAGGTTCTCCTCCAGCAGGTCTGCAAGGCGCTGGAGGCGGGCGGCGCGTGCTGCTGGCGCGAGCTGCGACCACCGTCCGTCGTCGAACGCCGCTCGGGCGGCGCGGACGGCGAGGTCGACGTCGGCTGCACTGGCGAGGGAGGTTGTCGCCAGTTCCTTCCCCGTCGAGGGGTCCATGACGGCGAAGTCACCGCCGCGGCCGTCGATGAACTCGCCGTCGATGAAGAGCCGCAGGGGCGTGTCGAGCAGGGCCGGGCGCGTGGGCGCGGGGGCCGTGGCAGTCATGTCGTCTCCTTGTGCTCCGCGGGCCACGAGATGTGACCCTTGCAACATCATCGTAGCGAAGATACATTACTTCATGAGAAATGCATTCTTTCCGAGTGCGGCAGCGCCGCCGAGACACTGCAGGAGAAAGACCATGACCACTCGACGTTCCTTCCTCGTCAAGGGCACCGCGGCCCTCGCCCTGGCCGCGGCCGCGTCCCTCGGCCTCACAGCGTGCGGCGGTGACGCGCCGGCGCAGTCGGACGGGGGCACCACCAAGGTCAAGGTGGCCGTGGCGCCCATCCAGTTCGAGACGGCCTACATCGCCCAGCAGAAGGGCTACTTTGCCAAGCACGGCCTCGACGTCGAGCTCGTCCGCGGCGCCGATCCCGCCGCCCTCCTGGCGCAGGTCGTCTCGGGCGACGTGAACATCGGCATCGGCTCCTGGATCAACGTCGCGACCTCGGCCGCCAAGGGCGTGCCCGTGAAGGTGATCGGCGGCAACGGGATGGTGGACTCGAAGTCCGACAACTCGGGTGTCCTCGTCGCCAAGGACTCGCCGGTCAAGAGCCTGAAGGACCTTGCCGGCAAGACCATCGGCGTCAACGGCGTCAAGACCGGCGGGGACATCCCTGTCCTCCAGGCGCTCGAGGGAGCCGGTGTCGACACCAGCGGCGTCAAGGAGGTCGCGATCCCCTACTCCGGGATGCAGGCGGCGCTCGAGCGCAACACGGTCGACGCCGTCGTGCCGGCGGACAGCTTCTACCATCAGATGGTCGCCGCAGGCTACACATCGATCTCGAATCCCGTCCGGGAGTACCAGGCGAACATGCCGGTGACGGTCTGGACGACGACCGCACAGTGGGCCTCCCAGAACGCCTCGACGGCGAAGAAGTTCACGGATGCGATGACGGAGGCCGTCGCGTACTACAACGACCCGGCGCACCTGCAGGACGTCCAGAAGGTCTATGCGGACGTGAACCAGGCGGACATCTCCAAGGCGCCCAAGACGTTCGTCCCCGCGGATGTGACCCTGAACGTGAAGGAAGCCCAGGACGGGATCGACGCCATGCGCCACTTCGGGCTGCTCCAGAAGGACGTCGCGGTGAAGGACGTGCTGTGGGACCAGGCCCCGCAGCGTGCCGAGGCTGGCAAGTGAGCCGACGATGACCACCGCCTCGGCCCGCGGCGCCTGGCTCCTCGTCCAGCGCATCCTCGCCATTGCCGTCCTCCTCGGACTGTGGCAGGCAGTCGTCGCCTCAGGCGTCCTGCCGTCCATGGTCCCTGGAGTCGGCGCCGTGGCCTCCGCCGTCGCCGCCTCCCTCGTGAACCCCGCGTTCTGGCAAGCCCTGGGGATGACGCTCCTCGCGGCCCTCGCGGGGTGGCTCATCGCCACCGTCGTCGGAGTCGTGCTCGGCCTGCTCATCGGATCGATCCGCTTCCTGGACCGCTCGACGTCGATCCTCATCGACTTCGGCCGCTCGTTTCCCGTCCTGGCGCTCATGCCGGTCGTGATCATGCTCCTCGGGTCAAACTCCCGCATGGAGATCGTCGTGGTGGCGCTCAGCGCCCTGTGGCCCATCCTGATCCAGACCAGCTATGGCGCACGTCGCCAGGAGGCGGCCGTGGCCGACACGGTCGCGGTGTTCCGGATCCCGCCGATGCTGCGCTTCCGCCGTGTCCTGCTGCCGGGGGCAATGCCCTTCATCGCGACAGGCGTGCGGATCTCCTCGGCCATCTCGATCCTCGTCGCCGTCGGCGTCGAGGTCATCTCCCAGGCGCCCGGGATCGGGCGTCAGATCACCCTCATGCAGCAGAACGCGAGCTGGGACCTCGCCTTCGCGTACCTGCTCTTCACGGGCTTCGTGGGATGGACGCTCGCAGTCCTCCTCCAGCGGCTCGAAACCCGTGCCCTGACGTGGAAGAGGCAGACCGATGACTAGTGCAGCGCTCAAGGCAGCCGATCCGCGCGTCACGCGCCCTGTTTCGCGGCGGGCGCGCGGAGCTGCCCCGTCAACGCTCGCCCGCGTGGCCCAGTCCTCGTGGCTCGTGGTGGTGGCAGCCCTCGCATGGTGGTTCCTGTCGGCGAAGAGCAGCAACTTCTTCATGCCCCCGCTCGCCGACATCATCGCGTCCCTGGGCAAGGACCTCGGCAACGGCGTGATCGCCGCCGGCGCTGCCTACTCGCTCGGGAATCTCTTCGGTGGCCTTGCCATCGCGATCGCCGTCGGGGTCCTCCTCGGCATCCTCCTCGGCGAGGCGAGGTGGCTCCGCGAGGTCATCGACCCGATCATCCACTTCTTCCGCTCGATACCGCAGGCTGCCCTCGTGCCGCTCATCATCGGCACCTTCGGCGTGGGCCAGGGCCCGAAGGTCGGAACGATCGCCTTCGCCTGCGTGTGGCCGGTCCTGCTCAACACGATCGACGGCGTCCTCGGCGTCGAGCCGACCGTGCGGAAGTTCGCGCGGGTGTACCGGATCCCGCCTGCGCTCTACTTCCGGCGGGTCGTCCTTCCGGCGGCCCTGCCGCAGATCATGGCAGGCATCCGTGTGGCCCTGCCCATCGGCATCACGGTCATGGTCGTGTCCGAGATGTTCGCTTCCACTGAGGGGCTCGGGTTCTACATCCTCAACTCCTCTGCGACCTTCCAGGTACCCCAGACATGGGCGGGAGCGCTGCTCGTCGGCGTCGTCGGCTATGTGCTCTCGATGCTGTTCGTCCTTGTCGAGCGCCGGATGCTGCGTTGGTACCACGCGTCGGGTGCCCAATGATCTGGGCCGCCTTCGCCCTCCCCCTACCGGAACAACCGCCGTCAGGAGCGACCATGACCATCCAGCACCAGCCCCTTCACGATGGCGCGCCCCCTCGGAGCGCCTCGGAGCAATCCGAGGACGTGATGACGGTACGCGGACTGACGATGAGCTATGGCGCCGGCGCCGCGCTCAACCCGATCCTCGCCGACCTCGACCTGGACATCGCCTCCGGCGAGTTCGTCTCGATCGTGGGACCCTCCGGCGTCGGCAAGACCACCCTGCTGCGCTGCCTCTCGGGGCTGATCCGCCCCCACGCCGGGACGATCACGGTCTCCGGCGATGTCATCGACGGGCCGCACCCCGACCTGGCAGTGGTCTTCCAGGACTACAGCCGCTCGCTCATGCCGTGGATGACCACGCTTGAGAACGTGGCCTTCCCCCTGCAGGGAAAGGGCATGGCCAAGGCCGAGCGCACCGCGGCAGCGGAGAAGAACCTCGCCGCCGTGGGGCTAGCGGGCCAGGGCCACAAGTTCCCGTGGGAGATGTCCGGCGGGATGCAGCAGCGGGTGGCCATCGCACGGGCGCTCGCCTACGAGGCCAAGGTGCTGCTCATGGATGAGCCCTTCGCTTCCGTGGACGCGCAGACCCGGTTCGACCTCGAGGACCTCGTGCTGAACCTCCAGCAGGAGCTGGGCGTCACGATCCTCCTCGTCACCCACGACATCGACGAGGCGCTCTACCTTGCCGACAAGGTGGTGGTGATTGCGAACAAGCCGGCCACGGTCGTGGATGTGATCGAGACCGGCTTCGGGGACCACCGCGACCAGCTCGAGACGAAGGCGGACCCGCGCTTTGCCGAGGCCCGGGCACGGATCATGCATCGCCTGCGCAAGGACTGACGCTCTGACGGGAGTGGCAACAGAGCGGGTGAGGCCGGGTCGGAATGACCCGGCCTCACCTGTTGCCCGCTCGGAGGTCCCGTGACTCATCATGCGATGACAGCCAACAAAATATAATTGTCTGTGAACTGCAATATCTAGCCCGTTCGGGAGGAAGCCCCGCGGGAGACAGCGAGGCGACATACGTGCAGCGGTCATCAACAGGCTCGACGGGACGTTCGACATCGAAGAGCTCGGCATCGACCACCCGCGGGGCGCCGAGGTCCTCGTCGAGGTGGCAGCGGCCGGACTCTGCCACTCGGACTACCTCGTCGCCTCCGTAGACCGGGGCCGCCCCCTTCCGATGGTTGCCGGACACGAGATGTCCGGCATCGTTGCGGAGGTCGGACCTGATGTGGCCGATCTCAAGGTCGGCGACCACGTCGTCGCCACCGAGGTGGACTTCTGCGGCTCCTGCCGGGAGTGCCGCGCAGGTGCCCCGTTCCGCTGCCTCAACCCTGCCGCGGCGCGCCGGCCGGAAGGTGCCCCTTCACGCCTCACCAGGGATGGCGCCCCCGTCACCGCGTTCGGCGTTGCAGGCTTCGCCGAACGAACGCTCCTGCACCGCAACAAGCTCGTCAAGGTTCCCCGCGAGATCCCGTTCGCCCAGGCTGCCGTCCTCGGCTGCGCTGTCTCCACCGGCGTCGGAGCGGTGCTCAACAGCGCAGGCGTCCGACCGGGCGAGACGGTCGCCGTCGTCGGCCTCGGCGGGGTGGGCCTCAACGTCGTGCAGGGTGCCGCGCTCGCCGGCGCACGGGCCGTCGTCGGCATCGACCTGCAGCTGCCGAAGCTCGCCCTCGCCCGGCGCTTCGGAGCCACCCACGTGGTGAACCCCGCAGAGGAGGACGTGGCGGCCGCGGTGCGCGCGGCGACCGACGGCGGCGCACACCACGTGTTCGAGGCGATCGGGCTGGGCGCGACCCAACGGCAGGCCATCGGCCTGACCCGCACCGGCGGATCCGTGAACTTCATCGGCATCCCGCAGGGCACGCCTCCCGACATCGACATCATGCGGGACCTGCTCCTCGGCCAGCGCACCATGCGAGGCGTCTACATGGGCTCCACCGACCCGCGGCGGGACATCCCCTTCTATGCCGACCTCTACCTCCAGGGCCGCCTCAACCTCGACGACCTCGTGTCGGTGCGTCTGGACCTTGCGGCCATCAATGACGCGTACGCGCGCCAGGAGACGGGCGCCGTCGCCCGGTCCGTCGTCACGTTCTGACCGGGAGGCCTTCTGGTCCTGCAGACCGACAGAGGAGGGGCGGGACGCTGTAGCGTCCCGCCCCTCCTCGTTCCACGCTGGGGGTCAGACTGTGCCGCCGTGGCGCGCGATCACGTCCCGCGCAAGCTTCCTGCCGAAGGCCGTGTGCGCGGCGAGGGCGTCCTGCGCCGCACCGGCGTCGCGGGACGCGAGGGCCTCTGTGAGGTCCCGGACGTGGCTGGTCTCGAGCTGGCGCGACCACTCGTCTGCCGTGAGCGCCTGGCGCCACACCGTGCCGATGCCGAGGCGGCGGAACGCGTCGGCCAGCGCTGCCGAGCCGGCCACCGAGACGAGGCGCTCGTGGTAGGCGACGTTGAGGGCGAGGAATGCATCGAGGTCGCCCGCCTCCTGAGCGCGCAGGGCCTCGAGCTCGCCCACAATGCGCCGCAGCTCCGCGACGTCCTGATCCGTCAACCGGCCGAGGTGGGAGGCGATGACGCCAGACTCGATCGTGGCGCGGCCCTCATAGGCGGCGTCGGTCGTCTCCGCGGTGATCGGCTGCGGCTCGAGGAGGCCCTCGTCGTTGCGCATCACGAGCCCCTCGGCCGTGAGCTTCACGAGCGCGTTCTGGACCTGCTCGGGCTCGGAGCGGATGGCCTCCCCGATCGCGACGGGGTCCAGGACGGAGCCGAGCGGGCTGCGCCGCTTCAGCACCCAGTCCCGGACCCCGTCGTACGCCTTGACCTCGAGGACACGCTCAAGGCGGCCCATCGTCCCGCGGTAGTACGCGAGCGGCTGCTTGTCCGCGGCGCTCGCCTGAGCCACGATGCCGAGGAACACAGTGTGCGTGCCGCCGGTCGCGGTCTCGGCCACTCGGCACTCGATCGTCGCCAGCGCGCCGTCGAGGAGCGGGACCCCGTTCTCCGAGACGGTGTAGCCCACGCCCTCGAACTTGTCGCCGCCCTTGCGGCCGAACTGGAACGCGAGTGCGGCCTGGTCCTCGGCGAGGATGTTGATGCCGAACACCCCCGCTTCTGCGACCCGGTCATGCGTGGAGGAGGAGCGGTTGAGGCATGCGAGCATCATGGGCGGCTCCATCGAGAGCGAGGAGACGGCCGAGGCTGTCGTGCCGTAGGGCTTGCCGTCGACAACGGTCGTGATGACCGTGACGCCCGAGGCGAAGTGCCCCACGACGTTGCGGAAGACAATCGGGTCGACGGTGGCGCCGTGCGTGGTCAGGGGCTGGGCGGTCATGGTGTCCTCCTTTGGACAGGAATGGTCTGTTCTCCAGATGTGGGACCCTCGGGGAGGGTGAGTGCGTCCAACAGCGGCCCGACGCCGGACGCAGCCGGAACATCGAGCGCGAGCCCGAGTGCGTGGCGGGCTCGCCGGGGAGTGAGGCCCGCGAACTCGGCGTTGGCGAGGAACTTCTCCTCGACCTGTGTCTCGGTGAGGGGGGAGTGATGGCGGTCCCCGAGGGGGTTCTCGACCCGCTCCCGGAAGATGGCGCCGTCGTGCGTGAGGACCTCGACCTCGGCGGTGAGGTACTCGCCGGGTGCGAGGGAGGGGACGATCTCGACGGCCGCAGCCGCCGCGCCCAGCGCCGGGTCGGTGGCGGCGAGCAGGTGCTCGGGGCGTACGGTGCCGTACGCGAGGGCCGCGGCGGCGGTGAAGCGGAGGCTGAACGCGGCGTCGACCTCGGGGGTGCGGCCCGGCGCCCAGGGTGCACCCACAAAGCCCGCCGCGGTGCGGGGGGTGACGTGCACGCGGATGCGCGAGGCGTCCTCGAGGCGGACGCCGCGGGCGTGCAGGCGCGCCGCTGCATCGAGGCTGGGGTGGCTGGCACGGCAGGAGCTCCACGGTTTGACGACCCGGTCGGCACAGAACACTTCGCCGAGGCGCTCGAGCATGAGGTCGGGACGCGGTTCGGTGCAGAAGCGGTCGAGGAAGCCGAACCGGCCGCCGAGCGGGTCGTCCTCCCCGCGATACCCGATCATGGCGAGCTCGACGGCGGTGACTCCAGCCTGCGCGGCGAACGCCATGGGCAGGCAGAAGGCGGGCGCGTGATCGAAGATCGGCGCCACCGAGCCTCCCAACTGCTGGACCGCGATGCCCCACGCATCGATCAGACCGTCCGTCCCGATGCCAGCGAGCCTGGCCGCAAGCGCGGTAGCGCCGATGCCGTTGACCGTACCGGTGTTGTCCTGGCCGGAGTACACGTCGAAGCCGCTGCCCACCGCGAGGCGGGCCGTGAGGTCATCGGCGAGCACGAGGGCGTCGAGGAGCGCGCCACCGCTCGCGCCACGGCGTTCGGCCTCCGCGAGGGCGACCGGGACTGTGGTCCCCGTGATGTGGGCTGCGACCTCCTGCCCCTCGGGGCCCTCGGCACTGACGGGCTCGAAGTCGAAGGAGCGTGTGAGGACGCTGCCCGCCCACGCTGCGGTACGCGAGGGGAGCGCCGTGGCGGTTCCTAGGATCCTCGCTTCCGCGCGCCCGCCCCAGCCGGCGGCCAGCGCCAGCAGCTGCGTGGCCGCCGGCGCGCGGTGGCCGGCGAGGGCACATCCGAGGGCGTCCACGAGACGCACGACGGCGCGCTGGCGGGCTTCGGGCGGGATCTCCTCGGGGCGGGTGGCCAGGACGTGCCGGGCGAGTCGGGAGGTGAGCTCGTCGCGGGCCGGCTGTGCGCCATCGCCGGCGCCGGCCCGGGCCTGAGCGGGTGCGGTCGTCATCCTTGCCTCCTCTCTGGGTGGTGTCGTGGCCGGTGTCAGGCCGTGGTGGACGTCGAGGTGAGGTCGTCGAGTTCGTCCGCGGCCGGTGGGACGGGCGCGATGCCGGCCTCGGTGAACATGGCAGCGTAGGCCCCGGTCTCGCCCTTGGCCTGCGCTTTCCGGTGGTCGAGGGCGCGGGCGCGGGCCACGGAGCCGAGGTAGAACCGCTCGTACAGCTCGATCCGGCTGCCGAGGGCGGAGCCCGCGAAGTCCCACGCGGTGCGGAAGATCCGCGCACGCTCCTCAGCCGTGATCCCGTTGGCCCCCGGCAGGTACTTGTGCAGGAGGGGCCCGAGCCGCGGGTCCTCGAACGCCCGGGCAGTCGGCGTCGCGAGCAGGTTGTGCGAGCCCATGGACTTGATGATGTCGTTGACCCGGGCCATCCAGACGGGCAGGACGGTGCGCAGCGACGAGATGTCGTCGTGGCAGAAGAAGGCACCCCCGCCCCAGTCCGAGGCGCGGTTCTCGGCGTCGGACACCACCGAGCGGGCGATGCGGAGGTAGGAGTAGATCTCCCCGAGCATCGCGGCCGTGTCGGGCTTGCCCTCGGTGCCCGTGACCTTGGCCATCTGGGTGCACAGATCGTACGCGAACTCGAGCTTGACCGAGGCGCGGATTGCCGTCTGCTGCTGGGTGTTGCCGGTCGCGGTGGCCGCGTTGATCGCGTTGTACACATCGAGGTCGCCGTCGATGAAGACCCGCTCCCACGGGACGAGGACGTCATCGAAGATGATGACTGCGTCCTGCTCGTCGAAGCGCGAGGAGAAGGGTCGGTCGACGATCTCCATGTCCACGCCGTAGTGGTCCCGGCAGACCGCCACGACGCCTGGGCTCGCCACCGGGATGGCGAACGAGAGCGCGTACTCCTCGAAGCCCTTCTGGATGGGGGTGGCGGGGTACACGTAGAGCTCGTCGGCAATAGGCCCCAGTGTGGCGAGCATCTTGGCACCCCGGACCACCAGGCCCTGCTCGGTGCGCTCGACGACGCGCAGGGTCAGCTCCTCGTTGATGCCCTGCAGCTCACCGACGCTCTTGTCGATGGCCGCGTGCACGATGGTGTGCGTGAGGGCCAGGTCCTGCTCCTGCACGAGACGCCAGTAGGCTTCCAGCCGCTCGAAGTACACCGGGTCGCCGGAGCGGCCGTAGATGTCCTTGCGGCTTGCATGCCCGGCCAGGACCACGTTCACGTAGTCCGGGGTGCGGCCCAGCATGCCGTTCGAGTACCGGGCGAGCCGGTCGAACGCACGGTGCCGGCGCGCGATGTCCTCGGCGCTGCGCGGCCGCAGGAGGGACACGTTGTGCTGCTGACCTGTCTCCGGGTCCACCATGAGGCAGTCGTCCGCGTACTTGTGCTGGTAGTCGAAGTACGCGGCCATCCCGGAAATGGAGCCCTCGAAAGCCGGATGGGTCGAGACGTCGATGCGCGTCTCGCCCAGCCATACCTCGCGGCCGTCGGCGAGGCCGGCTCGGTACTGTTCTCCCGTGCGTGCCACCATCGGTGACCTCCTTACGTCGTGCCCCGCAGGACAGAAAATATAATCTTGAGTCGAGATTACAAACTCAAGCGGCCTGCGCGCAAGCGTTTCTGCGATCTAGCTCACATGCGCCCGCTCCTCTCGCGCGCGCGTGGAAGCAATGGGCGCAGCGACGGCAGGAAAATATTTTTTTTGCCGAAAATGTTCAAACCTTCCCGTCGGGTGTGTCATCCTGTGGTGAGGACCACACACCCCCCTCCCGCCGGAAGGCCCGCTTATGACGCACGCAACGACGCGAGCTGGGAACCCCTCGGACTCGCTGAACACCAAAGACCTGCGCCGGATCCTTGCCTCGAGCGCGATCGGCTCGATCATCGAGTACTACGACTTCATCCTCTACGCCACCGCGGCATCACTGATCTTCGACAAGGTCTTCTTCTCGAACCTGCCCTCGGGCGTCGCGCTCTTCGCCTCCTTCGGCACGCTGGCTGTCGGCTACATAGCCCGCCCGCTCGGCGGAGTGGTCTTCGGCCACTTCGGCGACCGCGTGAGCCGCAAGCGCATGCTCGTGGTCTCGATGCTCCTGATGGGCTTCGCCACCGTGGCGATCGGCCTCCTTCCGACCCAGTCCGTGATCGGCCTCGCCGCCCCGATCCTCCTCGTCGTCCTCCGGGTCGTCCAAGGCCTCTCCGTGGGCGGGGAATGGGGAGGCGCCACGCTCATGGCGCTCGAACACGCCCCCGCGTCCAAACGCGGCTTCGCCGCCGCGTTCGCCAACGCCGGCGGTCCGGCCGGCGGCCTCGTCGCCACCTTCGTGGTCTCCGGAGTCTCCGCGCTGACGGGACCCGCCTTCCTCGACTGGGGCTGGCGCATCCCGTTCCTGCTCTCGGCCGTCCTGATCCTCATCGGCCTCGTCATCCGCCTCAAGGTCGCGGAGTCCCCCGTCTTCCAAGCGCTGGACGCACAGGCCGCAGAGGTGCGGGAACGCAAGAGGTTCCCGGTTGTTGCGGTGTTCCGCAAGCACTGGCGCCCACTGGTGCTCACGCTCGTGGCGTCGCTCGGCTTCTACACCATGCAGGGATTCCTCACCTCGTGGGGCGTCTCTGTGGCCAATGCAGAGGGTGTGTCCCGGGAGGGCATCCTCAACGTCAAGGGCATTGCCGCGGTCGTGACGATCGTCGGGTGCTTCGCCGCAGCGCGCGCCAGCGACAGGCTCGGCCGCCGCGCTGTCCTTGCCGTGGGCGGCGTGCTCGGGATCCTCTGGGTCTACCCGGCGCTCGTCCTCCTCCACAACGGCACCCTGTGGGGCTTCTCAGTTGCCGTGATCGTCGGCAACGGGCTCGTCCAGGGCCTGCTCGCCGGGCCCATCGGCGCCTACATCTCCGAGCAGTTCCCGCCGGAGGTCCGGTACACCGGGGCATCCCTGTCCTACCAGACGGCATCGACTCTCGGGGCAGGCCTGACTCCGATGCTCGCAACCCTGCTCGTGATGGTCGACGGCAGCTTCGCCCTCGTCGGCGTCGCCTGGGCCCTGATCCTGGCCGCTGGCCTGGTGGCGGTCTTCCTCAGCCGGGAGGGGACCCGGCTCGGGGCCGATGCCGTGCCGGTAGCCGGGACGCGGAAGCCTCCCGCGGCTGTTCGCTGATCCACGGGGCCCGGACCTTCGGGACCGGGCTCCGCCGTGATCGCTTAAGACTGATTTTTAGAACATGGGCACCTGATTTCGATGCTTTACCAGATGAAGTCGGCGGCGCCACGATGGAAGCACACCGCGGCGATGCGGCCGGGTGCGCTGAAAGGAACTCTCATGACCAACTCGCGCGGACACCACATGGTGCTCACCACCTTCATGCTGCCGGCGGGCTACCACAAGGACAGCTGGCGCATGGCGGGCAGCCGGGCCGACGAGCTCGGCAACTTCGACTTCGTCGCCGACCTCACCCGCATGGCCGAGGCAGCCAAGCTCGACGCCGTGTTCTTCGGCGACATTGCGCACGCCAACACGGTGATGCGCGGGGACATCAAGATGAACGGCTTCTACGAGCCCATGACGACGCTCGCCGCGCTCGCCGCGGTGACGAAGAACATCGGCCTCATCGGCACCATCTCGACCTCCTTCTACGAGCCCTACAACGTGGCGCGCCTGCTCGCCGGGCTTGACCACATGTCGGGTGGCCGCGCCGGCTGGAACATCGTCACGAGCTCCGACGGCTACCAGAACTTCGGGCTGACGGAAGCCCCCGACGGGCCCACCCGCTACCGGCGCGCCACCGAATTCGTCGAGGTCGTCCAGAAGCTCTGGGACAGCTGGGAAGACGGCGCAGTCATCAACGACCGCGACTCGGGCTGGTACACCGACACGTCGAAGATCCACGCGATCGACCACGTCGGCGAGTACTTCCGCGTCCAGGGTCCTCTTCCCGGCCCCCGGTCGCCGCAGGGGCGTCCGGTGCTCGTCCAGGCCGGGTCGTCCGGCCCCGGCGTCGAGCTCGGGAGCTCGGTGGCGGACGGGATCTACACGGCCCAGCCCCTCCTTCAGCCCTCGATCGAGTTCTACGCGGACTTCAAGGCCAAGGCCGCCGCGAAGGGCCGGGACCCGGAACTGATCAAGGTCATCCCCGGCATCCTCCCGATCATCGGCGACACCCAGGCCGAGGCGGACGAGCTCGCCGAGGAGCTTGCCCGCAACATCCATATGGAGAACGGCCGCCGGCAGGTCGGCGCGGACCTCAAGCTGGACCTGTCCTCCCTCGACCTCGACGAGGCGATCCCCGTCGAGTGGTTCACGGAAGATCCGGCGAGGGGCTCGCGATACCACATCTACCGCCGCAAGAGCGTGGACCAGGGCATGACCTTGCGCGAGCTCATCGTGGACCTGGCCCGTTCGACCGGCCACCAGTGGATGGCTGGGACGCCGGGCGCCATTGCCGACCGCATGATCGAGTGGTTCGAGGCCCGCGCCTGCGACGGGTTCAACCTCAACTCCCCCTTCAACCCGGGCGGCTTCGCCCTCATCTGCGACAAGCTCGTTCCGGCGCTCGCGGAGCGCGGCTACTTCCGCCACGAGTACGAGGGCACCACCCTGCGCGAGAACCTCGGCCTCCCGTACCCGTCCGCCGTGCGCGAGTCGTCGCTCGCCTGAGCGTCCGCCGTGAGCCCGTCAGTCCCCGCCCCGCTCGGTGAACAGCTCGAGCGCCACGTCGATCCACGCGCGTGCCCTGACCGAGGGGCGTGTGCTGCGGGGGCTCGCGAGCGCGACCTGGACTGGCCGGGACAGCTCGGCCCGTGCGCGCAGCGGGAGGAGCCGTACGCCGAGCTCGGCGTACGGCGCCTCGAGCGCGGTCTGCTGGTACAGGACCGCGACGCCGCGCCCCACCGCGACGAGGGACCTCACCGTTGCGTACGAGCGGGAGCGGTGCCGCACCTGAGGAACCGCGCCGGCATCGTGGAGGAGCTGCAGCACCCGGCTCCCCAGGGGAGGGGAGTCGAAGAGGACGAGCGGTTCGTGCGCGATGTCCGTCAGCCGCACCCCCTCCGCTTCCGCGAGCGGGTGGTCCGCCGGGACGAGGACATGCGGGGCCGCGTCCGCCAGGGCGACCGTCGTCAGCGCAGGGTCCACGCCGGCGTCGTACACGAAGGCGACGTCGAGCGCTCCGGCGAGGAGCCCCGCCTGCACGTCCTCGTGGAAGCCCTCGACGAAGTCCACCTCGACCCCCGGGCACTGGCGGGCGAAGTCGGTGAGCATGGCCGGGATGATGGTCGGCCCGAGCGTGATGTCGCAGCCCACGGTGAGGGGGCCCCGCAGCTGCGAGCGGTCCTCCCGGGAGAGCGCCGCGATGGAGTCCGCAAGCCTGAGGAGCTCCCGGGCCATCCCGAGCACCTGACGGCCCGTCGCGGTGAGGGCGACGCCCTTGGCGCGGCGTTTGACGAGCAGTTCGGCGCCTACCGCCCGCTCGAGTTCGCCGATCGACGTGGAGATCGCCGACGGGGCCATGTGCAGCCGGCGCGCCGCCTCGGCCAGGGTCCCGGACTCGGCCGCGAGGACGAAGTGCCAGGCCTGCCGGAGGGTGAGCGCGGGCTGCTGCTCGGGGATCATGCGCCGAGCCTAGCCGGTCGCAGGAGACTTCCTCGGCCCAGCTGCTGAACAAGCCTTGAGAAAAACGAAGGAAATGAACATGTCCGCACATTCCGTCCTGTCCGCAGATTCCGCCACGGACTCCCGCGAGGAGTTCCTCCGCCGCGCAGCCGAGATCATCGGCGCCGAGCACGTGGTCCGCCCCGACGTCCAGGACGGCTACCTCGACCCGTACCCGCTCAACCACGGACGCTCCGCCTGGCCGGGAGTCCGGCCCGCCAGCACCGAGGAGGTCCAAGCCCTCGTCCGGCTCGCGGGCGAGACCGGGACTCCCCTGTGGACGTTCTCCTGCGGGAAGAACCTCGGCTACGGCGGACCGGAGCCGCGTGACCACGGGATGGTCGTGCTCGACCTGTCCCGCATGAACCGCATCCTCGCCGTGGATGACAGGCTCGGGTATGCCGTCGTGGAACCGGGGGTGACGTTCTTCGACCTCTTCGAGTACATCCGCGAGCACGGCCTCAATCTCTGGATGAGCGTTCCGGCGCTCGGCTGGGGGTCGATTCTCGGGAACATGCTCGACCGCGGCTACGGCATGACGCCGATGGGGGACCACGTCAAGAGCCTGTGCGGGGTCGAGGTCGTCCTCCCAGACGGAGACCTGCTGCGCACCGGCATGGGCGCCATGGATGGAACCGACCTCGGGCCGATCTTCCAGGGCGGCTTCGGTCCCACCCTCGACGGGCTCTTCACGCAGTCGAACCTCGGCGTCGTGGTCTCGGGTGGCCTGTGGCTCATGCCTGCACCGCAGGCGTTCGCGAACGGGGACGTCATGGTCGAGCGGGAGGAGGACCTCCCCGCCCTCATCGACGTGCTCACCCAACTGCGGCGCGAGGACATCATCCAGAACAACGCGCTGTGCGGGAACGTTGTCCGTGCCGCGACGATGCGCGGGTCCCGGAAGGACTTCTGGGACGGCGAGGGCTCCATCCCAGACTGGCGGCTGGAGGAGATGCGGCGGGACTTCGGGATCGGACAGTGGAACGCCAAGTTCGGCCTGTACGGCGACCCGGGCCTGGTGCGCAGGCGCCTGGAGATCGTGCGGGACCGGGTTGCCGCTGCCGTCCCAGGGGCGGTGGTCGACGCCCGCGTGTACGAGGGCGAGGAAGGCCGCCGGCTCGACCACGAGCGCATCGCCGAGGCGGACCGCACGCAGATGGCCGGTGTCCCGACGCTGAAGCCCCTCTCTACGGTCGCCTGGGCCTCCGAGAACGGCGGCCACATCGACGCCGCGCCCATCATCCCTGCGCGCGGCGAGGAGGTGTACGCGTTCTACCAGGAGGCCAAGGCGCTCTACGCAGAGTACGGTTTCGACCTCTACATCGGCTACCACCTGTACCCGCGGCACATGGTGCACGTGACCATGATCTTCTTCGAGCGCGGCAACGAGGAGATGCTCGCCAGGGCACGCGCGCTCTATGCCCGCCTGCTCGACGCGGCCCGCTCCCACGGCTATGCGCCCTACCGCAGCCATGTGGACTACATGGACCGGATTGCCGCTGGCTTCGACTTCAACGACCACGCCGCCCTGCGCTTCCAGGAGCGGCTCAAGGACGCGGTCGACCCCCGCGGCATCATCGCCCCCGGCAAGCAGGGGGTCTGGCCCGCGCGGTTCCGGGCTGCGCGGACGAGCGAAGCGGGCACCCCGGCTCAGGCCGAGGGCGAGGTCGGCGCGGCGACAACCGTCCGCTGACCCGCCGCGCTTAGCGATAATGCATTTTCTATTGTTTATTGCATTCCAGTTGATACTATGGATGCAGACGTGATGCCGCTCACCGGGCGGCCCTGTGATCCGAGGAGAGCACTGTGACCGAATCCCTGGCCCCCGCCGATGTCCTGAGCGGGATCGACGACCTCTACACGCGCGAGGAGTACACCCCCATCACCGAGGATGATGCGTTCTTGATGCGTGTTGTCCAGAGCGTGGAGCTGCCGGCGCTCATGGTCGCGCTCGCGGCCGCCACTGGAGACTTCAGCCTCCTGCGCGACCGGCTCCGGCCCCCGCAGCCGCCGGTGGACACCGTCGGAAAGCCGCATGGTGCCATGAGCGCCGAGCAGCAGGCCGAGGCCCGCGCCCTCGCCCTCGACGCGCTCAGGAGGGTCCGGGACGAGCGCATCACCCGGGTCCGCGCGCTCTCCGACGCCGAAGCCGATGCTGTCGTCGACTGGATCACCAACGGCGCCGACGCTGCCTACCGACCCCTCCTCAAGCACGACATGGCCCTTGCGCCCCAGTCGAACGGGCGCCCCCGGTGGCGCGTCGACGAGGTGGCCCCGGGACGCAACTTCACCGCCGCCGTCATCGGCGCCGGAGTCGCCGGGATGGCCTCGGCGTACCGGCTCAAGCAGGCGGGGATCGACGTGCGGGTCTTCGAGAAGGGCCATGACGTGGGAGGGACATGGTGGAAGAACACCTACCCCGGCGTGCGCCTCGACACCCCCAACTACGCCTATTCCTTCTCCTTCGCCCAGCGGGACGACTGGCCCCAGCAGTTCTCCGAGGGCGCCGAGATCCACGCGTACACGAGGGAAGTCGCCGAGCGTGGCGGCTTCCTCGACGACATCGTGTACGGGGCGGATGTCCAGGCCATCACGTGGGACGAGGGCTCCCGCATGTGGGACGTGCGCGTCGCGGTCGACGGCGTGCCGGCCGTCCACCGGGTCAACGCCGTCTTCACCGCGGTCGGCCAGCTCGACCGTCCCAAGATCCCTGACACCCCGGGACGCGAGACGTTCACCGGCGCGCAGATGCACTCCGCCGAGTGGAACCACGGGGTGGACCTCACCGGCAAACGGGTCGCCGTGGTCGGAACCGGCGCAAGCGCCTACCAGATCGTCCCGGCGATCGTGGACCGGGTCGAATCGCTCACTGTCTTCCAGCGCAGCTCGCCGTGGATGCTGCCTACGCCCATGTACTACGACAGCATGCCGGATGCCGTCCTGTGGCTCTCCGAGCACCTGCCCCACTTCGGCCAGTGGCTGCGCCTGTGGCAGCACTGGCTCGGCGTCGAGGGCCGCCAGCACACCACTGTCATCGACCCGCAGTGGACCCGCCCGGACTCCATCTCCGAGGTCCACCACCGTGTCCAGGAGTCCCTCCGCGCGCTTCTGGCCGAGCAGTACGCCGGCCGCCCCGACCTGCTCGAGAAGGTCACCCCCGACTACCTCCTCGGCGGCAAGCGCATGCTGCGTGACAACGGCGTCTGGGCCGCGTCCCTCCGCAAGCCCCAGACGCAGCTCGTCACCTCCGGACTGGACCACTTCGTCCCCGAGGGCGTCGTGGACGGAGACGGGGTCCTGCACGAGCTCGACGCCGTCATCTACGCCACGGGGTTCCAGGCGAGCGAGTTCCTCGAGCCGCTCTCCATCACGGGCCGCGGGGGATGGGATCTCCACGCCTACTGGGGCGGCGACGCGAAGGCCTACCTCGGCATGACCGTGCCGGGCTTCCCGAACCTCTTCATCGTCTCGGGGCCCAACACCGGCCACGTGGTCAACGGCAGCCTCTTCTCGATGATCGAGTACGGCCTCGAGTACGCGCTCGACGCCATCCGCCGCGAGCTCTCCGAGGGCTGGTCCGCGCTCGACCTCAAGCAGGAGGCCCTGGACGAGTTCTACGAGCGGCTCGACGCCGCCAGTGCGACCAAGGCCTGGGGACATCCCAGCGTGCACACCTGGTACAAGAACCGCTTCGGCCGGGTCTCCCAGATCTGGCCCCTGCCGGTCCTCGAGTACTGGAACCTCACGCGCTCCGTCGACCCTGAGCAGTACGAGCCGATCCGATGAGCGTCGCGCTCGGCGGGCACGCGAAGGAGGCGGGCGACGGCCGCACGACGCGTGGCGTCGTCGTCACCCGCTGTCGGTGGGCGCGGCTCGGCGGTCCAGCGGGCGACGGCGTCCTCCCGCCCGCCGTGCCCGTCGCACCCGCCGCGGTGGGAACCGTGGAGGACGCCGTGGTCTTCCCCCAGCAGCCCGGGGGCCTGGACTGGCTGCTCGGCCCCGCGGCAGGGGAACCCCGCCAGGACGAGGACGCCTTCCAGATCAGCGTGTACGCTCCCGCCGAGGCGGCTCCCGGCGCGCCCCTCGTCGTGTTCCTGCCCGGTGGCGGGTACGTCTCGGGCGGTGCATCGGTCCGCTGGCACGACGCGTCAGCCCTGGCCGAGGCGATCGGCGCGGTCATCGCCGTGCCCGCCTACCGGCTCGGGGCGGCCGCCTGCTTCATCCCCGGCCCCGACGGCACTGCACCGGCCGTGGCGGACGCCGTCGCGGCGGTCCAGTGGGCCATCGACCACGCGGCGCACTTCGGCGGAGACCCGGACGACGTGACCCTTGCAGGCCAGTCGGCCGGGGCGTGGCTCGCGTTCGCAGCCGCGCAGCATCCCGCGCTCGCAGGGCGGATCAGGCGGCTGGCCTTCTACAGCCTGCCGTACCAGCCTCCGCCCGGCCCCGAGGGCGCCGCTGCCCGGCGCCGCGTGTTCGCCGAGGCGCTCGCCGGAGCGGACCCGTCGGCGGCCACGCCCGGCGTCCTCGTGGCCGCCTCGGCGGAGGTTAACCGGGCCTGGGCGGGCCGCGGCCTGGGAGTCCAGCCGCTTCCCGGCGGTCGGCTTTCGGGCGACGTCCAGGACTGGGACGCGGCCGTGGGGCGTCTGGCCGGCGTGGAGCAGGTCCTGCTGGCGACGACGGCCCATGAGGCCCGTGCCTTCATTCCGCCACACGCGGCCGGCAGCCTGCCCTCGGCGGCAGCGGACGCGTACCGGGCGGCCCACTTCGCGCGGCCCGGCGAGCTCCCTGCCGCTGAGGGTGCGTGGGGGCAGATGACCGCCGACATGACCGAGCACCAGTTCGCCAGTGCCGCCCGCGAACTGGCGGGGCGCCTGCGTTCGGCCGGGGTGGCTGTCCACGTTTCACGCCTTGACGTCGAGGCGGCCGGCGGTGCCGGCGCCCCCCACTGCTTCGACGTGCCGTTCCTGTTCGGGGACCGCGGCCAGTGGCGGGACTCGCCCATGCTCGCGGACCTCACGGACGAGGCCTTCGACGCCGTCGCCGCCGTCTGGCGCGATCCGCTCGCGCGGGCCGTGGCGGGCGAAGCGCCCATCACGGCGCCCGGCGAGGTCCAAGCGGTCGGGTTCGCGGACGGCGTCGTGCACGTCGACCACGTGCCCGATCCCGCCCGCGGCGAGCCGGTGCGCAGGGCCGAGCCGTGACCAGCCAGCCGAGAGCCTGAGGAGGGGGCATGGGAACGGCTGGACGGCAGGCGTACAGCATGCTGCGCGCCGCGATCCTCGACGGCGTGTGGCGCCCGGGGGAGCGCCTCGCACCCGGTGCGCTCGGCGCGAGGCTCGGCACGAGCACCACGGTGATCCGCGAGGCCCTCACCCGGCTCGCGGCTGAGGACCTCGTCACCCTTCGGCCGCAGCGTGGGTCCGCGGTCCGGGACCTGGATGTGCAGGAGCTGCACGACCTGACGGAGCTGCGGTGTCTGACCGAGGTGTACGCCGCGCGGTTGAGCCTCGAGCGTGGGGACGTCGCCTGGGAGAGCGCGGTGATGGCCGCCTACCACCGCCTGACGCGCACGCCGCGGCGCGACCCGGAGGGTCCTTCCGTCACCACTGCTGCGTGGCAGGAAGCCCACCGTGCGTTCCACGAGGCGCTCCTGTCGGCCTGCGGGTGCGCGCCCGTCCTCCGGCAGGCCAGCCAGCTCGGCCGCACCACCGAGCTCTACCGGCGCTGGGCCTCCGCCGCGCCTGCCGCGTCGCAGCGGGACGTCGAGGGCGAGCACCGCGGCCTGCTCGAGGCAGCACTGGCGCACGACGTCGAGGCGATGGCCGCGCGCCTTCGGCACCATTACGAGGCGACGGCAGAGATGGTCCTGGACGCGGGCCTTGCGATGGCCCAGACGCGAGGGTGAGCCTCGGCGGCCCGGGGAAGCCGACAGGTCTAGAGCCCGCGGGCGACCGCGGCGGCCGCGGCAAGCCAGGCCCGCTGGGTGGCGGGCCGGAGGGAACCGTAGCGGAGCGGGCCGCCGACCATGGCAGGGTCGTGGGGGATGGTGACGACCTCGCGTGCGAGCTGGCGGTACCCGTCCGCGATCCGGCGGACCTGGTCCGCTGTTGCCCTCGGATCGGCTTGGCTGACAATGGCGACCGCCTGCTCGGCGAGGCTGGCAGAGTGCTCGTCCCGCTCCGCCAGGGCTTCCAGGAGGAGGGCGCCGGCCTCGGCGTGGTCGTCCCGGGTGGTGGTGGCGACGACCAGCTGGTCGGTGCGGTCAATCATGCGCAGCCACATGGGATCGCTCTCGTCGTTGCCGCTGTCCATGAGGATCAGGCGGTAGTACTTGGCTGCAACCGCATGGATCACGTCGACATCGTTCGGCTCCACACGCTGCTCGTGGGCAAGGGCCATCGGCTTGCTTCGGAGGACATCAAAGCGGTCGCGCGTCTGATGGTGCACGAATCGCGCGAGGTCAGCGGACTGGGCGGCGATCCCGAGCAGAGGTTCGACCTGGGGCAGGAGGTCGAGCACGGTGGCCTCGTGCGGCCCCTGCTCGGTGCGCCAGCCGAGCGTTCCGCGGGTCTGGTTGTTGTCCCAGGCCAGGACGCCGGCGCCGCCCTCGCGTGCGAACACGGCGGCCAGGAGGATCGTGCTGGGGGTCTTGGACGCGCCGCCTTTTCCATTGACAACCGCGATCGTGCGGGGTCCCGGCCAGTGCTGGCTGACGGCCTGAACGTCCGCGCGCTCGGCGCGCTCTGCAGCGCTGGGCGGCATCCGGAACCCGGCACGGGTGAGGATCCCTCGCCATCCCTGCGTCGCGGGCTCCTCCGCCTGTTCCTGAGGGAGGAAGGATGTGCGCGACGAGTGCGGCCTGGCGGATTCCGCGGGAGGCCGGCCGGGCTCCGGCAGGCGGCCCTGCGGCCCCACGCCGGCGGCATCGGGGGCCGGGACCTCTGTGAACGTGCCGTCCGGTGATACGACCACGAGGCTCTGGCCTTCCCCATCCCTCGTGGTGACTTTCACGGGCCGCCCGAGCCGGATCGCCGTTCCGGAGATGAGGTTCAGGGCCTCTCGCAGGGCAGCAAGTTCGTCGTCCGCCTGAAGAGGGTGGGACGTTCCGTCGATCGTGACCTCTCCGGTGCCGTCGGCGCGCAGTACCGCGTCGATCTTGGGGAAGTCGAGGGCGTGGGGTTCCATCATCTCCGCCTTGCTGCCGGCATCGAGACGCATCCAACCTGCGGGCGCTGCATCGAGTTCCTTCGGAGCGGATGATCTCGCGCTTGTGTCTGTGGGGGTCAAGGTACATCAACGGGAAGACGCCGAGAAGGAGACAGCCGCCAACCGGCCCACTCAGCCGTGCGGCACACGGCACCTCGGAGGAGCCTCGATTTCATTCTCTTGACGTTCGTCACCTAGCTGATATCGTGGGAATATGCCCCAGACCACCTCCGCCGAGCCCGCCGGCGTCCGCCGGATCGAAGACGGCGTCCGCACCGACTTCCGCGGCGCCATGACGTACGGTCGCTACCTCGCCCTCGACGAGCTCCTCCACAGCCAGCGCCCGCAGAGCCAGCCCGAGCACCACGACGAGCTGCTCTTCATCGTCCAGCACCAGACGAGCGAGCTGTGGCTCAAGCTCGTCTTGCACGAGCTGCTCGAGGCGCGCCGCCTGATGGACGCCGACGACCTCGGCAAGGCCCTCAAGTGCCTCGCCCGCGTCAAGGCGATCCAGCGGACGCTGACCGAGCAGTGGAGCGTCCTGGGCACCCTCACCCCCCGCGAGTACTCCCAGTTCCGCGGCTCGCTCGGCAACTCCTCGGGCTTCCAGTCGTACCAGTACCGGGCCATCGAATTCGTGCTCGGCAACAAGCACGCGAAGATGCTGGACGTCTTCCGCTCCGAGCCCGAGGCGCACGCGCTCCTGTCCCGGATCCTCGGCGAGCCCACGGTCTACGACGCGTTCCTCGCGCTCGTGGCCCGCAGCGGCTACGACGTGCCGCAGGACGTCCTCGACCGCGACGTGCGCGAGCCGTGGACCTTCCGCGAGGACCTCGTGCCGGTGTTCCAGCGGATCTACGAGGAGGACTCCACGCCGTGGGGCCTTTACGAGGCCTGCGAGAGCCTCGTGGACCTCGAGGACAACTTCCAGGCGTGGCGCTTCCGGCACCTGCGCACGGTCCAGCGCACCATCGGCTTCAAGCGCGGCACCGGGGGCTCCTCCGGCGTCGACTTCCTCAAGCGCGCCCTCGACCTGACCTTCTTCCCCGAGCTGTACGCCGTCCGCACGGCGATCGGAGCCTGATCATGACCCTCCCCAGCACCCCCGCCCCGGCCGCGCACGACGCCGGCCGCGCACCCGCCGTCGTCGGCCTCCCGACGCTGGACGCAGCAGCGCTCGACGCCGCCGACCCGCTCGCGGCATTCCGCGGCCGGTTCCTCGAGCCCGAGGGCCAGCCGGTGGTCGCGTACCTCGACGGGAACTCCCTCGGCCGGCCGCTCGCGGACATCGGCGACCGGCTCGCCGCGTTCACGGCCGGGCCCTGGGGCCAGCGCCTCATCCGGGCCTGGGACGAGGAGTGGATGGACGAGCCGTTCCGTCTCGGCGACCGCCTCGGCGAGGTGGTCCTCGGGGCCGCGGCCGGGCAGACCGTCGTGGCCGATTCGACGTCGGTCATGATCTACAAGCTGGTCCGCGCGGCGCTCGACGCCGCCGGGCCGGGCCGGGATGAGATCGTGATCGACCGCGAGAACTTCCCCACCGACAGGTTCCTCGTCGAGGGCATCGCCGCCGAGCGCGGCGCCACTCTCCGCTGGATCACGCCTGACCCCGCCACCGGGGTGACCACCGCAGACGTCGAGGCCGCGCTCTCGCCGCGCACCGCCGTCGTGCTCCTCTCCCACATCGCCTACCGGTCCGGGTACGTCGCCGACGCGCCCGCGATCACCGACGCCGTGCATCGCGGCGGGGCGCTCGTGGTGTGGGACCTGTGCCATTCGGCGGGGTCCGTGCCCCTCGAGCTGGACGCGTGGGGCGTGGACCTGGCGGTGGGCTGCACCTACAAGTACCTCAACGGCGGCCCGGGCTCGCCCGCGTTCGGGTACGTGCGCGCCGGCCTGCAGGAGACGCTGCAGCAGCCGATCTGGGGCTGGATGGGCGCCGCCGACCCTTTCGGCATGACCGAGTCCTACCTCCCTGCCGCCGGCATGCGCCGCTTCATCACGGGCACGCCGCCGATCCTCGCCATGCAGCCGCTCTCCGCCATGGTCGAGCTGATCGCGGAGGCGGGCGGGATCGACGCCCTGCGCGCCAAGTCCGTGCTCCTGACCGAGTTCGCCACCGCCCTCGCGGACCGCGACCTGGCCCCGCTCGGGGTGCAGTTCGCGAGCCCGCGCGACCCATCGGTGCGCGGCTCGCACATCACCATCAACCACCCGCGCTTCCGCGAGGTCACAGCGCTGCTGTGGGAGCGGGGCGTCATCCCCGACTTCCGGCCCCCGCACGGGCTGCGGATCGGGCTGTCGCCGCTGAGCACGTCGTTCGCCGAGGTGGAGGCCGGGATCGAGGCGATCCGGGCCGCCCTGACCGAGCTCGCATGACCCAGAGCCTCCAGGCGGGGCGCGAGCCGCGCGTCGCGGACGACATGGTCTCGCGGCCCGGCAGCGCCGTCTCCCTCCTGCGCACGGTGGTGGGGCTGTATTTGCGCGAGGCCGGTGGCTGGATGCCCACCGACGCGTTCCTGGCCCTGCTCGGCGCCCTCGGGGTGCCTGTGCCGCAGGCGCGCACGGCGCTGAGCCGCGTCAAGGCGCGCGGCCTCCTGCAGGCTCAGGCGCACGACGGCGTCCCCGGCTTCGCGCTCGCAGCGGGCGCCGAGGCGATGCTCGCCCGCGGCGACCGGCGCATCCACGAGCCGCGGGCCATGGCGGCCGACGGCGAGTGGTGCCTGATCGTGTTCTCGGTGCCGGAGGCGATGCGGGACGCCAGGCACCAGCTCCGCAGGCAGCTGAAGTGGATCGGCTGTGGCACCGTGGAGGCCGGGGTGTGGATCTGCCCCGACTTCCTGCGCGGCGAGGTCGAGGACGCGGTGGAGGGGCTTGGCCTGTCGGGGCACGTGGTGCTGTTCACCGCGCGTGGGCTGCCGGCGGGGCCGGTCGCGGCCGGGCAGGTGGGGCAGTGGTGGGACCTCGAGGGGATCGCGCAGCTGCACCGGGAGTTCGTCCAAGGGCAGTCGGGCGTGCCGGAGCACAGCCGGAGTGCCGCCGAGAGCTTCGCGGCGTATGTCGGATGCATCGACGCGTGGCGGGTCATCCCGTACCTCGATCCGGGCCTGCCGTCCGAGCTGCTGCCGCAGGATTGGCCAGGGCCCGAATGCATCGCGCTGTTCCTGCGGATCCGACAGGCCCATGCGGGCCCGGCGGCCGACTTTGTGCGGGGCGTCCTCGCCCCGTAGGCCCACCCGTTGCGGGGTCCCGTCCCACCCGTTGCGGGGTCCCGTCCCACCCGTTGTGCACTGGTCCCCGATAGTTGGACTGGCTTATTGAGATCCTAGGCTGCCAGGGCCTGGGCGCGGTATTGGACCGGGCTCAGGCCCTGGAGTCGTTGGGAGGTGCGTTCGTTGTTGTACCAGC